>JAEMSV010000002.1 GCA_016462625.1 Solirubrobacteraceae bacterium | reverse complement strand
GCTGCTGGCAGAACCGCCGGGTGAACGCGACGAGCCCGTCGTACCAGTCGTGGTTTCCGGGGATGGCGAACATGCGCGGTGCGTTCTCGACGAGCTCCGGCAGCGCGCCGGCGAACGGGCCCACGAACCGGTTCTCGTACGCCTCGCGATCGGCCGCGGGGTACACGAGGTCGCCGCCGAGCAGGAGCATGTCCGCGCGCGGGAGGCGCTCGCCCTCGATCTCCAGCTCCTCCTGGGCCAGCAGCCAGGCCATCGTCATCGTGGCCGGGAAGCCGTCGCCGGTGTCGGCGAGGAAGTCGAGCCACATCTCGTCGCGGTCGGTGTGCGCCTCGTAGACGGGCTGGTCGACCTTCGCCTGCATCTCCCGCCGGTCGGCGAACCGCCCGAACGCCGAGGACACGACGGACTGGATGCCGGAGCGGATCAGGAGCCCCGGATCGAGCCACCGGGTCGGCCCCTCGCGGACGAAGCCCAGGGCGCGCAGCTCGGCCTCGCGGTCGGCCTGGCTGCGAGGGAGGTCGCCTAGCAGCTTCTCGTCGGCCATTGCCCGAACCTAATCGATCATTCGGTCTTGCTCGCCTGTGGGCGCGCAGCCGCTCATGTCGACGGTTGGCCTGCCGATATCCGTGGTGTGACCCTGCGCCGCTGGCTGAGCCCTGCCCTGTTCGTCGTCATCGCGATGGCGCTTGTGCTGCCGGGGGCCGCATCCGCGCAGCAACAGCAGCAGGTGATGAGCTTCACCCTCTCGTCGCGGGGCTCGGAGCTCGAGACGGTCGCGACAGGCCGGTATCGCCTGACGCTGACCAGTGTCAGCCCGGTCGTGACGACCATCTTCGGCACCCCGCCGAGTCTGAGCAGGCGTGCCGAGTCGGTGTCGACGTTCGTCGACAGCTGGTCCGCGCGTCAGTTCGAGGCGCAGCCACCCATCGGCGCGTTCACCGGCGACAAGACCATGCTCACCTTCAGGCTGAGCAAACCCGTCTGGGAGCGCAGCGGCGGCACGTTGACGTTCGACGCGGTGCCGACGTCGACCATGCCGGTTGACGTCCCAGGGAAGTTCGGCCCGACCTTCCTCGCCGTCGCGAGCAAGGCCGTGGCAGCTCCCGACTCGAGCCCGAGCGTGTTCACGCGCATCCGGGATTTCGGTACGGAATGGTCCGGCGTGCTGGGCCTGCTCTTCATGTTCGCCATCGTCGGGCTGCTGTGGCGCTCGCTAAAGCTCATGCCGAAGACCAAGCCGCAGACGCTCAAGCCGGCTGCGCGCTCCTCGGTGGCGTGGGAGCAGATCGCGGGCGCCGACGATGCCAAGGACGAGCTCATGGAGGTCGTGCAGTTCCTGCGCGACCCGAAGAAGTTCCGCCGCTACGGGGCGAACATGCCCAAGGGCGTGCTGCTCCACGGTCCTCCCGGCACCGGCAAGACACTCCTCGCCAAGGCCGTCGCCCACGAGTCGGGCGCGCACTTCTTCAGCCAGTCCGCCGCCTCGTTCGTCGAGATGTTCGCCGGCCTCGGCGCGGCCCGCATCCGGCGCCTGTTCGCCGAGGCGCGCAAGCACTCGCCGGCGATCATCTTCATCGACGAGCTCGACGCCGTCGGCGGCAAGCGCGGCAACGGCAGCGAGAACTCCGAGCGCGAGCAGACGCTCAACCAGCTGCTCGTCGAGATGGACGGCTTCGCCGCGACCGAGGACGTCGTCGTGATGGCCGCCTCGAACCTGCTCGACAAGCTCGACCCGGCGCTGCTGCGCCCCGGCCGCTTCGACCGCCAGGTCTTCGTCTCACCCCCCGACGTCGCGGGCCGCGCGGAGATCCTGCGGGTGCACACGACCGGGAAGCCGATCCACGAGGTCGACCTGCAGACGATCGCCGCCCAGACCAGCGGCCTCACCGGCGCCGATCTGGCCAACCTCTGCAACGAGGCCGCGATCTTCTGCGCCCGCCGCGACGGCGTCGCGATCACGCAGGCGGACTTCGACCTGGCCCTCGAGCGGGTCATCGCCGGCGTGCAGTCCAAGCGGGTGCTGCAGCCCAGCGAGAAGAGCGTCGTCGCCTACCACGAGGCCGGCCATGCGCTCTGCGGCGAAATGCTGCCGAGCGTCGACAAGGTCCACAAGGTCTCGATCGTCCCGCGCGGCAAGGCCCTGGGCTTCGTGCTGAACCTCCCCGAGGAGGACCGCTACCTGAAGACGCGCGACGAGCTGCTCGACCACATGGCGATGCTCCTGGGCGGGCGCGTCGCCGAGCAGGTCGTCTTCGGGAAGATCACCACCGGCGCGTCCGACGACCTGCGCCGCGTCTCCGAGCTGACCTACGCGATGGTCCACGAGTACGCGATGGGCACAGCCGATTCCGCGCAGCGCGCGCTCCAGGAGAACCATCTCGCCAGCGACACGACGCGGCGCATCCGCGACGAGGAGCAGCGCGAGCTCGCGTACGAGGCGCAGGCGATGGCCGAGCGCCTCATCACCGAGCACCGCGACAAGCTCGAGGAGCTCGCGCAGCAGCTGCTGACCCACGAGGTCCTCGAGCGCCCGCAGATCGACGCGATCATGAAGGGCACCGCGCCCGTCACGGATCGTCCGCGGCTGACCGGCACGCCGCTCGTCACCGCGATGGAAGAAGACGAGAGTCCCGGCGCGTAGACTGCGCCGCGTGTTCACCAGGATCGATCATGTCGGAATCGCCGTCGAGAACATCGACGAGTCGCTCGCGCTGTACGAGCGCGAATTCAACCTTGGCGAGGTCTACCGCCAGACCGTCCCCTCACAGGGCGTCGACGCCGCGCTGTTCGACGTGGGTGAGAACCACATCGAGCTGATCGCGCCGGTCGTCCCGGGCGAGGGCACCGTCGCGAAGTTCCTCGCGAAGAACGGGCCGGGGATGCACCACGTCGCCTACCAGGTCGACGACATCGACGCCGAGCTCGCCCGCATCAAGGAGCTCGGCATGAAGCTCATCGACCGCGAGGCCCGCGAGGGCATCCGCAATTCGCGCGTCGCGTTTCTGAACCCCCGATCGACCGGCGGCGTCCTCACGGAGCTGGTCGAGCCCGCGAAAGATCACTGACATGGCCAAGCAGAGCGTGACCATCGGCGTGCAGTTCACGACGCCCGTGACGGCGAAGCTCGAGCAGAGCGCGCTGGATGACCTCATCGCGGCGCTCGACGGCGGTGGCTGGCACAACCTGCCGGTCGAGGACGGGACCCTGCGGCTGAACCTGTCGCAGGTCGTCTACGTCAAGACCGACAAGGACGAGCCGCGGATCGGCTTCAACTAGAGCTCGCGGCGCGCCAAGCGCGCCGCGGCTTCACGGACGCGATGACCGGGCCCGCGCCCGCTCCAGCGGTCCGGGTCGATCGCCTCGGAGACCTCGAGGTCTGAGGCGAACTGCGCGTCCAGCTCTGAGGCGAACGCCTCGGACTGGACGCAGAGCGTCGCCTCGTCGTTGAGCGCGAACGAGCGGTTGTCGAAGTTCACCGAGCCGACGGCCGCCCACTGCCCGTCGATCGCCAGCGACTTGGCGTGCAGCATGGTCGGGCAGTACTCGAAGACCTGCACGCCGCAGTCGAGCAGCTCCTCGTAGACCGAGCGGCCGGCGACCCGCACGACCTCCTTGTCGATGTGCTCGCCCGGGACCAGCACGCGGACCTCGACGTCCCGCGACGCGGCGTCGCACAGCGCCTGGACGAAGGCGGGACGCGGCGCGAAGTAGGCCGCGGTGAGGTCGAGCCGCTCCTGCGCGCACGCGATCGCGAGGAAGAACAGCGCCTCGGCGTTGGAGTCCCCGACGCCCGCGCTGGACCGGACGACCTGCATCGGCCCGCCGTCGTCGATGGGATCGAGGTGCGGCAGATGCCCGTCGCCGACCAGGACGTCGCCCGTGGCCTCGAGCCAGTTCTCGGCGAACGCGCCCTGCAGGCCGCGCACGACCGGGCCGCGCACGCGCACGTGCGTGTCGCGCCAATGCTCGGGGGAGTCGGCGTTGCCGGTCCACTCCTCGGCGATCCCGACGCCACCGGTCAGGCCGATCCGCCCGTCGGCGATCAGGAGCTTGCGGTGCGTGCGGTTGTTGATGCGCTTGATGGCGTACGGCCGCGGCGGGCGGAAGTGCGCGACGGTCACGCCGGCGTCGCGCATGTCGTCGACGAGCCCCGAGTTCATCTTCGCGGCGCCGAGCGCGTCGAGCAGGACGTTGACCTCCACGCCCTCCTTCGCCTTCTCGCAGAGCGCCCCCGCGACCTCGTCGGCGATGTCGCCGCGCCAGTAGACGTAGGTCAGGAGGTTCAGCGTCTGCTCGGCTCCGCGGATGGTCTCCAGGAACGCCGGGAAGATCTCGTCCCCGTTGATCAGCAGGTCGATCTCGTTGCCGAGGCTGATCGGCGCGGCGGTCAGCGCCTCGGCGGCATAGAGGAACTCGGGGTCGCCGACCCGTGGCTGGCCGGGGTGCAGCTCGTAGCCGTCGCCCTGGTCGCGCCGGTGGCGCAGCGAGTCGCTGGCATACCACGCGGCGGCGGTGGCGGCGACCGCCGCGGGCCAGGCGTGGCGGGCACGGATCACGATGGCACCACCGCGCGGATCGCGTGGTGCTCGACGGTGAACGCCGCGCTCCCGACGTTTTCGCACAGCTCGCCGTCGACGTTCCAGCCCTCGCCCGCGGGCAGGGCGACCGAGATGTCGTGCTCGGTCAGGTGGACGACGCCGTCCTGCGCGTGCAGGGTCCCACGGCGCAGGCCGAACGCGCGGCGCACCAGGCCCGGTCGCGGGCCGGCGGTGATGACGGTGACGTCGAGCACGCCGTCGTCCGGTGTGGCCGGGCCGATGCTGGAGCCCCCGCCGAACGCACCGGTCGCCGAGACGATGACCTGCCAGGCGTCTCCGCGGAAGCGCTCGTCGTCGCCGACCCGCACGGTCACGGGGATCGGATGCTCGCTGGCGCCGGCCCGCAGCGCGCCGACGGCGTAGGCGAGCGGGCCGAGCTTCGACTTCAGCGGCTTGGCGTAGTGCGCCGCGTGGGTGGCGAGCCCGGCGTTGGCCGCGTTGACGAACGGGCGGCCCTCGATGCGGCCGAGCTCGAGCGGGCGGATCTTCGCGTCCGGGTCGGCCGCGAGCGCGGCGGCCTCCGCGCGGTCCTCGGGGAGGTCCAGCGCGCGGGCGAAGTCGTTGGCCGTTCCGGAGGGGATGACGGCGAAGGGGAGGTTCGCGTTCGCGGCCCAGACGGCGGCGGGGGCGATCGATCCGTCGCCGCCGGCGACGACCACGCGGTCCGTGCCCTCCGGCGGCGGGCCTTCGTCCAGCGCGTCGATGGCGCGGGCGGTGATCTCCGTCGCTCCGGCGTCGCGCAGGGCGTCGGCCAGCTCGTCGGCGTCGCTGCCGCGGCCCGACCCGGGGTTATGCACGAGAACGAGGCGCATCGCCGCCATGTTCCCGGTTCTGGTGCGCTTCGACACCCGGATGGGAACGAAACCCCCGCTGAGCGGGGCTTTCGTTCCGTCGATACCGTCCCCCCGGTGTCCCCGACTCCCGGAAGCCGCGCGGCGATGCGCGCGAAGCTGCGCTCCGGGCCCGTCGGCCGCCGCGTTGCGGCCGCCGACCTGCGGCTCTACCACCTGATCCGCCGCGACCTGCACGTCGAAGCCCTCGTCGAGCCGGTACGGCGTTTCTCGGCGACGGGCGAGCACGCGATGGTCTGGCTCGCGATCGGGGCCGCCGGGATCGCGCTGGACCGGCGGCGCCGCGGTCCGTGGACCCGCGCGACCGCCGCGGTCGTCACGACCTACCTCGCGAACATCGCGATCAAGGCAGCGATCGGGCGCCAGCGCCCGGCGGTGGCGGACCTGCCCCACCTGATGGCGACGCCCACTGGCCTGTCGTTCCCCAGCGCCCACGCGTCCTCGTCGTTCGCCGCGGCGGCGGCGTTCTCGGGTCTCCTGCCCACGCCGCCGCTCTACGCCGGCGCGACCGCGATGGCGCTTTCGCGGGTCTACCTCGGCGTGCACTACCCGTCCGACATCGCGGCGGGCGCGGTCCTCGGGACCGCGATCGCGCGAGTCGCGTGACATCGCCTAGGCAAGCCACCCAGCGGTGTCGGTGAGGCGCGCCATGCGCGCATCGCCCGCGATGGCCTCGAGGTCGTCCTCGAGCGCGGCGACCCTCTGTGCGCCCAGGCGCTTGGTGAGGGCGTCGTGCTGGCGCGTGAACGATGCTGCGCTGCGGGCGAGCAGGTCCTCGCCGCGATCGGTGCGGCACACCAGGCTCGCCCGCGCATCGCGCGGGTCGGGCGCTCGTGAGGCGTAGCCCAGGTCGACGAGCCCGGCGACCGTCTTCGCTGCCGCCTGCTTGCTCACGCCGAGCCGCCGTGCGACTTCGCTGACGCTCGCGCCCTCCGGTCCGATCGCCTGCAGCGCGAAACCGTGGGCCGGCCGCGCGTCCGGGTGGCCGGCCTTGGCGAGCTCGTCGTGCAGCTCATCGATGAGCGTGCGGAACGCCCCGAGGAGCAGAAGCGGAAGGTCGAAGTCGGGGCGCATGCGAGAGACGGTAGACAACCTGGTGTACGATATAGACAACCAGGATGTCTAATGAGAGGAGCCGTCATGTCGCAGCTCACCCCCGTCCGTCACGCCGACGCTCGTTCCACCGAGACGCCGAACGCGGTGATGACGACGCTCGCATCGCCCACCCTCGGGCCGACCGAGGAGCTGAGCCTCTGGCGTGTCGCGATGACCGCCGGCCAGCGCGGCCCGCTGCACGTCTTCGATACCGAGCAGATCTGGACGGTGCTCGAGGGCGCCCTGCGGGTCCAGACCCGGCTGGGCGAGATCACGCTTGGTCCCGGTGACACGCTGGCGATCCCGGCCGCGATCGAGCGGCAGGTGCTCGCCGAACGCGACGCGGTCGCGCTCGTCGCGGGAAACGGCGGCGCCTCGGTGTTCGTCCCGGGAGAGGAGGCGCCGCGGGGCACGCCCCCATGGATCGCGTGACCACTAAGGTGCTGCGCCGTGAAGATCGGGATCGTCGGCATGCCCAACGCGGGGAAGTCCTCGCTGTTCAACGCGCTCACCAAGGCGGGCGCGGAGGCGGCGAACTACCCGTTCACGACCATCGAGCCGAACGTGGCGGTGGTGCCGGTCCACGACGAGCGCCTCGACCAGCTCGCCGAGACGATCGGCGCGAGCGAGATCGTCGCCGACACGATCGACTTCCACGACATCGCGGGGCTGGTCGCCGGCGCCCACAAGGGCGAGGGCCTGGGCAACCAGTTCCTCTCGAACATCCGCGAGACCGACGCGATCGTCCACGTCGTCCGCTGCCATCAGGACGACAACGTCATCCACCCCGAGGGCAAGGTCGACCCGATCTCGGACATCGAGACGATCGAGACCGAGCTGATCTACGCCGACCTGGAGCAGGCCGAGAAGCGGCTGGAGCGCGTGGTCCGCACCGCGCGCGGCGGCGACAAGGCCGCGATCGCCGAACAGGCGTGGCTCGAGCAGCTCATCGCCGGCTACCACGAGGGCAAGCCCGCGCGCATCAGCCCGATGCCCGAGGACGTCGACCGCGGCCAGACCGTGCAGCCGCTCACCGCCAAGCCGGTCCTGTTCGTGGCGAACGTCGACGAGGGCGACAGCGTCGTCCCCGCCGCGGTCGCGCAGCACGCCGAGGCGAACGAGGCGAAGGCGGTCGCCATCAGCTCCCGCATCGAGGCGGAGCTGTCCGAGCTCGACGACGACGAGGCCGCGGTCATGCGCGAGGAGCTCGGCGTGGAGGAGTCCGGCCTGGTGCGGATCGTCCGCGGTGCGTTCGACCTGCTCGAGCTGAACACGTTCTTCACGGTCGGCTCAGGCGTGCGCGCGCAGTCGTGGCACCTCAAGCGCGGGCTCACCGTCTGGCACGCCGCCGGCGAGATCCACGGCGACATCCAGCGAGGGTTCGTCAAGGCCGAGGTCGTGCCGTGGGACGAGCTGCTGGATGCCGGCGGGTACTCCCAGGCCCGCGATCGCGGAACGCTCCGGATCGAGGGCCGGGACTACGTGATGGCCGACGGTGACGTGATCACCGTCAAGCACACGAACTAGCCGCTACGGCAGGATCGTGAACGAGACGACCTTGCTCGTCCCGCGGTTGCCTGCGGCGTCGACCGGGGTCACGGTCGTCGTGTAGCCGCCGACGGGCAGCGCCTTGCCGTTGACCCGTCCGTCCCAGTCGAACTGGAGGGCCTGCGACGTCACCGGGACCTTCAGGGTGCCGACGGTCGTGCCGTTCGAGCGCCGCACGAGCAGTTCGAGGGTCGCGGGCTCGGTGAGGGTCGCCATCACCTCGGCGGTCTGGCCGACCTTGAACGACGACGGCAAGATCGAGGGCTCCTGCCAGGACCAGGCAGGGGCGAGGATGTCCCGCCCGTGCGTGACGACGGTCATGCGGCCGCGGGTGCCCGGCTGCGCGGGGAGCATCAGCCCGAGGTTGACGGCCAGCAGATCCGCGCGGTGGTCGCCGTCCACGTCACCGGCGGGATAGAGGACGCTGCCGAAGACGCCGGGGACCTGCGCGCCGGCGAAGGCCTGCCCGGGCGCGGAGCGTCCGGAGACGACGTGCAACGCGCCGCCGCGGGTGATGACGACGTCGTCCCGGCCGTCGTTGTTCAGGTCGCCGGCGGGGACCGCGCTCGGATACCGCGCACTGCTCGTCAGGCTGGCGGCGTCCGACAGCTCGATCGCCGGGCTGCCGCTTGCGGTCCAGTCGGCGGTCACCGGGCTCGTGGTGCTCTGGCCGGGAACGACCGCGGTGCGCCCGAACGTGGTCGCGATGAGATCGGCGCGTCCGTCCCCGGTGAAGTCGAGCGTGTCGCTCTGCAGGCCCGACGTGGACGAGATCGCGTAGCCGCGCGCGCCGATCTGGTCGAGGTCGACGGGGGTCGGGGCCGACGAGCCGAAGACCACGACGCTGCGGTCGAAGCCGACCTGGAGGGCGAGGTCGCCCTTGCCGTCGCCGTTCAGGTCGCCCGAGGCGATGGACTTCTCCTCCACGGTCGCCTTCACGCTCGAGCTGAAGCGCACGCCTCCGGCGCCCAAGTTCGCCGGGTTGACCGGCGTGGCCGTGGACTTGCCGTAGATGACCGTCGCTCCGGAGACGTCCTCCCAGACCTCGGGAGTCGGGTTCGGATCAACCTGCACGCTGACGAGGTCGTCCTTGCCGTCGCCGTTGATGTCACCCGCGGCCTGCCAGAAGTCGGTCGACAGGATCTGGAAGCCCCGGTTGCCCAGACGGTCGAGCCGGACGTCCGCGACTCCGGGGCCGCCGAACACCACGGCGGTGTAGACCACGATCTGCCCGTTGACGGTCGGTCCGACGGAGACGATCACGTCGTCCTTGCCGTCGCCGTTGACGTCACCGGCCTTGCGGATCATCGTGGTCGGCAGGCGCTTAACGCGTGCCGGCGGCGTCGCGAGGTCGACGTTCGTCTGGGCGCTCTGCCCGAAGATCGCGAAGCTGTCGGGGAAGTACGGCCCGTCCGTGGGGGTGAACGGCGCGAGGAGCCCGATGTCCCCGTACCCGTTCGCGTCGACGTCGCCGAGCCCCTGCGTGTAGTCGATCACCCCGACGCTCTCAGGCGTCGACGGCGGATACGTGATCCCGGTTGCGCCGCGCAGCTCGGCGGAGGCGGGTGTCGCGGCGATGGCGAGCGCGGCCGATGCGAGGATCAGGACACGGCGGACGAGCATGTGGCAGCTCCACGAGCGAGGGGACGGCGGCAGGCTATGCCGCCGTGGCCCCTCGGTCGTGAATCTGGTTCACGACCCGTTGGGTCGCCTCGGTCTACGCGACCTTGAACTTCACGACCGGCCCTTCCTTGCGGCAGTCGCTCGAGCCGACGGTGCAGTTGATGCGGTGCGCCTGCCAGTAGTACGTGCCCGGGTTGTTCAGCCAGAACTCCGGGAAGTCGAAGAGCTCGGGCGTGTACTTGTACGTGCCGCCGGACTTCTTGCCCTGGCCGATGCTGGCTTCGTGGCAGATCAGGCCGTCCTTGTCCTTCTTGGCGCTGTCACAGACGTGGAACCAGACGGTGCCCGGACCCTTGACCTTCGCCTTGAACGTCGGACTTTCACCGGCTGGGACGCTCTTGCCGGCCTTCGGTGAAACGGGGGTGATGCCGTTCTTGGTGGCGGCGTCGGCGCTGCCGGCCAGCAGGAACGTGGCGGTGAGCGCGAGGGGGAGTGTGATGGTTGATCGGTTCATGCAGTGCAGTGTCCCATCGGTGCGTGTGCGCATCCGTGTGAGCGTTCGCGATGGAGCGCGGGCGGCTACGGCAGGATCGTGAATGTCAGCGACTTCGCCTCGCTGCGGTTGCCGGCGGGATCGACGAGGCTGCCCGTCGCGCGGTAGTCGCCGGGCGCCAGTGCGCGGCCGTTGATCTTGCCGTCCCAGGTGAGCCACCGCGACCCGGTGGTGAACGGAACCCGGAAGGTGCCGATCAGCTGACCGTTCGCCTTGCGCGTCGTGATCTCGAGGGTGCCCGGTTCGCTGAAGGACGCGAGCAGCTGCGTGGTCTCGCCCGCGCGAAAGGCCGAAGGCGACAGACCGAGCTCGCGCCAGGGCAGCGCGCTGATGGTCGGCGTCAGCACGTCCCGGCCGTGCGTGATGAGCGTGTGACGTGGGCGGATGCTGAGATCGGTGCCCGGGAACACGTACGGGTAGACGGGAGCGATGAGGTCGGGCCGGCTGTCGCCGTCGACGTCGCCGACCGGCCAGAGGATCGACGCGAACACGCCAGGGACCTGGTCGCCGACGACGGCAGGCCCGGTCGCGCGTCCGGGGATCACCCGGGTGTCCTCGTCGCGCACGGCGACCAGGTCGTCGCGGCCGTCGCGGTTCAGATCGCCGGCCGGTGCCACGTCGGGGACGCCGGGTGAGTTGAAGCCGAAGCCGCCGACGAGGATCGCGTTCGCCGGAGCGTCGAGCCGCGTGGTCGCCGACCGCCCGGGGAGCACCGCCGTGGTGCCACTGATGAACACGAGGAGGTCGGCGCGGTGATCGCCGGTGAAGTCCAGCGTGCTCGGGAGCACGGCGTACGTCCCGTCGATGACGAACCCGTTGCTGCCGGGCACGTCCATGTCCAGCGAGCGCGGCCAGGTGCGCCGGCCGAAGTGGACGACGGCGCCGTCTTCGCGGTTCTGGAACGAGAGGTCGTCGATCCCGTCGCCGTTGACGTCGCCGCGCGCGGGGAGCACCGCGTCGTTCGGGCTGCTGTCGATGCTCGAGCTCAGCAGCACCCCGCCGGCGCCCGGGGCGGCCGTGTTGACGGGTGCGGTCGACGTCTTGCCGAACACGATGGTGGCCGCGCCGATCGCGGTATCGCTGGGGCGCAGGACGAACAGGTCGTCGCGACCGTCACCGTTGAGGTCGCCGGCGGCATTGACATACCCGGCGCCGTCGAGGCGGAAGCCGCGACTCGCGAGCTGATCCACCCGGAGGTCGGCGATCCCAGGGCCGCCGAAGACGACCGCGTGGATGATGTTCGGCTGGGCGATCAGGGTGACGAGAACGTCGTCGGTCCCGTCGCCGTTGACGTCGCCGGCCGCTTCGATCGTCGTGTTCGGATAGGTCCGCACGCGCGGGTCGGCCGTCGTGACGTCCACGTTCGTCACCGGGCTCCGCCCGAAGACCACCTTGGTCGCGGGCGCACCCTCCTCCTCGCTGCCTTGGCGGACGAGCGCGACGTCGTCGCGACCGTCGCCGTCGACATCACCGAGGCCGGGGCCCGGGGAGATCGGCATGAAGAGCTGATCCGGCTGGGAGAGCGGGCCGATCTGGATGGCCGCAGTGCCGCCGAGGGGGGCGAAGGCCGCGTTCGCGGGGGCCGCTGCGCCCAGGGCGGCGGCGCCGGTGAGCGCCAGGGGGATGACGGAACGGCGGAAGGACATTGGGCTCCTCGCGGTCATGATGCGTACGTCGTACGGGTAACTGCGGAGGCAAAGGTAGTTCGGCGGGGCGGCCGTGTGGTGAACCCCGTTCGGACGCGGAACGATGTATCATTCCGCAGCGATGACGCCCCAGACCACCGACGTGCTCGTCCTCGGAGCCGGCTTCGCGGGCGTCTGCGCCGGCGCGATGCTGCGCCGCGCGGGCCGCCGCGACTTCCTCATCCTGGACCGCGGGACCGAGCCCGGCGGTACCTGGCGGGACAACACTTACCCCGGCTGCGCGTGCGATGTGCCGTCCACGCTGTACTCGTTCAGCTTCGCCCCGAACGCCGAGTGGAGCAGCATCTTCGCCCCGCAGCCCGAGATCCAGGCCTATCTCGGCGACGTCATCGACCGGATGGGCGTGCGCGAGCACCTGCGCCTCGGAGTCGACGTCGAATCCGCCGCCTGGAACGACGACGAGCAGCGCTGGCACATCACGACGTCCGGCGAGGAGTACCGAGCGCGGGTGCTGATCTCCGGCGCCGGCCCGTGGCACGAGCCGCTCATCCCCGACCTCCCCGGACTCGACACCTTCACCGGCACGACCTTCCACTCGTCGCGCTGGGACCACGAGCACGACCTGCGCGGCGAGCGGGTCGCGGTCATCGGCAGCGGGGCGTCGGCGGTGCAGTTCGTCCCGAAGATCGCCCCGGACGTCGCGCAGCTCGACCTCTTCCAGCGCACTCCGCACTGGGTGCTGCCCAAGCCCGACGGCCCGTACCCCGAGCGGATGCGCCGGCTCTACCGCCGCTGGCCGGTGGCTCAGCGCGCCGCGCACGAGGGGCTGCGGCTCGCGATGGAGGGGCTCGGGTGGGCCACGCGCCACGCGCGGGCCATGAAGGTCGTCCAGCGGATCGGCGAGAAGCACCTGGAGCGCCAGGTCCCCGACCCCGCGCTGCGCGCCGCACTCACCCCGGACTTCACGCTCGGCTGCAAGCGCATGCTGATGAGCAACACGTACTTCGGCTCGTTGCAGCGCGACAACGTCGCCGTCGTCCCGCACGCGGTCACCGAGGTGCGCGAGCGGTCGGTCGTCGGGGCCGACGGCGTCGAGCGCCCCGCCGACACGATCATCTTCGGGACCGGCTTCCACATCCTCGACATGCCCGTCGCCGACATCGTGCGCGGACGCGACGGCCGCACGATGGCCGAGACCTGGGCGGGCAGCCCGCGCGGGTACCTGGGCACGACGACCGCCGGCTTCCCCAACCTCTTCATCCTGCTCGGCCCGAACCTCGGCAACGGCCACTCGTCGGCGACCGTCGTGCTCGAGCAGCAGATGACGTACGTGGTGCGCGCGCTCGAGGCGATGGACCGCCAGCAGCTGGTCAGCGTCGACGTCCGCGAGGACGTCCAGCGCGCGTTCAACGAGGAGGTCGACACCGCACTGACCGGCACGGTGTGGAACGCTGGCGGCTGCGGCAGCTACTACTTCGACGAGAACGGCCGCAACAGCTTCATGTATCCGTGGAGCACGCTGCACCACCGGCGCCGGACCCGCCGGTTCGATCTCGGCTCGTATCGAACCACCAACGAAGAAGGACGATCACCCCTCATGGCCCTCGCCCTCGCTCACCCCGTCCGCCGCGTCGACGAGCAGTTCCTGAGGAACGCGCCGCTCGTCATCACCGCGTCGGTCGACCTCGACGCCTCCCCCGACGCCGTCTTCGAGGCCCTCGGGTCCGACGAGATGTGGTCCTGGGTCCCGGTCCTCGACAAGCTCCGCTGGATCACCCCGCGCCCCCTCGGTGAGGGCTCCGTCCGCATCTTGCGGATCGGCAAGGCCGTCGAGGTCGAGGAGGACTTCTTCATCTGGGAGGAGGGCCGCCGGGCGGCGTTCACGGTCGTCAGCGCGTCGAAGAAGGCGTTCGACGCCCTCGCCGAGGACTTCGTCGTCGAGCCGACGTCGCGCGGCACCCGCCTGACGTGGACGATGGCGGTCGACCCTGGCCGCCCGCTTCCCGGCCCGCTGCGCAAGGCGCTCCCGAAGATCCTCGGGCCGGGCAACAAGTTCGCGCTCTCGGGGATCAAGAAGATCATCCCCGCGAAGGTCCCGGCGTAGTCAGCCCGAGATCCCGGCGAACATGAGCCGGGTGATGCCCGAGACCCAGCGGTCGCGGTCGACCGCGCCCTCGGGCAGCCGGATCCCGGCGAGCATGCCGGAGAAGGTCATGCCGTTGACGGCCCACGAGCTGACCTCGACGTCGAGGTCAGCGGGCAGGAAACCGCGCTCGACGCCGTTCCTCAGATAGGCGGCGGTGACGCCGGCGAACGACGCCTGCAGGTCGAGCCAGCGCTCGCTGAACTCGTGGTCGGCGCCCACCGACTCGACGTAGAACAGCCGCGCGATCGCGGGCTCGTCGGTGAACAGGTCGAACAGCCCGTTGCCGATCCGCTCGACCTGGGCGCGGTACTCGGCAAGGGTCGTCGTCTGCGTCGGGTCCTCGCCGGCGAGGACCTCGCCCAGCCGCTGGGCGACCTCGTCGAGCACGAACTCGAGGATGTCCCGCTTGTTCTTGAAGTAGCGGTAGAAGGTCCCGTGGCCGATGCCCAGGCGCTGCGCGATGTCGGCGATGCCGGTCGCGTGGTAGCCCTGCTCGGCGAAGGTGAGCGCGGCCGCGTCGGCGATCTCGCGCCGGCGGCGCTCGGTGAGGTCCTCGGGCGGCATGGGGCCGCAACGATAGGACGCGCACCGGAGCGCCGCCGGCGGCTCAGATCACGGCAGGATCGTGAAGTCGACCGTCTTCGTCTTGCTGCGGTTGCCCGCCGCGTCGATCGCGGTGACCGAGCTGCGGTAGCCGCCCGGTGCGAGGGCCTGGCCGTTGACCTTGCCGTCCCACGGGGTGCGGAGCTTGGACACATTCGGGACGCGGGCGGTTCCCACCGTCGCGCCCGCGCTCGTGCGCAGCACGAGCTCGATGGTCACCGGCTTCTCGCTGACCAGCAGGATCAGGACGGTGGCGTTGGCGCCCGGCCGGAAGGAGTTCGGGATCATCGCGGCGCCCGCCGTGTACGGGTCGCCCAGCCACTGGGGCGCAAGCACATCGACCCCGCCGGTGAGGAGGGTCGCGCCGTCGGCTTCGCCCGGGCCCTGGGACGCCAGCCGGTTGAGGAGCAGCGCGTCGTCCTTGCCATCGCCGTCGACGTCGCCGGCGGCGTAGGCGCGCGCGCCGTATGCCCCGGGGATCTCCGGCTCGTAGTAGGTGCTGACCTCCGCCTGCGCGGCGCGCCCTGCGACGAACCTCGATCCGACGACCAGGTCGTCCTTGCCGTCCCCGGTCAGGTCGCCGACGCCCGCGATCGACGTGCCGCCGTAGCTCAGGCCGCCGTCGAGCAGCTCGATGTTGTCCGTGGGCTCAACTCTTCCGGTGGCGGCCCGGCCGAGGATGATGCGCGCCCCGCCACCGCCGCCTCCGTCGACGGCGATGTCGTCCTTGCCGTCGCCGTTGAAGTCGTCCGGGGAGCGCACGAGGCCCTTGAACCCGCCTCCACCGAGCACCAGGAGCCCGTTCGCGCCCGGCTCGCCGATGTAGACAGGCGTCCAGCCCGGCTTGCCGTACACGATGGTGATCGCCTGCATCCAACCGTCCCGGGCATCGCCGAGGGCGATGTCGTCGCGGCCGTCGCCGTTGTAGTCGCCGGGGGCGACTTCGAGATAGGTCGCACCCGAGGATTAGGGGAAATCGCCACCCGCGGCGCCGATGGCCATCGCGTCGAGCGTCCCTCCGGCGGCGCGCCCACGGACGTACACGAGCTTCCGCCCGCTCCCGGCCGACGCGCTGACGATCAGGTCGTCCTTGCCGTTGGCGTCCAGGTCCCCGGCGGGGCGCGCGATGCCGTTCAGGACGAAGAAGCCGCGGTTCCCGAGCCGGTCCAGGCGGGTGGCGGCGATGTCGGTCGCGCCGAAGACCACGGCGGAGGTGAAGCCGCCCGCGGTGGGCGCGTACAGGAGCAGGTCGTCCTTGCCGTCGCCGTTGACGTCGCCGGCGCCCTCGGCGTAGGAACCTGCGGGCAGCGGGAAGACGCGCGTGGAGGGCTTCGAGAGGTCGACGTTCGCGTGGACGGACTGGCCGAAGACGACGCGCACTTGACCGAGCGCGCTATCCCCGAGTGCGACGTCGGCGAAGCCGTCGGCGTTGACGTCGCCGAGCGGCTGCGTGGTCGTGAACGGGTTGCCGGTGAAGTGCGCCGGGGCGCCCAGCAGGCCCATCGTCGAGCGGACCGGCGACGTGGCGGCATGCGCGACCTGCGGGACAGCCGTGAACACGGTGAGGGCCAGGGCGAGGGCGGCGGGTCTCATGCGGCGAGACCGTATGGACGTCCCTGACCGGTCTGGTGAATTCCGTTCAGGCTCAGCGGAACGTCGGAACCACGGCGAACTCCTGCTTCGCCGCCCACCAGATCGGCTTCGGGCGCCCGTCGTAGAACAGCAGGCCCTTGCTGTGGATCGAGTCGCCCGCGTAGATGTCGCCGCCCTGCCAGCGCGGCTTGACGGCGAACTCGCGCACGGTCCAGTAGATCGCGCCCGACAGGAACGGCGTGCGGTCGACGACGCGCAGGGTCTTGCGCAGGTAGTTCGTCTGGAATGCGAACGACCCCTTCGCGGTCACCGGCCCCGTCCGCACGCCCTCGGCGCCGAACTCGGTGATGACGAGCGCCTGCTTGGGATAGCGGCGGTGCATCGCGGCCAGGTGGCGCTCGAACCCGGCGAAGTTCCGCGTGGAGTGGTCCTGCTTGCCCTCGTACCAGCCGTAGTAGTGGTTGATGCCGAGGACGTCGAAGCGCGCGTGCGTGTGCTGCTTGCCGTAGCCGGGATAGGCGAGCAGATCGAGCGCGACGGGCCGGGTCGGGTCGAGCTCTCGGGAGATCCGCTCGGCGGCCTCGAGGAAGCGGCGGGTGCCGGGGCGGCGGTCGGGCTCGGGGCTCAGCTCGTTGGCGACCGAGTGCACGATGACGCTCGGGTGGCGGCGCGCCTCGAGGATCGTGTCGCGCACGTTCTGCAGCTCGAAGAAGCGGCGGCCCTGGTCGTCGAGATCGCTGTCGCGGTGGTAGACCGGCGCCTGGCTCCAGACGAGGATGCCCTTCTCGTCGAACCGGTTCAGCAGCCGCTCATCGAGGAGGTAGTGCGCGCGGGTGACGTCGGCGCCGAGCGCCTCGACCTCGGCGACCGTGCGATCGACGTCCGCGTCGGTCATCGCCGCGCCGCGGCCCGGGATGTCCTCCTGGATCGACGCGCCGCGCATGTTCAGCGGCTTGCCGTTGAGCTGGAGCTGGCCGTCCTTGACCGAGACGGTGCGCAGGCCGATCCGGGAGCGGTCGGCGTCCTCGATCCGGTCGCCGGTGCGCAGCCGGACGTCGGCGCGGTACAGGGCGGGGCTGGCGGGCCACCAGAGGAAGATCGGGCCGGCGACGGCGACCTCGTAGCGCAGGTGGGTGCGCTCGTTGGGTGCGAGCGCGCGGACGGGCGCGGAGCCCGCGGTGATGACGCCGCCGGGCGACGCGAGGTCGATGTCGACCGTCGTGGGCTGCGCGCCGTCGGGGCCGGCGACGATGTCCGTGTCGACCATCGCGGTCCACTGGCAGCCGACGCTGCCGCACACGCGGCGCGGCAGCACGGCGGTGTCGTCGAGCGAAGCCGACCCGCGCGGCTGGAGGCTGACCTTGCGGACGAGCCCGCCGAAGTTCCACCAGCCCTCGCGCGTGCCGGGCGGGCGGATGTTGTCGGTGCGGACGAAGAGGGTGTTCGTCTTCCCGGGGCGCAGGTTCGCGAGCTCGACCTCGAACGGGGTGTACGGGTCGCGGTGCTCGATGAGCTGCTCGCCGTTCAGCCAGACCGTGGCGATCCGGCGCGCGCCTTCGAAGCGGGCGGCCCAGCGGTAGCCGTCGACGGTCGACGGGCCGGTGAAGGTCAGCCGGTACCAGCCGACGGTGCCCTCGTACGTGCGCTGGGTGGTCTCGCCCTGCATGGTGTGCGGGATGGACACCGGCGCCCAGCCGGTCTCGGGCTGGTCGCGGCCCTCGACGTACTCCCAGCCGTCGTTCAATGGGATGGGGTCGGGCAAGCTCGCGTGCGCGGGCGCGGCGAAGAGTCCGAGCGCGAGCAGGGTCGCGAGAACGATGCGTCGAGGGGACACGATTCTGTGTTCGGCAGTCGGCGCTAGCTCGTGAGTCCGTCAAGCCGCTCTGCAAGGCGGTTGATTCCGCGCTCGCGAGCCGCTGCTGCTGCGCCTGCGGTGTCGAGCGGCCGGTCAGCCGGCCGCTCGACCTCGATGGGCCGGAGGGTGGCGATCTCCAGGAACGCGCGGAGCTCTTCCTGCTGGGTCGTCAGCGAACCGACCACGCGCGGCTTCAGCGGGGGCACGGGCCGCTGTGCTGCGGCGATGAGCGCCTCGAGGCTGCCGTGCTCGTTGAGCAGCTCGCGAGCCCCCTTCTCACCGATGCCCTTCGCGCCCGGAAGCCCGTCGGACGGGTCGCCGCGCAGGGCGATGAAGTCGGGGACCTGGGATGGGTCGACGCCGTACTTCTCCCGCACCCCGTCGGGGTCGATGAGCTCGGGGCCGTCCTTGCCGCCACGCGGGAACAGGATGCTCACCTTGTCCGTCGCGCACTGGTACATGTCGCGGTCGCCGGTGAAGAGCAGCGCGGTGCCGCCGGCCTCCTCCTCGACCTTGGCGAACGCGCCGAGCAGGTCGTCGGCCTCGAGGTCACCCGCGTGATGGCTCTCCCACCCGAACGCGCCGAAGAACGCGGGCGCGTCCTCCCACTGCGGTGTGAGCTCGTCGGGCATCGGCGGGCGGTCGGCGTGGTACGGCGGGAAGAGGTCGGTCCGGTAGTGCGCGGCCTCGGCGCCGAAGCAGAGGACGACGGCGCGGGGGTTGTGCCGCTCGAGCGCGAACAGGATGAGATTGGCCGTCCCGAGCAGCGCGTTGACGGGCCGGCCGTCCTTGCCCTTGATGGACGAGGGCAGCGCGTAGAAGGCGCGGTACAAGAGAGACGGGGTGTCTACGGCAAGGAGAGGTCCGGCCATGGCGGCAGCGTAGTTCACCACTGGCGTGGTTCGGGGGTCTCGATCCACCACACCACGGTGGGTTGTGAGAGCGCGGACAATCCGTGCATGCCCGAGCCCGTGCTCCCGCCCGAGAGCGAGTGGGAATCCCTCGCCATCCAGCCCGGCTCGATCACCTGGCGGCGTTCGGCCGATCTCCGGCTGGCCGCCACCGCCGGCTACGCGCTGCTGCTCCAGGTGATGCACCCGGTCATCGGCGCGGGCGTCAAGCAGTTCTCCGACTTCCGCGCGGACCCGTGGGGCCGCCTGATCCGCACCACGGACTTCAACAACCAGCTCGTCTACGGCGGCCCGGAGTCCGCGGCCGCCATCGCATCCCGCGTGCGCGCGATGCACAAGTTCATCAAGGGGACGCTGCCCGACGGCGGGAAGTACCACGCGCTCGAGCCGGCGGCGTGGGCGTGGGTGCACATCAGCGTCGTCGAGACCTTCGTGACCGGACACCGGTTGTTCGGTACGCCGCTCAGCGCCGAGGAGGTCGACACGCTCTACGCCGAGTGGCGCGGGCTGGGCCGGTTCCTCGGTATCCGCTGGCGCGACATGCCCGAGACGTGGGCGGACTTCCAGGTCTACTTCGACGACGTGGTCGAGAACACGCTCGTCTGGACCCCCTCGGTCGACGATGTCTTCGCGACGCTCGCCGCGCCGCCCCCGCCGCCGAGGGCGCCGTGGTGGGTCAAGCAGCCACTGGCCTGGCGCGCCGCGACGCTCCCGCTCTCCCGCGCGCAGCGGATTCTCACGATCGGCCTGCTGCCCGACGTGCTCGCCGACCGGCTCGGCCTTTCGCTCAACGCGTTTGAGCAGGCCGAGTTCAAGGCGCTCTCCGTCGCGTCGCGCGCGACGACCCCGATGCTCCCGAAGGGGATCCGCAACGACGGCCCCGCCTACGCCAAGCGCCGCGCGGGTGCGATGGCGAAGGGGCGCACGGCGTCGGTGGAGCACTCGCCGCACATCCTGGTCCGGGCGGGTTAGCGACCGCGGGGAGGCCGAACATGAAGTGACCCACTCGGGTCGCCTCGAGCAGGACGCCGATCCCGGGTGGGTCCGCGGCGCGCGGATCGCGCCATACTCGTTGGTATGGCCGATGTCCTCGCGGCCCACCGAGACCAACTCGGCGCCGCCTAGCCGCACACCGGACGCCGGCCCCCACTCAATACGCTCCACCCATGCCCAAGATCCCCACCTCACGCATCGGCCGCACGGCGCGCTTCGGCAGCACCGTCGCGGGTCAGGGGATGAAGTGGGCGGGCACGAACGCCGCGAACCGCGTCCGCAGCGACGACAAGGCGCGGGCTGCGAACGAGAAGCGCGCGATGGAGACGGCCGAGGAGCTCGTCGCGCGGCTCGGGCAGATGAAGGGCGCGGCGATGAAGCTCGGGCAGGTCCTGTCGACCGTCGACTTCGACCTGATCCCCGAGTCCGAGCGGGAGCAGTTCAAGGACAAGCTCGCCTCGCTCCGCGACAACGCGCCACAAGTCCCGTTCAAGGGCATCGAGAAGGTCATCAAGCAGGATCTCGGGGGCAAGGTCTCCGATCACTTCACGGAGTTCGACGAGAATGCGATCGCCGCCGCCTCCATCGGCCAGGTCTACCGCGCGACCACGAACGACGGTGACGACGTCGCGGTGAAGGTCCAGTACCCGGGCGTCGCCGAGGCCGTCGAGACCGACCTGCGCAACATGGGCATGCTGGCCCCGCTGATCAAGCGCCTCGCGCCGGGGCTCGACGCCAAGGCGATCATGGGAGAGCTCCGTGAGCGCATCGGCGAGGAGCTTGACTATGAGCTCGAGGCCCAGCACCAGCGCACCGTCGGCCGGGCGCTGCGCGGGCATCCGGACGTCCTGATCCCCGCGGTCAACACGACGCTCTCGACCCGGCGCGTGCTCGTCACCGAGTTCGTCTCGGGCACGGGCTTCGGCACCATCAAGGACGGCGACGAGGAGTCGCGGGACCGGTTCGCCGAGATCGTCTACCGGTTCTTCTACGGGCTCCTGACGCACTCGCACCTCGCCGCCGGCGACCCGCACCCGGGCAATTACCTGCTCGCCGACGACGGTCGCGTGTGCTTCCTCGACTTCGGGCTCATGCGCTATATCCCCGAGGATTACCTCGACGGCGAGCGCGCGCTGTCCAAGGCCGCGATCGACGGGGATGCCGAGGCGCTGCACGAGGGTCTCGCCACGCTCGGCTACCTGCCCGACCCTGCCGCGTTCGAGCCGGACCGGATCCTCGAGCAGATCCGCGCAGTTGGGGAATGGAACCTCGAGCCAGGGTTCCGCCGCATCGACCCGGAGTACGTCCGCCAGATGGTCGAGGTCAGCTCGTCGCCGCGGTCGCCGTACTTCGACCAGATGCGCATGCAGACGATCCCGCCCCAAGCCCTGCTGCTGCGGCGCATGGAGGGCATGCTGCTGTCGGTGCTCGGTGAGCTGCGCGCCGGTGCCGATTGGGGGGAGATCGCGCGCGAGTACTACGCCGGTGCGTCGCCCTCGACGCCGCTCGGCGAGCGCGATGCAGCACATTGGAACGCCGTCCGCGGGTAGCATGCGCGGAACCTCGCCGGGGGACGAGGTCTCGGTGGTCTGTCCGCATACCTAGACGAACAACGTAGGCGTTGTCCCTCGTCAGGTGAGATGCAATGCGCCATATTGTGGCGTGTCGCACCGCACTTGTGATGGAGAGCGTTCGCCCACACCTTCGGCTTCTTCGATGGCTCGGCCTGGTCGGCTACCGGCCGACCGAGCCCGAATCGGTCGCGCGCCAGATCAGCCGAAGTGGCCGCGGGAAGGCGATCACGGTCGGCCTGCTCGTCACGATGGGCCTCGGGTCCTACGGCGCCCGCTGGCTGCTGGATCTGCCCGATCTCTGGGTCGCCGCGGCCGCGTGCCTCGTGAGCGCGTTGATCATCACGGCGACGCCCATCGCGCACATGCATCCTCGTTGGTACCACGTGCTGCCGCTCCTGACGCTCGTTCCCTGGGCGGTGGGCGCGATCCAGCTCGCACCGAACGGCGGGCTGATCGGGGCGCTGCTGGTGTTCCTCGGCCCGACGATCGCCTTCGTCATCGAGGGGAAGCCGGCGCGGGCCATCCATGCCGGGATCGTCGTCGCGTTCGTCGCGGGCGTCCTCGTGTTCAGCGATCAGTCCGGTGCGTCGGCGGCCACGTTCGGCGCCGCCCTGCTCTGCGCGGCGGGGCTCGGCGCGTTCATCCGCCTCGTCTGGGTGACGGCGGAGGCACAGGGCGGGATGCTCGAGCAGCTGGTCCGTCGCGATCCGCTCACGGGCGTTGGAAACCGCCGGGTCCTCGGCGAGCGGCTGGACTACGAGATCGCCCGCCACGCTCGTGTCGGCACGCCGCTCACGCTGCTCGTCCTCGACCTGAACGGCTTCAAGCACGTCAACGACGAGATCGGCCACGCGGCAGGTGACCAGCTGCTCCGCGAGGTCGGGGCGGTGCTCGCGGGCGGGCTGCGCGGGCACGACACGGTGGTCCGGCCAGGAGGCGACGAGTTCTGCGTCGTGGCGCCCGAGACGAGCGCGGAGGACGCCGAGCGACTCGTCGCGGGCATCCGCGGGATGCTCGCGACGATCGATGCGGCCGGGGCTCCGCTCACCGCTGCGATCGGCGCCGCGACCTTCCCCGCGGATGCGGCCGATGCCGGGGCGCTGCTCGAGGCGGCCGACGCGCGCCAGCGCGAGGACAAGGTGGGCTCGGTGGGCGGGCCGGAATTCGCGGGGCCGCCGCCTGGGTTCGTGATGCCTCCGCCGATCGAGCTGCCCGCGAGTGTCCCGCTGCCGTCGGCCGAGGAGGATCATGTGCCGCTCTCGCGCCGGGTGTCGCGCCAGCCGGGCGTGCGGGCCGCGGTGGTGTGGGTGTACGTGATCGGCGGTCTCGCGGGCGCAGCCGCGGGCGTGGCGCTCGACCTGCCGACGCTCTTCTTCATCGCGCCGGGGGCCGTGCTGGTGGGCGTCGCGACGCGGCTCGTCCCCACGGCGACCATGTCGTCCCGGCTGTTCCACCTCGGCCCGATCATCGCGTCGGCGGTGATCAGTGTCGCCGTCCTGGCGTGCGAGCCGTGGACCTTCGTCCCGATGCCGCTGTACATGTTCAGCGGCGCGGCGATCGGGTTCATGATGGAGCGCCGCCGCGGGAGGATCGCGCAGACGATCCTGGCGACCGGCCTCGTCGCGCTCCCGCTGGTCGTGTACCCCGGCGACGACGTGCAGACCACCGCGGTGATCGCGACCCTCGTCGCGCTCTACGCGATGGTGCTGTTCATCGCGCTCCCGTGGCAGGTGGTCGAGGAGCAGGCCGAGGAGCTCGGGCGCCTGCTGCGCCGCGACCCGCTCACGGGGGTCGGCAACCGCCGCCTGCTGCACGAGCGCCTGGACTACGAGCTCGCGCGCCACCAGAGGACCGGCCGCCGGCTCGCGCTGTTCGTCCTCGACCTCAACGACTTCAAGGCGATCAACGACACCCTCGGGCACGCGGCCGGCGACGAGGTCCTCTGCGCGGCCGCCGCCGCTCTGCGCGGTGCGGTCCGCCGTCAGGACACCGTGGCGCGCCAGGGTGGCGACGAGTTCTGCATCCTCGCGCCCGAGACGGGCCCCGAGGACGCCGCGCGGATCGTGCGGAACGTCCGTGAGGCGCTCGGCGGCGTGGACGCGGGTGAACGCGGCCTTGCCGGCGCGATCGGGTTCGCGGTGTTCCCTGACGACGGGACCGAGCAGGACGCGCTCGTCGAGGTCGCCGATCAGCGCCAGCGGGCCGACAAGGGGCCCTCGCCGCGTCGCGCTCGCCGCTCGGCAGCCGTTCCGGCGATAGCGCGCCCCGGCGCCAGATTCCCCGTCTGACACGGACCTTCGTCCTCATCTGGGCGTGTCTCCTCAGAAATGGGACACATCCGGCCGACTCTGAAGGTGGTGCGAGTCTCCCGCCGCATCTCCCGGCAGCGCAACGTGCGCTTTGCGACCGCGGCGATCTTCATCGCCGTCGGCGGCGCGTCCGCGATCGCGTGGCACGTCTTCGACACCTGGATGATCGGCGCGATGGGTGCGATCGCGGTCATCACGGGGCTTGTGATCGCAGCGATCCCGACCGACCGGATGCACGACCGCTGGTTTCACCTGCTGCCGCCGGTGATCGCGCTCGAGGTGTCGCTCGCGGCCGTCAGCCTGTCGCCGAACGGCGGCGCGGTCGTGGGGCTCTTCGCGTTCACGGGGCCGGCGATCGCCTTCGTCATCGACAAGAAGCCCTGGGCCGCGGCCCACCTCCTCTTCGCCACCGCCGTCCTGCTGGCACCGCTCGCGTTCGTGGACTTCAGCGACGTCACGCTGATCGGCACGCTCCTCATGGTCCCGATCACGTGGGGCCTCGGCGCGTTCGTCATGCTCGTCTGGGAGCACGCCGAGGACCAGGCTCAGCAGCTCGAGCAGCTCGTCCGCAGCGACCCGCTGACGGGCATCGGCAATCGCCGGCTGCTCGACGAGCGCCTCGAGTACGAGCTGCGCCGCCATGAGCGCGGCGACCACGAGCTCGCGCTGATCGTCATGGACCTGAACCGGTTCAAGGAGGTCAACGACACGCTCGGCCACGCCGCGGGCGACGACGTGCTGCGAGAGGCCGCCGATCGGCTGGTCTCCGCCGTGCGGGCGCAGGACACGGTCGTCCGCCAGGGCGGCGACGAGTTCTGCGTGCTCGCCCCAGAGTGCGGCTCACGCGATGCGGCGGAGATCGTCCGGCACATCCGCGCGGAGCTCCGGACGATCGACGCCGCGGGGCAGCCGCTGGAGGTCGCCGTCGGCTACGCGACCTACCCGCGCGACGCCCGCGACGCGGAGGCGCTCACGGAGATCGCCGACACCCGCCAGCGCGCCGACAAGGCCCGTCCGGCGGCGCCCGAGCAGATCCCGTCGGGTCCGCGCTTCGGCCGCCACGCCGCCTGACCCGCACCTCCCTCGTGCGGCTGGCAAGATCTGGCCGGCACCGAACACGGACGAGGGAGACACACGCATGCCGGTCACGATCAGCGGGATCGACGAACTGAAGGCCAAGATCGGCGAGGAGCTCGGCGTGAGCGACTGGCACGAGGTCACGCAGGAGGAGATCAACGCCTTCGCCGACGTGACGGGCGACCATCAGTGGATCCATGTCGATCCCGAGCGCGCGAAGGCGACGCCCTTCGGCGGAACGATCGCGCACGGCTTCTACACCGTCTCGCTCGGCCCGAAGTTCAACGAGGAGATCGTCGCGTTCACCGGCTTCTCGTTCGCCATGAACTACGGCCTCGGCAAGGTCCGTTTCCCGTCGCCCCTGCCGGTCGGCAGCAAGGTCCGCATGCGCGCGACGATCAGCGAGGTCGTCGACGTCCCCGGCGGCGTGCAGTTCACGATCGCGCAGACGTTCGAGCGCGAGGGCGGCGAGAAGCCCGTCTGCGTCTCCGAGCTGCTCGTTCGCGGCTTCGAGTAGCCCACAGCACCGGGTTGCGGTGCGGCGCGGCGAACTGGACAATGGAGCGGTGATCACCCGTCGACTGTCCCTCGTCGCGCTGACCGCTGTGGCGGCGCTTGCCCTTCCTGCCGCCGCGCAGGCCAAGCTCACCGCCGGCGCGTCGGTCGAGACGAAGAACGGCAAGACGAAGATTGTCGCGACGATCGTCAGCGACAAGTCGGTCTCCAAGCGCAAGCGACCGGCCAAGGTCAGCGCGAAGGCGGGCGGCAAGACCTACACGCTGACGCGCTCGGGCAAGGTGACCGGCAAGGCGCTGGGCGTCTGGAAGAGCAAGGGCGTCACCGGCGCCGAGGCCACGACGCTCCAGGGGCTCGCGGGCCAGGCGATCAAGCTGACGATCCGGACGAAGTCGGGCGCGAAGTCGACCCTGTCGGCGACGATTCCCGTCGCGGCGACGCCGACTCCCGCACCGACGCCGGCGCCCGCCGGCACCCCGCCGGCCGTGACACCGGGCGGCGCGAAGATCACAGCAACCCGCGACGACGCCGCCGGCCAGGCGATCTTCCGCGGCACGGACCTGCTCCTCGAGCGCTACAAGTGGGCGTCGAGCGGGCAGTTCGCCGACTACTGGCGTATCTGGTTCTACGCCAACGGGCAGTTCCGCCAGAACACGATTTCGTACAACACCGTGTCGGGCGAGAGCTGCACCGACGTGAAGCTCGGCACGTGGGTCTTCAAGGAGGGCTACACGTTCCCGGAGGCGGGCGGCGGATCCGTCGCGCGGGTCACCCTCGCCGGCCAGCTCACCGGCGACGAGATCCTGCTCACCGGCAACAGCGAGCCGAACAACGTCTACATCGGGCAGCAGCTCATCCAGTTCGAGCGCAACCCGCAGATCGCGCAGAACTGCTGATCTCGTCCAGGCAGACGGGTTGAGTCCCGGGCCCGCGCGGCCGATACGGGAATGTGGTGCACCGTTCGGCGAACGATTCTGAGCGGCTTCGACTCGTCTCGCGGGCGGCCGGGCTCTGCTTCCTGCTGCTCCCGCTGCTCCTGATTCCGGCGCTGCTCGTCTCCGGGGAGCCGGACGTGCGCGCGCTCCTGCCCGTGGGTCTGACCACGTCGGCGATCGGCATCGTCGTGTTGCTGCTGCCCTGGCACCAGCTGCCGTACCTCTCGCTGCACGCCCTTCCGATCGTCGCCTGCGCGCTTGCGACGTGGTCGGTGCTGCTCGCCCTGCCCGACGGGACGGTGGTGCTGTGGTCCTTCCTGCTCGTCGGGCCGCTCGTGGCCCTGGCGACGAGCGATCCGCGCGAGATCGTTCCCCAGATGCTCCTGCTCGCGGGGTGCCTGCTGCCGGCGGTCTTCCTCGGGGACAGCAGCCCGGAGACGCAGGGCACCGCCATCATCGCCGTGCCGGTCATCTGGGGGCTGACGGCGATCGTCGCGGTGCAGAACGCGCGGGAGACGCGGCAGGAGGTGCTCCTCAAGGAGCAGGTCCGCAGCGACCCGCTGACCGGGGTCGGCAACCGCCGACTGCTCGACGAGCGCCTCGACTACGAGATCAAGCGCCACCGCCGCTCCGGCCGCACGCTCGTGCTGATCACGCTCGACCTCAACCGGTTCAAGGAGATCAACGACGAGTTCGGTCATCCGGCCGGGGACACCGTCCTGCGCGCCGCGGCCGCGGCGCTCTGCGACGCGGTCCGCGAGTCCGACACGGTCGCCCGGCAGGGCGGCGACGAGTTCTGCGTCCTCGCACCGGAGATCGAGGGCGACGGGGTGGTGCCGCTGGCGGCGTCGATCGAGCGGGCGCTGGGGCAGGTCGACGCGGCCGGCCACCCGCTCACGGCAGCGATCGGCTGGGCGCTGTACCCCGACGATGCGGCGGACGGCGCCGCGCTGATCGCCGCGGCCGACGCCGATCAGCTGCTCGCCAAGCGCGGGGAGCCGCGCTACGAGACCGCGACGGGCGGCCCGGTGTCCGAGCCGACCCGGATCCGGTAGGTCCCCGCGCGGCGCACGCCGACGCGGTAGGTGCCGTTCCAGCGGGCGCGGGTCTCGACCTCCGGCTGCCACGTGCCGTCCGCCGCACGGCGCTCGACGTGCAGCCACCCCGTGGATCCGGCGGGCGTGATGGTGCCCTGCAATACGGCGCGGGGCGGGGTCGCCGCACGGGCGAGGCCGAACGCGCGCGGAGTCGCACCGCCCTTGCCGTCACCGCTCTTCGGCGGCGTCGCCGTGGTGCCCATCACCCGGAAGGACACCCACGTGTCGTCGAGGCCGAGCCGGGCGCGGATCTGCGGTCCGGTCACGCGGGTCTTCCCGCGCGAGCCGACGATGTCGGCCTTGACGATGCGCGGCGACTTGCCGCGCTGCACGATCTCGACGCCGCGGAATCGGCCCTTGACCCAGCTGCCGAACCTCCGTTGGGCCTGCGCGACGGTCCACCGGTAGCTCCAGCGGTGCTTGGGCGACTCGCGGTCGTACGGGTCCGTGACGCTCTTCAGCCACGGTGCGGGGTCGGCGCCGAGGAAGGAGTTCTCGACGTTCTCCGTGCGCCCGCCCGAGGTGGAGAAGAAGTACGTCACGACCGGGCGGCCCTGGTAGGTGACGACCTGGCTGGCCGTCGCCCGCACCGCGGAGTCGGTCGACGGATACTCGCCGTGGATGCCGTGGTAGACCTGCGAGCGGACATCGGGGTACTGGTCGAAGCCCTCGCCGGGTTTGTTCGTCGTGATCGCGTAGGTGCGGGCGACCACGGCCTGGGCGCGCAGCGCGTCGGCGGGCCACGACGAGGGGCTCTCCGCCGAGACGACGCCGCGGACGTAGTCCTCGAGCCCGACCGCGTTGATCGCGTTCACGCCGACGCTGCCGGGGCGCAGCTCCATCGCGCCGCGGTACCGGCCGTTCGAGATCCCGTTGCCGGCCCGGCCGAGCAGGCGGATGCCCGATGACCCGGCCTGCAGGCTCAGCGGCGCGTTGTACCGGCCGAGTGCGCGCCCGCCGGCGGTCCGGAGGATGACCTGGGAGCCGAAGCCGCGCGCGCTGTACGTCGCGTTCGGGTTCAGCGCGCGCCCGCCCGTGATCCGGCTCGCGCCGCTGACCCGCACCGTGCCCGTCGTCTGCAGCAGGACGCGCACGGTCTGCGACGTCTGGCGCGTCTGGATCTCCGTCCCGGAGTAGTAGTGCTTGATGATGGTGCGGTAGTCCGTGCCGCGCTTGGCGAAGCCGTAGGCGCCGTACTGGCTGAGGCCGACGCCGTGGCCGAAGCCGGCGCCCTTGACGACCACGCGGGTCGCGGCGTCGGCGGTAGGGGCCGTGGCGAGAGCGGCGAGGACAGCCGCGATGGGGACAGCGGTGAGGCGCATACGTCAATCAGGGACACTGCCCACAACGTGGAGTTGCGGCAGTCCAACCAGGGTACGGAGTGGCGATGACCGGCTTGAGGCGTGCTTCTGACCTGTTCGTCGAGTGCCTCGAGGCCGAGGGCGTGAAATGGGTGTTCGGCATCCCCGGCGAGGAGACGCTCGACCTCAACCACTCGCTGGATCGCTCGTCGGTCGCGTTCATCCCCGTTCGGCACGAGCAGGGCGGCGCCTACATGGCCGACATGGTCGGGCGGCTCACGGGCCGGGCGGGCGTCTGCCTCGGGACGCTCGGTCCGGGGGCGACGAACCTCGTCACGGCGGTCGCCGACGCCTACCTCGATCGCGCGCCACTCGTCGCGATCACGGGGCAGGGCGACCTGGAGCGGATGCACAAGGAGTCGCACCAGTACATCGACGTGGTCGGCCTGATGAAGCCGATCACCAAGTGGAACGCGCGGGTGAACTCGCCGGACATCGTCCCGGAGGTCGTCCGCAAGGCGTTCAAGGTCGCCGAGACCGAGAAGCCCGGCGCGACCCACCTCGAACTGCCCGAGGACGTCATGGCCGCGCCCGTCGACGACCTCGTACCGCTGCCGCGCCGCAATCCGGTGGAGCCCGAGCCGGGCGCCCGCGAGCTCCTCAAGGCGGCGGACCTCATCCGCAGCGCGCTGAACCCGGTCGTGCTCGCGGGCAACGGCGTGGTGCGCGCCGGCGCGGCGCCCGCGCTGCGCGAGTTCACGCGTGCGACCGGCATCGCGGCGGCGCACACTTTCATGGGGAAGGGCGTCCTCGACGCCGACGACCCGAAGTCGCTCGGCACCGTCGGCCTGCACTCCCGCGACTACGCGCTGGCGGGGTTCGAGGACGCGGACGTCGTGATCTGCGTCGGCTACGACCTCGTCGAGCACGCACCCAAGCACTGGAACCCCGGGCGCGACAAGAAGATCGTGATGATCGATTCCGTCCCGGCCGAGATCGACGAGAACTACACGCCCGAGGTCGAGCTCATCGGCGACATCTACCACGTGCTGAGCCGGCTGGCCGAGGAGTGCCGCGACGTTCCGCACAGCGGCGGCTCGGCCCGGCTGCACGAGCTGATCATGCGGCGCTTCGAGGCGGCGAAGGACGACGACGCGTTCCCGGTGCAGCCGCCGCGCGCACTCTGGGAGATCCGCCAGGCGCTCGGCCGCGAGGACATGCTGATCTCGGACGTCGGCCTGCACAAGCTGTGGATCAGCCGGATGTTCCCGGCGCACGAGCCGAACACGGTGCTGATCGCCAACGGCCTGGCGGGGATGGGCTTCGCGCTGCCGTGCGCGATCGGCGCGAAGCTCGTGTACCCGCAGCGCAAGGTGGTGACGGTCAACGGCGACGGCGGGTTCCTCATGAACATGCAGGAGCTGGAGACCGCGACGCGCCTGCGCACGCCGATCGTCAACGTCGTCTGGGAGAACCACCAGTTCGGCTCGATCGTGTGGAAGCAGGACAAGCGCTTCGGCGCGCACTTCGGGACCGACTTCACGAACCCCGACTTCGTCAAGCTCGCCGACGCCTTCGGGATCCCCGCGTGGCGCTCGGAGTCGGCGGCGGAGTTCGGCAAGCAGCTGCGCCACGCGCTCACCCTGGACGTGCCGTCGCTGATCGTGCTGCCGATCGACTACTCGCAGGACGTCGCGTTCAGCGACGAACTTGGCACCGAGACGGTGTCGGCGTAGGCCGTGACATTGGGGGTCCTCATGCGTTTCAGGGGCATGACCAAGAACCTGTTCCCCACGTTCCTCGCCGGCGTCGCCGTGATCGCGGCGGCTGGTGTCGTCGCCGCCCCGGCTCGCGCGGACACCCTCATCGCTGCCGCTCCGAACGCGAAGAACCTCGCGTCGGGTGGCGGCTGGTACGCCTGGGCGGCGCCGCAGCCCGGCGGCCGCTGGCGCCTCACCGTCCGCAACCCCGCCACCGGGCTGGTCTCCGTGCCGAACATCCCGGACTTCGGCTCGGCCCCCGAGCCGGCGATCGGCTCCGCGCTCGTGGGCAGCGACTTCTCCCAGCGCAAGCTCGTCGTCGCCTATTCGCGCTGCGCCGGCGCGTCGACGACATCCGGCTGCGACGTGTGGGCGCTCGACATCGCCGCGGGAACGGAGTCCCGGGTGGCCGGGCTGTCCTCGCGGACGTACAGCGAGACGGAGCCGAGCACCTACCTCGGCACGTGGTCGTTCGTGCGCCGCGGCAATGTGTCGTCCTCGAAGAAGGGCGTGTTCGTCCGCACCCGCGGCGGCACGCGCCGGCTCTCGCCGACGCTCGCCCGAGAGACGTCGGTGAGCGGGAGCGGCAGCCGGGTCGCGTACGCGTACAACTCGAGCAAGGGCGGCGGCGTGGCCCTGCGCCGCGCGTCCGGCGAGGGTGACGTGGTGACGCTGACCTCGCAGCGCGACGAGATCCCGCACAGCCTGAACACGACCCGCTACCGGGCGTCCTGGCTCGAGGGCACGACCGCCTGGCAGACGACCCGCTTCGGCGGATCGGGCGAGCCGCACTCGCCGCCGCTCGTCGCGCAGCTCCGCGCGCTGCCGGCGACGACCGACGGCATCGTGATGGACGACTCCGCCGTGATCGCGTACATGGACACGGCCGGGGTCACGTCGATCTCGCCGCCGCTGTTCCCGAACTGACGTCGTGAGTGACCCCTCGGGCGCGGGGTAGGGTGAGAACAGCCGTCTCACCGCCCCGTCCCGAGGAGTTCGCCATGGCCGTCGCCACCCAGGAGCAGACCGTCGTCGACGCCGTCCCGAAGGGACTCTTCATCGGTGGTGCATGGCGCGACGCGACCGGTGGAGGCACGCTCGGGGTCGAGGATCCGTCGACGGGCGCCGAGATCGCGCAGATCGCCGACGCCACCGTCGACGACGCGCTCGCCGCCCTCGCGTCCGCCGCCGACACGCAGGCCGAGATGGCCGCCGTCCCCTCCCGTGAGCGCGGCGAGATCCTGCGCCGCGCCTACGACGAGCTGGTCGAGCGCGCGGACGAGCTCGCGCTGCTCATGACCCTGGAGATGGGCAAGCCGGTGGCCGAGTCGAAGGCCGAGATCCTCTACGCCGCCGACTTCCTGCATTGGTTCAGCGGCGAGGCGATGCGCATCAAGGGCGACTTCCGGATGAACGAGAAGGGCACTGCGCGAGTGCTCGTGCAGCGCCAGCCGGTCGGGCCGTGTCTGTTCATCACGCCGTGGAACTTCCCGATGGCGATGGGCACGCGCAAGCTCGGCCCGGCGATCGCGGCCGGCTGCACGAGCGTCATCAAGCCCGCGAAGCAGACGCCGCTCTCGATGCTCGCGCTGGCCGACATCCTCGACCGCGCCGGGCTGCCGAAGGGCGCGCTGAACGTCATCACCGCGAAGTCGTCGGGCTCGATCATGGAGCCGCTCATCAGGGACCCGCGGGCGAGGAAGCTGTCGTTCACGGGGTCGACGGAGGTCGGCAAGGTGCTGATCGAGCAGTCTGCGGAGCAGGTGCTGAAGGTCTCCATGGAGCTCGGCGGCAACGCGCCGTTCCTCGTCTTCGAGGACGCCGATCTCGACGCGGCCGTCGAGGGCGCGATGATCGCCAAGATGCGCAACGGGGGCGAGGCGTGCACGTCTGCCAACCGCTTCCACGTCCACGAGTCGGTCGCCGGCCCGTTCGCCGAGAAGCTCGCCGCCAAGATGGGCGCGATGCAGGTCGGCCGGGGCACCGAGGACGGCGTCGCCCTCGGCCCGCTGATCGACGACGACCAGCGCGGCAAGGTCGCCGAGCTCGTCGATGACGCGGTCGGCCATGGAGCGAAGCTGCTGTGCGGCGGTCGCCGGGTCGACGGCGGCGGGTACTTCTACGAGCCGACGGTCCTCGCCGACGTCCCGCCGAGCGCGCGCGTGTTCGCCGAGGAGATCTTCGGCCCGGTCGCGCCGATCACGACGTTCGCCTCCGACGACGACGCGATCGCCGCCGCCAACCGGACCGAGTACGGGCTCGTCGCGTACGTCTACACGCAGGACGTCAAACGGGCGTTCCGGGTGATCGACGCGCTGGAGACCGGAATGATCGGCCTGAACCAGGGCCTGGTCTCCAACGCGGGATCGCCGTTCGGCGGTGTGAAGCAGTCGGGCTTCGGCCGCGAGGGCGGGTTCGAGGGCATCGGCGAGTACCTCGAGACGAAGTACGTCGCGATGGCGCTCTGACGTATCGGGTCGAGTGAGCGTCGCTATGCGACTTCAACTCGACCCGATCCGCATCAGCCCACGCTCATCCGCTTGAACCGGCGCACCGCCAGCGGCGCGCAGATCGCGATCGCGCCGAGGCACCACAGCGCCAGCGCGATCTCCGGGTGTGCGAGCGGCCACGAGCCCGACTCACTGATGCCGCCCGTCAGGTCGCGCATCGACGCGACGAGCGTCGAGATCGGGTTGTACTCGCCGATGAACTGCGGCACCGCGGCCATCCCGGCGATCGGGACGAACGTGCCCGCCAGGAACGTCAGCGGGAAGACGAGGCAGAAGACGACGCCCTGCACCGCGTCGGCCGAGCGCACGACGAGGCCGAGCAGGACGCCGACCCACGTCGCGGCGATCAGCGCGAGCAGCACGAGGCCGCTCAGCTCGACGGCATCGAGGGCGCTCATCTCCGGGCGCCAGCCGAGGACGATGCCGAGCAGCGCGACCACGACGACGCCGATGAACGCCTCGCAGGCCTGGCCGAGCACCTGCGCCGACAGGACGGACATCCGCCCGATCGGCAGCGACCGGAAGCGGTCGACGACGCCCTCCTTCATGTCCGTCGCGGTAGCGACGCCGGTGCCCATGATCGAAAAGGCGAGCTGCTGTGCGAGCACGCCCGGCAGCAGGAAGTTGACGTACGACGTGCCGGGGATCTTCACGGCGGAGCCGAGCACGTAGAGGAACAGCACGATGAAGATGACGGGCTGGACCGTGACGTCGACGAGGCGCTCGGGCACGCGGGGAATGGTGCGGAGGCTGCGGCCGGTGAGGAGCAGGGTCTCGCGGAGATAGCCCGCGCGGGGCGGGGCGGGAAGGGCGGTGGCGCTCATGCGGCCTCCTGGAGAAGTTCGGTGTCGGTGGCGTCGGTGGTGTCGGTGGTGTCGGCCGGGGCGTGGCCGGTGAGGGCGAGGAAGGCGTCGTCGAGCGTGGGACGCCGCAGGGCGACCTCGTCGACGGGGACCCCCAGGTCGCGGACGGCGAGCGCCACGCGGGCGAGGTCGCCGGCCACGTCGGGCGCGGGTATCGAGATCGTGCGCGACTCGGCGGAGACCTCGAGGTCGAAGGCCGGCTCGAGCGCCGCCTGGAGCGCGTCGAGTGCGGCGGAGTCCGCGGCGATCACGTCGACCCGCTGATCGCCGACCTGCGCCTTGAGCTCCGCCGGCGTGCCGGCGGCGACCTCGCGACCGTGGTCGATCAGGACGATCCGGTCGGCGAGGGCGTCGGCCTCCTCGAGGTACTGGGTGGTCAGCAGGACGGTGACGCCCTGGCCGACGAGCTCGCGGACCGTCGACCAGATCACCTGGCGGCTGCGGGGATCGAGGCCGGTCGTCGGCTCGTCCAGGACGAGCACCTGCGGCGGGTGGACGAGGCTCGCGGCGAGGTCGACCCGCCGCCGCTGGCCGCCCGAGAGCGTGCCGACCTGGCGGCTGGAGAACTCGACCGCGTCGAAGCGCTCGAGCAGGTCGTCGGCGATCTTCCTGGCCTCGCTGCGCCCGTGGCCGCGCAGCCCGGCGATCAGCGCGAGGTTCTCGTGGGCGGTCAGGTGCTTGTCCAACGCGGCGAACTGGCCGGTCAGCGAGATCTGGTTCCGAACCGCGTCGGCCGCGGTGAGGACGTCGTGGCCGCCGACGCGGGCGGTGCCCGAGGTCGGGGCGACGAGCGTGGCGAGCATGCGGACGGTGGTCGTCTTCCCGGCGCCGTTGGGCCCGAGCAGCGCGACCACCGAGCCGGGCTCGACCCGCAGGTCGAGCGCGTCCACGGCGGTGAATTCGCCGTAGCGCTTGGTGAGGCCGTCGGTCTCGACGGCGGGGGCGAAAGTGTTCATGGGCCGTAAATATACAGCGACAGTAGTAATTCTGCAACTGAAGCTATTCCGGTACCCTGTCGGTATGGCCGCCGAGCCCGACACATCGATCGAGGAGATCCGCGAGATGGTCTCCCGCATGCGCGAGCTGCTGCGTGAGGACGGCGAACCCGGAGAGGGCCTCCGCGAGCGCAAGAAGCGGGAGACCCGGCAGGAGATCTCCGACGTCGCGACCGTGATGTTCTGCGTGCGTGGGTTCGACCACGTCCGCGTGAGCGAGATCGCGGCCGAGGCCGGCGTCTCCGAGAAGACGGTCTTCAACTACTTCCCGTCGAAGGAGTCGCTGGTCTTCGACGAGGCCGACGCGCTCGAGGAGGCACTGGCGAAGGCCGTCCGGACCCGCGCGCCCGAGGTCTCGCCGACCGAGGCGCTGATCACCATGATCGACGGCTGGGGCCGCCAGCTCGTCGACGTGCCCGACGATATCCGCCCCTTCCAGCTGCGCTTCCGCGAGATGATCGCCGAGACCCCCGAGCTCCGCGTGTTCCAGCACGAGCTCACCGACCGCTTCGTCGACGTCATCGCCGGAGCGCTCGCCGAGGCGGCCGAGATCGATCCCCGCGCGCCCGAGCCGCGGGCCGCCGCGTTCGCGCTCGCCGCGCTGTTTCAGGTCTGGCGCGAGGCGTACGACCGCCACCTCGCCGACGGGCTCTGGGGCGAGGAGCTCCACGCCGCCGCGATGGACGAGCTTCGCCGCGCCGCGCGCCTGCTCGACACCGGCCTGTGGTCGTTCAACGTCGTCGTCCAGGGCGTAAAGAGCAAGACCGAGCTCGTGGCTGCGGCCAAGGCCGCCAAGGACGCCCACAAGCAGGTCGGCGACGCGCTCAAGCGCGCGCGAGACGACTGGCGCGACGCGCTCAAACAGGAGATCAAGGCCCGTAAGGAAGCGGAGTTCGACGCGCAGTACGACCGGTTCAAGGACCGGAAGTCGCGCGGGCGCCGCGGCCGGTGAGCCGGACCGCCTCGCGGGCCTGCACTTCGTGCTCGTTCTCGCGGTAGCCCTGCAGCGGGTAGCTCAGCCACAGCCGGATCCAACGGTGCTGGTGCTGCCACGCATGGGTCAGCTCGTGGACGATCAAGTCGTCGGAGACCTCCTCGAGCGGGCGCTTGACGAGGATCAGCGGGCCGATGTCGTAGCCGACGAATCGCCGGAACCACGGCAATGCGAACACCCGCGGCGCGGAGACGATCCGGACGTGCCGCATGTCGACCGGCCGCGGGTAGAAGTCGAGCCGGTCGAGCCGCGCCTTGGCCCCACGCAGCAGCGCGCGCTCGCGATCGCTGCGGGGCCCGAGGAGCACGCTCCGTAGCCTACGGGCGGTGACCCGCACGCTCCTCGCCGCGGCCGTCGCGGCGCCGTGGGTGCTGTGGGCGCTGCTCCGTCTCACTGGCCTCGCGCTGCCGTATCCGGTCGCGCCCGCGCTCGCGTTCACGCCGTACGTCGCCGCCACGGCGATCCTCCCGGTGGTCGTCGCGCTCGCCCTCCGGCAGCGGGTCATCGCACTGGTCGCGGGCGTGGCGGCGGCCGGGCTCGTGCTTATGGTCCTCCCACGCGGGATCGGCGACGCGGAGCCCATGAACGCCGGGCCGCGGCTGACCGTGATGAGCATGAACACGCTCCGCGGCCGCGCCGACCAGGCGACCGTCATGCGCCTGGCCCGAGCGCACGACGTCGACGTGCTGAGCCTGCAGGAGTCCCGTCCGGCATGGGTGGCCGGGCTCGATGCGCTCGGCGCCCGCCGGCAGTTCCCGAGCCGCGCGCCGCGGCTGTACGACGAAGGCCTCCTCGGTCCGGCGGGCATGCGCGCGACAGGCGGCGCCGAAGGGGAGATCACGCTCGCTCCGGGCGTGACCGTCCGCATCACGGCGATCCATCCTCGCCCGCCGGTCAGCCGTGAGGCCTGGCGCGCGTGGCGCGACGAGCTGCTCGTGCTCCCCGAGGCCGACACGGCGGCTCCGGCCCGCCGCGTCCTCGTCGGCGACTTCAACGCCACCCTGGACCACCCCGAGCTGCGCGAGGTCATCGGCCGCGGCTACCGCGACGCCGCGGACGTCGTCGGCGCGGGCTGGCAGACCACCTGGCCGGCCGGGCGGCGCCTGCCGCCCGAGATCACCATCGACCACGTGCTGGCCCAAGAGGGCGTGCGCATCCTCTCCTTCTCCGTGCACCCCGTGCCCGGCAGCGACCACCGGGCGATCATCGCCGAGCTCGGGTTCCCCGGCCCGAACTCGGCGTAGATCACTGCGTGACCGTCCCGGGAGAGATTCGGGACGGCCACGCGGACCTGCGGTTTCCCCCTCTTCGCAGGTGGCTCAGTACGCCTTGGGGGCCTTCGGGGCCTCCGTGAGCGTGAAGATGTTCCCGTTGCCGGAGAACAGCTGGCTGAGCACGGGCCCGTAGAGCCCGCAGTTGATGAGCTCGGGGAAGTACGACTCCGCCGCGGACGTCAGCTCACCCGTGCCGAGCTTGCCGACGCTCCCGTCGAAGTTCAGCGCGATCGTCACCGGCGTCTGCGTCCTGCAGTTCGCGCCGAAGTTGATGATGCTGACCCCGAACGACTTCAGGTTGATCCAGACCCGCGCCTGCGCGCGCATGTGGATGTCGCCGTTGTCGTCGAGCTCGATCGTCCCCGTGACCGGCTCGGCGTCCGTGATGATCAGGTTCGTCCGGACGTTGATGCCGGCGATCTTCACCGACGTCGCCATGTAGGGGATCGACGTCGAGCCCGTGATGCGCTTCGTCGTCAGGTTCGCCGCGCCGTTGAAGTTCGCCCCGGCCGGCAGCGCCAGCGTCTGGTTGAGCTTGCCGAGCTTGACGCTCCCCTTCAGGTCCCAGTTGTCGAGGGGGAACACGAAGTCCCCGCCCGCCGGGTCGGCCGTGGACGTCGGCGGCGCCGCGGTGTTCGCGCAGGTCGACGGCACGGTCTGGTTGGCGATCCGCGCCGCGATCCAGTTGGTCGCCGCGGTGGCGGCCTGCGTCTGGGTCACGATGTGCTCGGACGGATACAGGTCGAACTGGACCTTCGTGCCCTTCGCGCACCACGCCTTCTTCAGCGTGATCGCCTGCGCCAGCGGGATGAACTCGTCGGCCTGCCCGTGGTACTGGTAGACCGGCGCGGACACGGCCTTCGTGCCGAGCGCCTGCGACTGGATGACCGAGTTGACGCTCGGGATCGCCAGCAGCTGGTCGAGCGTCTGGCCGCCCTCCGTGAACGTCTTGATGTCCGTGTTCACGTACTTGTTCAGCAGCGCGAACACGCACTTCGTGTACGCGTCGTCGCGCGCGGCCTTGCCCGCCGCGTTGGAGAGCGTCTCGAACGGGATCTCCGCCGGGAACTCGTTGGCGAGACCGACGACGCCGCCCAGGAGGAACGACGCACCGGAGCTGCCGTTGAGGTTGCGCGCCGAGGCGAAGAAGTCACCCGGAACGCCGCCCGCAGCGACACCTGCGAGGTTCAGCGACGGTGCGTAGGCCGCCTTGTTCTCACCCGCGAAGCCGGCCGCCTGGCCGCCCTGCGAGTAGCCCCAGATCGAGGTCTTCGCCGCGTAGCTCAGGCCCACCGACGGGATCTGCGTCGCCGCCTTGACGATGTCGGTGACCGCGTTGCCCTCGGACTTCCCGGCAAGGTACGTCGGGCGCGAACCGCTGGTGTAGCCGGCGTAGTCGGTGCCGACGACCGCCCAGCCGCGCTTCAGGGCCGCAATGACGTTCGCCGTCTCGTAGTTCGGGCCGACGGTCAGCGTCTTCGACGGCGCGCACTGCGGGCCGAGGCCCTGCGTGCCGAAGGCGTAGGAGACGATGGGCCGCGCGCCGCTCACGGTGGCGGTCGGAACCATGACCGTGCCGGTGACGGCGTTGGGCTGGCCCTTCGAGTCCGTCGAGCGGTACAGGACGGTGTACGCCTTGATGGCCGGTGCGCCGGCGCCCAGGTTCAGCGTCGTCGAGCGGTACCAGATGAGATCGCCGTTGGTTCCCGCTGGAAGCGGTGACGGCGGCGTGTAGAACGCCTCGCCGGTCGGACCGGCGACCGGCGCCGCAAGGGCGCCGGATGCCAGACCGAGGGTGGCGAGGACAGGCAGGCAGGCCGAGGCCAGCCTGATGGCCAAGCGATTCACGGAGGACTCCCCCTCTTACTGCGTGGACAGGGGTGCGCGGACCGACCACCCGCCGTCGCAACCGGCGGAGACAGTGTGACGGCCCGCACACTGAACGAGCGGCAGACTAACCGCCCGTTCAGTTGCGAGTCAAGGGAAAATTCGAGACAGGTGAGACTGAGCGCTACGCCGCCGAGCCGCGGGCAATTTTCCTGAGGTCCAGCGCCTCGTCGAGCACCTCGTCGGTGACCCCGTGCTTGCGGGCGACGTCGCGCAGCGTGCCGCCCGACTCCGCTGCGTCCTTGACGATGTCGGCGGCCTTGTCGTAGCCGATGTACGGGTTCAGCGCGGTCGCGACGGCGAGCGTCGACTCGGCGCTGCGCTCGCAGCCCGGCAGGTTCGGCGTGAGGCCCTCGACGCACTTCTCGGCGAACAGCGTCGCCGTGTTCGCGAGCAGCGAGATCGAGCCCAGCAGGTTGCGCGCGATCAGCGGGATGCGCACGTTCAGCTCGAACTGGCCCTGCGTGCCCGCGATGGTGATCGCCGCGTCGTTGCCGATGACCTGGCAGCCGACCTGGATGACGACCTCCGGGATGACCGGGTTGACCTTGCCCGGCATGATCGACGAGCCCTTCTGCAGCTCGGGCAGGTACAGCTCGCCGATGCCCGCGCGCGGGCCGGAGCCCATCATCGCGAGGTCGTTGGCGATCTTGATGAGCGAGACGGCGACGACCTTCACGGCGCCGGACAGCTCGACGAGCGCGTCGCGGTTGGCCTGCGCCTCGAAGGGATCCTCCGGTGCGCTGATGGTCAGGCCGCTCACGCCCTCGAGCAGGCTGCGGACCTTCGCGGCGAAGTCCGGGTGGGTGTTCAGGCCGGTGCCCGTGGCGGTGCCGCCGAGCGGGATCTGGGCGACCTGCGGGAGCGCGTTGGTGATGCGCTTGCGGCCGAGGCGGACCTGCGCGGCGTAGCCGGCAAACTCCTGGCCGAGCGTGACCGGCACGGCGTCCATGAGGTGCGTGCGGCCCGACTTCACGATGTCCTCGAACGCGGCGGCCTTCTCCGTGAACGCGGCCTCAAGCTTCTCGAGCGCGGGGAGCAGCGTGTTCGTCGCCTGGTCGAGCGCGGCGAGATGGACGGCCGAGGGGAAGACGTCGTTCGACGACTGGCCCATGTTCACGTCGTCGTTGCGGTGGACGTCCTCGCCCGCGACGTTGGCCAGCACCTCGTTGGTGTTCATGTTCGAGCTCGTGCCGGAGCCCGTCTGGAACACGTCGACGGGGAAATGCTCGTCGTAGTCGCCGGCGGCGACGGCGTCACCGGCGGCCGCGATGCGCTCGGCCTTGCCGGCGTCGAGCAGGCCGAGATCGGCGTTCGCACGGGCGGCGGCGGCCTTGATGCGGCCGAGCCAGTGGACGACGGAGGCGGGAATCGGTTCGCCGGAGACGGGGAAGTTCTCGACGGCCTTGGTCGTCTCGCCGCCCCAGAGGGGCTCCTGCACGGTGGTCATGGGTCTCCCGGGGAGTCGCTGAAATCGCGTTGGAGGGGTGAAGCAGTGCCGTGACGGGCACTCTCGAACGCTAGCGTTCGCCCTGATCTGATGGCCGCTCCTGTCGCAACACCCCCGGAGCACGCCCCGCTGTACGTGCCCGCCGCCCCATCTCCGCGCCCGCATCCGCTGGCGGCGGCGCCCGGCGGCCTGCGCCCGGAGATCCAGGCGCTGCGGGCGATCGCGGTCGCGCTGGTCATCGCCTACCACGCGTGGCCGGACGCGGTTCCCGGCGGATTCGTGGGCGTCGACGTCTTCTTCGCGATCTCCGGGTTCCTGATCAGCGCTGCACTCCTGCGTGAGCTCGATCGCAGCGGCAAGATCTCGCTGAGCAGCTTCTGGGCGCGCCGAGTTCGCCGGTTGCTGCCGGGGGCGCTGATGGTTCTCGCGCTGTGTGCGATCGCGACGCTCATCTTCGTCCCGATCGCGCGGTGGGCGCAGTTCCTCGACGAGCTGCGGGCCAGCGTCTTCTACGTGCAGAACTGGCAGCTCGCGTCGTCGTCGGTCGACTACTTCGCCGCGGCCGAGAGCCCGTCACCGGTGCAGCACTACTGGACGCTCGCGGTCGAAGAGCAGTTCTACGTCGTCTGGCCGCTGCTGCTCCTCGCCGCGGTCTGGGTCGCCCGCCGCGTGGGCCTGACCCTGCGGTTCGCGATCGTCATGAGCGTGTCGATCGTCAGCGCGGCGAGCTTCATCTACGCGATCGGCGAGACGCGCGGCGAGCCGGCTGCCGCCTACTTCTCCACGCCCGCGCGCGCGTGGGAGTTCGGGTTCGGGGCGCTGCTGGCCCTCGCCGTCGGCAGCCTCCGGTCGCCTGCGGTCTGGCGCGCGGTGGTCAGCGCGCTGGGGCTGGCGGCGATCGTCGCGGCCGCGTTGCTCTACAGCAACCAGACGCCGTTCCCCGGGGCCGCCGCGCTGCTTCCGGTGCTCGGCACGCTCGCCGTGATCTGGGCCGGGATGCCCGCGGGCCGCTTCTCCCCCGCGCACGTCCTCGGCCGCCGGCCGCTCCAGGTGCTCGGCGACATCTCCTACAGCGCGTACCTCTGGCACTGGCCGCTGCTCATCCTCTCGACGTTCGTCTTCGGCATCACGCTCGGGACCTGGGGGACGCTCGCGGCCGTCGGGCTCACCCTCGTCCTCGCGTGGCTGTCGACCCGCTACATCGAGGACCCGGTCCGGTACGGGCGGCTCACCGGCCTGCCGCCGCGCCGCACGTTCCTCGCCGCCGTGGTGGGCATGCTCGTCGTGGTCGGGTTGACGACGTTCGGCGACGAGCGCCTCGACCACGAGCTCGACGCGAGCGCCAAGGAGACGCAGAAGGTGGTCAACGCCGATCCGAGGTGCTTCGGCGCGGCGTCACGCGATCCGGCGAAGCCGTGCGTCAACCCCGCGCTCGACCTGAAGGTCGTCCCGACCCCCGCTGAGGCCCGTCTCTCGACGAACGCCCCGTGCGACATCATCGAGCGCGGCGCCCGGCTCCGTGCGTGCGCGTTCGGCGCGACGACCGGCAGCGGCGAGACCGTCGCGGTGGTCGGCGACAGCCACGCCTCGGCGTGGCGCGGCGCGGTCGACGTCGCGGCGCAGCGGCGTGGCTGGCGCGGCGTGTCGATCACGTACACGGGCTGCGCGTTCTCGACGGCGATCCCTGCGGTGTCCACCCGGCAGCGCGAGCTCTGCCAGCAGTGGCGCAAGGAGACCTTCGCCTGGTTTGCCAAGCACTCGGAGGTCAAGACCGTGTTCGTCATCGGGCTGGCCGGCGGGAGCGGCGTCGTCTCCCGGGGGCGCGACGAGATGACGGTCCGCACGGACGGGCTGCTCGACGCCTGGAAGCGGCTGCCGCCGACCGTCGAGCGGATCATCGTGATCCGCGACAACCCGAAGGCCGGCAAGGGCGCCGACGACTGCGTCGAGGACGCGATGGCGGCGAAGGAGCCGGCCGGACCGGCGTGCGCCATCCCGCGCTCGGAGGCGCTCGACCCCGACCCGGCCGTGCTCGCCGCGCAGCGCTCGGGCTCCACGCGGGTGCGGGTCGTCGACCTGACGGAGCGCTTCTGCGACGAGCGGCAGTGCTTCCCCGTCGTCGGGGGCGCACTGGTGCATCGCGACCAGGACCACGTGAACCCCGTGTTCGCACGGACGCTCGGCGCTCCGCTCGACGCGAAGTTGGCGTCGATAGGTCTCTGAAGAATCTCGCGCGCAGGCCGAGAAATCGGGCGTGCAGGGTTTTTCGCCCAGATATCTAGACTGGTCCGCCGTGCCGACCGCCCGTCGCGTTGTCCTTGCCGCTGCGCTCGCGTTCATCGTCGCCGCCATCCCGGCCGGCGCGGTCGCGCCTGCGGTGTCTGCACAGGGTGACGGCGCCACGCCGGTCCCCGCCCTCGTCGTCGGCGATTCGCTGGCCGTCGGCACCAAGCCCTTCCTCGACGAGCTGCTGCCGGGCTACTCGGTGACGTGGGACGCGAAGTCCGGCCGCACGACGCCGCAGGGCCTCGTCGCGCTGCGCGCCCGCCTGCGTGAGGTCACGCCGGCGGTCGTTGTGATCAGCCTCGGCTCGAACGACGGGTCCAGCGCGTCCCGGTTCCAGGACCGGATGCGCCGCGTGCTGGCGCTCGTCCCGCCGACATCCTGCGTGATCTGGCCGTCGATCGTGCGCCCGCCGCGCAAGGGCGAGGAGTCCGGGCTGAATCGCGTGCTGCGCAAGATGGCGAAGGTCGACAAGCGGCTCGTGCTCATCGAGTGGCGGACCGCGGTGCTCGACGGCGTGGTCCACCTGCCCGACGGCCTGCACCCCGACGCCGCGGGCTACCAGGCCCGCAGCGGGATGGTCGCGACCGCCGTGCAGCGGGGCTGCTTGGCGTCCGGTGGCGGTGCGCCGCCGACCGGCGGCGCGGTCGCGCCTTAGCTCGCCCGCTGGGTTCGCAGCTCGTCGCGGATGTCGGTGAGCAGCTGGATGTCCTCGGAGGGAGCCTCAGGCTCGGTCTTCCCGCGACTGAGAGCGTTCATCGGCTTGACGACCGCGAAGAAGACCACGGCGGCGATCAGCACGAACGCGATAAGCGCGTTGAGGAAATCACCGTAGACGAAGGTGGTTCCGCTAACGGTGAAGCTGAGCCCAAGGAAGTCGTTCTTGCCGAGCACCACCGAGATGAGCGGCGTGATGAAGCTTCGGACCAGCGCGTTGACGAGATCGGTGAAGGCCGCGCCGATGACCACGGCCACCGCCAGGTCGACGATGTTGCCCCGCATGAGGAAGTCCCGGAATTCCTTGAGCATGTGAGACATGCTCCCCGGGTTACCGGCAGAACGAGACAATCTCCCGAGCGACCCCCACTGGGTCGTCGTAGGCGATGAGGAAGCCTGTGCCCGGCAGCGTCCGCAGCTGCCCGTCGGGCAGCAGGTTCAGGGTCTCCTCGGCGACGGCGAGCGGGTGGCGCTCGTCCTCGTCGGCCCAGAGCAGCAACGTCGGGAGCTCCAGGCGGGGATAGGCCTCGAGCAGCTCGAGCTGCGGGCCGCGCGGCCAGCGGCGGGTCGCGCGGGCCCAGGCGCGGGCGAGGTTCGCGTTCCCGCCGACGTCGGCCATCGCGTGGCGGACGAGGTCGCGGGCCGCCGGATTGCGCCGCGCGGTCAGCTTCATCCCGCGCTCGGGCCGGATCATCAGGCGCGCGGCGCGTGTGAGGGCGCGGTCCAGGCCCGGCGCGGCCGCGCCGCGGGCGAGCATCCGGACGGTCCGCTCGACGCTGTCCGGTTCGGTGCCGCTGTGCATCCGGTTCGGCATGAGGATCAGCCGCGCGGGGCGCAGCTGGCCGGTCGTGATCGCGCGCATCAGGATCTCCGCGCCGGCGCCGTGGCCGGCCACGATCGGCCGCGGACCGCCGACCTCCCGGCAGAACGCCGCCATGACCTCGGCGTACCAGTCCAGCGTGTAGGGGTGGCGCGGCCGGTCCTCGGAGTCGCCGTGGAGGGGGAGATCGGGCAGCACGACGCGGAAGCGATCCTGCAGCTCGGCGACGAGTGGTTCGAACTCGCGGTAGGAGAGGCCCGCGCTGTGCAACAGGATGAGCGCGGGGCCGACGCCCGTCTCGCGGAACGCCACGCGTGCGCCGTCGCGGTGGTGGAACAGGCGGAGCCTCATCCGCGCGCGCCCCCGGCGGCGATGCCGCGCTGGAGCGCCTGCTGGGCCGACGCCGCCACCCCCGCACCGACGACCGCTGCGCCGCTGCGCTCGAGCCGGTGGACGAGCTCGGCGTGAATTCCCTCGGTGTCCGCGGCGGCGCGCGTGGTCGCGCCGATCAGGTAGCCCAGCCGGACCGCGGCGGTCGCGCTGCCCTCGAGCGCGTGCTCCTCGAGCTCCTCCCCGACGGTCGTCAGCGTCGCGCCGATGGTGACCAGCTCCGCGTCGCTCGTCGAGCGGCGGACGCATTCGGCCAGCGGCGTCGTCCCGAGGCGGACGACCTCCGGGGCGGCGCGCAGTGCGCGGTCGTAGTCGTCGACGCCGCCCGAGCACGCTGCGGGCAGCGGCTCGTCCGACGCGCCGCAGCCCACGAGGAAGGCGGCGAGCAGCGCACTGCGGCGGATCATGGGACCCATCGTAGAGTCGCGGCCGTGGCTGACCGGTCGCTCGACGCGCAGATTCTCCGGCTCGCGGTCCCTGCGCTGGGCGCGCTGGCTGCTGAGCCGCTGTACCTGCTGGTCGACACCGCGATCGTCGGGCACCTCGGCACGCCGCAGCTGGCGGCGCTCGCGATCGCGGCGACGATCCTCACGTCGCTCGTCTCGCTCTGCATCTTCTTGACGTATGGGACGACCGCCCAGGTCGCGCGCCTGCACGGCGCAGGCGACGACGCCGCCGCGGGCGGGCTCGCGGCCCAGGCGCTGTGGCTCGCCCTCGCGCTGGGCGCGGTGCTGGTCGCCGTGTGCGTCGGGCTCGCCGATCCGCTCGTCTCGCTCCTCGGTGGCTCGGGGGAGACGGCGGACCTCGCGGCCCGGTACCTGCGGATCAGCGCGCTCGGGCTGCCTATGGCGCTGATCGCGCTGGCCGGCCAGGGGTTCCTTCGCGGGATCGGCGATCTGCGCACCCCGTTGATCGTCGTGGTCATCGCGCAGGCGGCGAACGTCGTCCTCGAGCTGCTGTTCGTCTACGGCTTCGACTGGGGGCTCGACGGCTCGGCTGCGGGCACCGTGCTCGCCCAGTCCGGGATGGGCTTGGCGTTCGCATGGCTGCTGCTGCGCGCGCCCGCCGACGACCGCCATCCCGACCGCGCGCGAATCCAGCCGCTGCTGCGGATCAGCGGCGAGCTGTTCATCCGCTCCGCGGCGCTGCTGGCCGCGTTCGCAACGGCCAGCGCGGTGCTCGCGCGGGTCGGCGAGGCGAGCCTCGGCGCGCACCAGATCGCCTTCCAGCTGTTCGTCTTCAGCGCGCTGATCCTCGACGCGCTCGCGATCGCCGCGCAGGTGCTCGTCGGCCGGGCGCTCGGGGCGAGCGACCGCGAGGGCGCGTGGGCCGCCGGCTGGCGGGTGATCGCGTGGTCGCTCGTCGCGGGATGCGTCTTCGGAGCGGTCCTCTATCTGGCGGGTGACCTGATCCCCCGCGCGTTCACCAGTGACACCGCGGTCCGCGACCAGGCCGCCGAGATCTGGTGGCTGTTCGCGCTCATGCAGCCGGTTGCGGCGGTCGTCTTCGCGCTCGACGGGATCCTCATCGGCGCCGGCGACACGCGGTACCTCGCCGGCTCGATGGTCGTCGCCGGCCCGCTGGTCTACATGCCGATCACGCTCGCGTCCCTCGCGTTCGACTGGGGGATCGTCGGCGTCTGGTGCGGCCTCGTCGGGCTCATGCTCGCGCGGCTGCTGCTGATGGGCGGGCGCTGGCTGCGCGGCGGCTGGGTCGTCCTCGGTGCGCAGCGCGACGCCGCCACCTGAGCCGTTCAGCCGACGGCGTCGGCGATCCGGCGCTGGATCGCAAGCTCGTGGTCGAAGTCCGCGGTGTCCGCGTGACGGTAGTCGACGCCCCGCCCGGCGAGCAGCGCGGCGAGGGCTTCGACGTACGTGCCGTCGAGCTGCGTGCCGACGACCCGCCGCAGCTCGGTCAGCGCCTCGAACGAGGTCATCTGCTTGCGGTAGGTGTCCTCGGCGGTGAGCGTGTCGTAGGCCTCGGCCACGGCGACGATCCGGGCGATCGCGGGGATGTCCTCACCCTTCAGCCCGTCGGGGTACCCGCGGCCGTCGACCCGCTCGTGGTGCGCGCGGACGATCTCGGCGACGGGCCCGTAGACCTGCAGGTCGGGGAGCAGGTCGGCGCCGATCTCGGGATGGCGGCGCACCGACCGCCAGTCGTCCTGGGTGAGCTCGTGCCCGGGCTTGAGGATCCGGTCGCCGAAGGCGAACCGCCCGATGTCGTGCAGCAAGCCGGCCGTGTGCGCAAGCTCCTGGTCGCGCTCGCTCATGCCCACCTGCTTGGCGATGTCACGGGAGAACGCGGCGACGGCCGCGCTGTGTCGGGCGGCGTGCGGGTCACGCTGGTCCAGTGTGCGGACCAGGCCGGAGAGCACGCCCCACGAGAGGGACGCGTACTCACGTGTGCGCTCACGGGCGCTGACGACCAAGTGGGCGCCGTACGCGAAGGCGATGACCAGGAGCAGGCCCGCGGCGGGAGCGATCAGGCTGGTGCTCTCGGCGGCGGCGACGATGACGACGGTGAATCCGATCGTCAGGAGGATCGCCGGGATGAGCGCGACCGGAAGGCGGAACGAATCCCGCACCGAGGTGCCCCAGAAGAGTGCGGCGAGCGGGGCGTTGATGAGGTAGTTCAGGGCGTTGGCGCCGGTCGCGACGAGCGCGACCTCGAGCGCGAACACGAGGTCGTTCGAGGCCGGGAGCATCTCTTGGAACGCCAGGCCTGCGAGCACGCCGGGCAGCGTCGCGCCCGCGATGTTGGAGAGGAGCGCCCCGACCTTGAAGCGCTGGATCACCCACGCGCCGAGCTCGGATCCCGCCGCGACGATGAATACGCCGGCGGGGCCGAGCACGGCCGCGGTGAGCATCAGGATGGCGAAGCAGCCGGAGATGGTCACCCGGTGTTCCCACCGGCTGTCCAGCACGTGCGCGACCGTGCCGAGGGCGACGAGGAGGACCGTGAGGGGGTCGAGGGCTTCGTCGATCGACGACGGGGGAACCAGCGCACACGCGACGACGATCAGCGTGCAGGAGAGCGCGATGCTCAACTTCCGCCTATGCGCGTCGTCCCGCATACGTGTGGACCGTACCGTTCTCCAGCTGTTCGGGGCGAGTCTCAAGGGTTCTAACGGCTGCGCCAGGTCATGATGCCTCCTTCGTGGCCGGGGGTCACGAAAAGGCTTCGACTGTCCTGCAAATCCCCATTTACTTTTCGGCGGTATATCGACGAAAAGTGGAGAAAACATCACGCTTGGGCCCTTGGCTGATGCAGACCCGTTGCGCCTGGGCCCGGTTGCACGTCAAACTGCAGTGACAATGCGCACGCTCAAGACCAGCGAGGCGGCCGCCATGTTGAGCGTCAGCCCGAACACGCTTCGTGCGTGGGAACGGCGGTTCAACTACCCGCGGCCCCAGCGGACGCCCGGCCATCACCGGGCGTACATCCACGCGGAGGTCGTGGCGCTGCGCGATGCGTTGCAGGCGGGACTCTCGATCTCCTCGGCTGTTTCCCGCGCGCGTGAAGCGCTCAGCGGAGACACCAGCGTGCTCGTCGGGTCGCTGACGGCGTACGAGCTCGAGCGCGCCGATGCCGCGATGGAGTCCGCGCTCGCGCTGCGCTCCGTCGAACGCTCGGTGGAAGAGGTTCTGCTCCCGTCGCTCACGGAACTCGCGGGCCGCCACGGCACCGACAGCGCGGCTTGGGCGCTCGCCGCCCGCTGGGCTGAGGGCTGGCTGCGCCGCGCGCATCGTCTGGCGCCCCCGCCGAGCCGCCCGCTCACCGTGCTCATTGGCGACGCGACGGCGGACTCCCTGGAGCCCGACGCGCTCGCGATCCGGGCCTTCGAGCTGTTCAGCGCCCGCTCGGGCGCGCGCATCGTCACGCTGCCGGTCCGGCGGCTTGGCGGCGTGGTCGAGGTCGTCACGGCCTTCAAGCCGCAGGCGGTCGTCCTGGCCGGGAACTCGGTGGCCGACGCCGAGGTCGTCCGCTGGGCCTACCAGGTGCGACTCGCGACGGGCGCGGTGCCCGTCTCGCTCTTCCGCCGCGGCGGGCAGAGCGAGAGCATCCGCTCGGGGGCGCTGTTGCCCGAGGGTCCGTACGAGGCCCATCGCGCCGCGCTCACCTCCGCCGAGACCCCGGCGGTCGCCGCCGCCACACGACCTGCGCCGACGCGGCGGTTCGCTGACGCGCGGAGGTCCATGGCGTGAGCGCCCGCGTGCACGGGCTGCCTGGGCTGCCCGGCGGTTCCGACGATCTCGAAGCATTCTGCGGCCACTGCGGGCGCGCGCCCGACGGGCCCGCGAGCCCATCCCGGGTCTGCCAGCACTGCGATCTCGGCCTCGTGCTCGAGGCGGGGTCGGAGGTCGCGCCCGCTCCCACGGAGCCGTTCATCGTGGTCGACAACCGGATGGCGGTCTGCGCGCTGTCGCAGGCGGCCGAGCAGCTGCTCGGCATCCAGGAAACCGCAGCCGTCAACCGGCATCTCGGCGAGCTGCTCCTTCCGGCCGACGCCAACGCCGTGACCGACGGCGGCCTGATCGAGACCGTCCTGTCCGCGGCGTCCGCCCAGAACGGCGCGCCCGTGCGGCGGGTCGTGGTGCGGCCGCTCGGCGTCTTCGGCGTGCGGTTCACGGCGCGCGTGGGCCGCTGCGGCCCGGCGCCCTCTGCCCTGATCGTCCTGGAGGACTAGAACCGCATGAGCCGTGCATCTTGGGTCCACGTCGAGCACGACTTCTCGGCGCCGGTCGGTGACGTCTTCGCCTACCTCGGCGAGCACGAGAACCTCGAGACCGTCTTCCCAGGGACGAAGATCAAGCGCCTGACGTCCGGCGACGGCGGCGACCGCAACGGCGTCGGCTCCTCGCGCGAGCTGCGGATCGGTCCGCTGCTCCCGTTCACCGAGACGGTGACGGAGACCGTCCCGGACGAGCTCATCGTCTACGAGATCAGCGGCGGCGTGACCCCGCTGCGAGGCCACCGCGGGATCATGCGCTTCACGCCGACGCCCGGCGGCGGCACGCACCTCGACTACAAGATCCGCGTCTCCTCGGCGATCCCCGGGATCGTCCCGGTCGTCAAGGCCGGGCTCACGAAGGCGCTGTCGGACGGCCTCCCTGCCGCCGACAGGCTGATCTCCGCGTAGGCCGCCTCCTCAGCAGGGGGCGGCCGCGCACACCGCGGCGGTCGCGGCGATGAGGCCGAGCCTTCGGGCTCGCCTCCCCCGGCGGTCGCGCGGGCAGGGCTGGACGGCGATGGTGGAGCGTGGACATGGTGCCTCCGGTGGGTGGTGTGACGGGCGGCTCCTGATGTTCGGTCCCGACCTTCTGAGGATCTTCCGCGCGAGCGCGCGTCAACCGTGTGCCACCACCGTGTGAGGCGGCCCGGTCCTAGCCGCCGCGCCCCTCCAGCGGGTACTCCGGCGCCGGGTCGAACAGCGCGCCTTCGGCGAACACGCCCCTACCCGGGACGTGGCTGAGCTCGAGCCGGATGCCCTCCGGGTCGCGCCAGCTCAGCGAGTAGTACCCGGGCGCGAACGGGCCCTCCTCGGGCGCGCGGACGATGTCGGCGCCGAGCTCCTGGAGCACCGGGTACAGCGCGTCGACGTGGGCGCGGGAGCGCGCGCGGAAGCACAGGTGATCGATCCCCGGCCCCGTGTCGGTGTAGCCGGCACCGGTGTGCTCAGGCTCCGTCCGGCGGATCAGCAGCCCGGTGCGCCCGCCGACGTAGTAGACGGCCCAGAGCGATCGGAAGACCGCTTCGAGCCCGAGGTGCGGCATGAGCCCGTCGTAGAAGGCGATGCACTCGTCGAACCGGTTGACCCGGAACACGACGTGCGCGACGCCGTTGATCTCGTGCTCGCCCGCGGCCATCAGAGCGGCGTGGCCTTCAGCCCCGCGGCCTCGACCTTCGGCCCCAGCGCCTGCGCGAGCGCGACGAGCCCGGATAGGGGGCGGATCATCACGGTGAAGTCCTCGATCAGCCCGTCGCCGCCGGGGCGCAGGAGGTCCATGCCCTCGACGTCGCGGCCGCCCGCCTTCGCGCGGAAGATGAGCGCGTGGGCGTCGCCGCTCTCGAGCTCGTCGGTGTAGCGGAACTCCTCGAACGTCTCTCCGACGAGGCGCAGCAGTCCCGCCACGGTCTCGATGCCCTGATACGGGTGGAAGACCGCGGGGCTGTTGAAGGTCACGGTCGGCGACAGACACGCCATGGCGGCGTCCATGTCCCCGGCCTCCACGGCGGCGCGGAAGCGGGCGGCGATGGTTGAGGTCATCCGCGCAATGTAAAGCGCCGAAGCGTCCGGTTCGCCGGGTACCTTCCGCCCCGGACCATGACCCTGCACCCCGGCGATCTCCTGGCCCACCGCGCTCTGGAATCGCTGATCCGCGCGGAGACCTCGGTCCGCCGCCGGCTCAGCGGGGACCTCGAGCGTGAAGGGCTGTCGGCGACGGGCTTCTCGGTGCTCGTCGTCCTGACCACCGCCGGCGGCGAGCTGGAGCTCCGCGCGCTGCGCCACCGGCTGCGGACGTCGAAGGCGAACGCGACCGAGGTGGTGTCGACGCTCGTGCAGCGCGGCTTCGTCTCGCGGCGCCGGTTGAGCACCGACCGCCGCACGGTCCTCGTGCAGATCACCGAGGAAGGCAGCGAGCTGGTCGACCGGCTCTTCCCCGAGCACACCGAGCGCGTGACGCAGGCGTTCAGCGTGCTCGACGAGGACGAGAAGCGGTCCCTCACCGAGATCTGCCGCAAGCTCGCCGCCGCGGCTTAGAGCCCGACGATCAGGTCGCGGACGGCCGCGGGCTGAGAGAGGAACGGGTGGTGGCCGGCGTCGAGCTCCACCACGCGGCCCGCGCGACGCGCGAACTCGCGCTGCAGCTCGGCCGGGGTGCCCCGGTCCTGCGCGCAGACCAGGTACGTCGACGGCGCGTGCTGCCAGGCGGCTGACTGCACCGGCTGCTCGAGCACCGCGAGGCTCTGCTGTGCGGTCTTGTCTTGCGCCTGTCGCTGAATCGCGTCGTCGCAGTCCTGCAGGAAGGTCTCGGCGAGGGCCTCCGGGCGGACGGTGAACGTCCCGCCCTCGGGATCGATGTCGAGGAACGGGGCGGGCTCGTCGCCACCGAACGAGGAGAGGCTCTGCCCGGGCTCGGGGAGGTAGCTCGAGACGAGCAGCAGGTGGCGCACCGTGCCGACACCAGCCGCTGCCTCCGCGGTGACGATGCCGCCGTAGCTGTGGGCGACCACGACGGCCGGCTCGTCGCTCGCGGTGAGAACCGCTCGGACCGAGGCGACGTCGTCGGCCAGCCCGGGGCCCTGCGCGCTCACCGCCTCACCCGTCTCCCCGCAGCTGGGCAGGAGGGGCGCCTCGCTGGCGATGCCTCGCTCGGCCAGCAGCTCAGCGGTGGGGCGCCACCACCAGGATCCGTCCTTGACGCATGCGCCGTGCACGAAGACGACTCTCATGACTACGACAGTAGACGAAGCAATCGTTACGTGAAAAAGTGCCCCTGTGGGAAGGCACCCCCAGCCGGAGATCAGGCAGCGGCTCCTCGACGCGTGCACCGACTATGCGCTCGAGCACGGGCTCCCCGATCGGCTCGGGCCGTTCGCGGCCGCCACCGGGACCTCGAGCCGGATGCTGATCTACCACTTCGAGACCCGCGACGGACTGCTCCGGGAGGTCCTGAAGCAGGCCCGCGAGCGCCAGGTCGAGGCTTTCACCGACCTCCTCCGCCTGCGACCCGACGAGCCCTACCTGCAGACGCTCGCCCGCGCCTGGTCGGGGATCTCGGGGCCGGAGGGCGCGCCCTATCTCCGCATGTTCAACCGGCTGCACGACACCGCGGGCGAACCGCTCTGGCCCGGCTTCCGGCGGGCGGCGACCACCGACTGGCTCGCCCCCCTCGAGGAGGGCATGCGCAGCCTCGGCCGACCCGAGCTGGCCACCGTCGTGCTCGCGGTCATCCGCGGCCTGCTCATGGATCTCGACGCGACCGGCGACACCGCGCGCACGAACGGGGCCTTCGGCGACTTCCTCACCACGCTCTCCTAGGCCCCCGCTCCCGTCAGCCCCACGAGCGCGACGCCGGCGAGTGTCGCGATCACCCCCGCGCCCTGGGTCGGCGAGAGGCGCTCGTCGAGCACGAGCTGCGCGAGCAGGACGGTCGTGAGCGGATAGAGCGAGCCGATCGCGCTGACGACGGGATCGACGCCCGCGGTCAGCGCGACCGCGAACAGCGCGTTCGCGGCGATGTCGAGCAGGCCGATCAGCGCGAGCGGGCCGATGTCGTTGCGCTGCAGCTTCAGCCCGCCCATGAACAGGACGGCGATCCCCAGTGCACTGACCGACGCCGCGCGGTTGATCGCGACCGTCCACGTGGCGCCGCCGACCGCGGTCGCCTCGGCGGTCAGCACGAAGAACGTGCCGAAGCCCAGCGCTGCCGCAGCGGCGAGGAGGAGGCCCTGGAGGACGGGACCGTCCCCCCGCTCGCGCTCGGTGCTGACCAGTCCGACGCCGGCCAGCGCCAGCACGAGCCCCACTGCTGCGACGGCGCCCGGCTGTTCCCCGACGGCCAGTCCGACCGCCAGCGGGACCGCGCCGCCCAGCGCGGCGATCGGTGCGACGACCCCCATCGGGCCGCGCGCGAGTCCGCGGTAGAGCGCCGCGAAGGCGCCGAGCTCGGCGAGTCCCGCGGCGGCCGCGAGCGGGATCAGCTCGACCGGCGGCGCGGCTGGGGCCGCGACCGCGATCGTGATGGCGACGGCCAGCAGACCGCACAGCTGCGAGCCCACGAGCACGGCCAGCAGCGGCCGGCGCCGTGTCGTCAGGCCCGCGACGAAGTCAGAACCACCCCAGGCGACGCTGGCGCCCAGGGCGAGTGCGAGCCCGAGCATCAGCCCAGAGCGGTGGTGCGATGCGGGGCGTCCTGGTCGATCGCCGCCGACGCTTCGGCCACGACCATCATCGTTCCCAGCTCGGGGTCGGCGGCGCCGCGCAGCGCGGTTCCCGCGCGGACGGCCTGGCGCGCGCGGGCGAGCACCATCGCGTCGAGCTCCTCGCCCGGCAGCACGAGCGGGATGCCCGGCGGGTACGGGATGAGCGGCTCGGCGGCGATGCGCCCGACGGCCTCGTGCAGCGGCACCGGCTCGCGCGCGGCCATGAACGCCTCGCGCGGCGTGAGGCGCAGGATCGGCGTGGTGCGCGGCGCCGAGGCGAGGGCGCCGCGGGGCGGGCGGCGGGCGAGGCGCACGCGCGCGCGAGTCAGCGCGGGAAGGAGCCGCTCCCCGGTCGCGGCGATGTCCTCGCCGAGCCCGAACACCGCGACGACGACGTGCTGGTCGCAGAGCTCGATCTCGATGTCGGCGATCTCGCGCAGCGCGCGGCCCCAGGCGTGGCCGGTGGCGCCGCTGTCGCGCACATCGATCGTCATCCGCAGCGGGTCGTGACCGGCGACCCCGTGGGTGCCGATGAGCCGGTCGTCGAGCACCGCTAGGTCGGGGATCCACGCGATCCGCTGCCGGAGGTCGGCGAGCGCGTCGACCATCCCGTCGAGGAGTGCGGCCCCGTCGCGGACCGCGCGGCTGCGCGCACCGTCCAGCGACGCCCGCAGGAGGCTGCTCGGGCTCGTGCTCGAGACGACGCGCAGGGCGCGCGCGATGCCCTGCTCGTCGAGCCACTCGTCGGCGTCGCGGCCGAGGTGCAGCAGCGCGCTGCCGGTGAGGCTGCCCAGGTGCTTGTGCGGGCTGGTGATGACGAGGTCGGCGCCGGCGGTGAGTGCGTCGGTCGGGAGCCGGTCGCTGAAGGGCAGGTGCGCGCCCCACGCCTCGTCGACGATCAGTGGCACGCCGTGGCCGTGGGCGACCCGCGCGAGCGCGCGCACGTCGGCGACCGCGCCGTAGTAGGTCGGCGAGACGACGAACGCGGCGGCGGCTGCGGGCGTGTCGCGCAGCGCACGGTCGAGCGCCTCGGGCGTGACGCAGTGCGCGATGGCGAGCCGCTCGTCGACCTCGGGGGCGACGAACGTCGGCGCGAGCCCGGCGACGATCAGCCCGTCGATCGTGCTGCCGTGCGCGGTGCGCTGCACGACGACCTCACAACCGCCCTGCGCCACCGCCAGGCACGCCGCGAGGTTCCCCTGCGACGCGCCGCCGGTGAGGAACCACGTCCGTCGCGCGCCCCACGCGGTGGCGGCGAGCTGCTCGGCCTCGGCCAGTGGGTCGGTCGACCGATCACGCTGCACGTCGACGCCTTCGATCAGGGTCGGGATGTCGAGGGCGTGGGCGGCGGAGCCCAGAAGCGCGAGCTGGGTCTCGTCGGCCGCCGCGCCGCCCTTGTGACCCGGCACCGTGAGGCGGCCTGGCTCCCGGGCGGCGAAGCGCTCCAGGGCGCGAAGGTACGGAACATCGTCGGCAGTCATGCCTGAACGGCGTGACCATGGTCAGAACGATGTTCAGGAACCCTGTGCGACGGAGATGAGATCGGCCATCCGGAAGGTGTCTCCGGCGAACGGCAGCGTCGGGATCCAGGCCGGCTCGGTGCGCAGGTAGGACAGCGGGTCGCCGCAGACCAGCCCGACGATCGTCTCGGCCACGATCCGGCCGCCGACGGGGCCGAGGCAACAGCCCTGGCACAGCTCGCCGGCCTCGCGCAGCACGTAGTACCAGAGGGGCGTGTGGCGCTCGAGCGCCGGCAGCGCCTCCAGCCCGAGCTTCGAGACGGGCAGCGGATCGATGGCCATCGCCCGGGCGACGGCCTGACCGCTGGGGAGCCCGAGCTGCTGGCCGCGCAGCAGGTTCCGCACGGCGAGCGAGCGCATGATCGCGGTGCCGTTCGTCCCCTGCAGCCGGCCGAGCGGCGTGACGAGCCGGTCGTCCATCCGGTTGCTGGACTGCGGCCGGTTCGGCTCGCCGCTGGTGCGGAAGAAGAACTTCCAGTCGAAGCCCCAGCTGTCGGGGAGCGGGCGGCCGCCGTTGAGGTTCGCGAGCGGGTTCGCGTCTTCGTTGAAGAGGGGGATCCGCCGGCCGCCGGTCTGCTGGCGGACGAAGTCGTTGATGAAGTAGCTCTGCCGCACCATCGAGTGGCCGAACCGGTACGCGGCGACGGAGAACTCCAGCGGGAGGAACGGCTGGTCGTTGTAGTGGTAGAAGCGCAGCCGCGGACGGATGACCTCGGTCGTGCTGCTGACCGGATGGCCCGGGTCGGCAGGATCCAGCGGCGCCGGATCGGGCGACCAGCCGGTGGTGACCACGAACTCCTCGCGGTGGAGGATGTCGTGCATGACGTCCTCGCCACAGATGCGCGGGAGGAAGTCGTTGAGGATCACCCACTGGTAGTGCCAGCGCACGCGGCGCTGGGCCTCTTCGAGCACGTCGGCCTCGGCGAAGCCGTCGTCGCGCACCTCGTCGACGACGGCGTTGTGGAAGCGCAGGAAGATCGAGTGCAGCTGGCTGACGATGAGGTTCTCGTCGTTGCGCGGGTCGCCGATCAACGCGACGTTGCCAATGCGCGGGACATCGGGGCCGGCGAGGACGGGGTCGCTCGCGTGGACTCGCGCGCCGAGCCGGAGCTTCGCGTGGTCGTCGTCCTGGTAGAGGAACGGCTGGTCGGCGGGACCGCGGCCGTAGAGCGAGTCGAGATCGAGCCGCGGGGTGCGCAGGCTGTGCAGCGCGTCGGGGTCGCGCTGGCGGTCGAGATCGGAGACCGGGTCGAAGGTGAGGTCGTGGTCGAGGAACTGGCCGAGGTAGGTGTAGCCCGCGGGGATAGCGGGGTTCTCACACGCGTCGATCTGCCCGTCGGGGACGTCGGGCGTGTCGGCGGCGACCATCCGGCTGCCGAGCTCGAGCAGCTCGTTGCGAGGGACCTCGAAGACCGGGGCGGTCCGGAAGAGCCGCCCGAAGCGACCCTGGTCCGTCGACGACTGCGGGGTGCGCTCGCGGCCGCGCTCGGAGGAGGTGCCGTGCGATGCGCCGACGAGCGGGGCGATGGTCGGCGGGCGGTCGGTGGATACCGGGGCCGCTACTGGCCCGGTCCGTGGCGTGCTGCTGATCATGCGGTCTCCCCGGAAATCGAAAACGTCATTCAGGGGCCGTAACGGGCGGGGGAACGATGTTCACTTGTGGCCGGTGGGGGAGCGCTGCGGCCGGCCCACGGTGCGAACGTCACATCGGTCCCCCTATAGGGGCACCGATCGGACGTTCGGCGCGCTGACGCAGACTCCGCGCCGGTGCTCTAGCCGGCCAGCGCGTCCAGCACCACCGGGAACACGTCCACCGGCGCGTCCTCGCCCATCCAGCAGTCGAAGTGCCCATACCCGCGCAGCTGCCGCAGCCGGTATTCGCCCGAGCCATGCGCGACGAACCACTCGTAGGAGCGCTCCTGCGACACCGGCGCGAAGCACCGGTTGTTCGTCCCCTGCAGGAACGTGATCTTCGCGTCGGTCTTCGGCGGCTGCGCGCACAGGTCCTCCGGCACGCCGTCCCACGACTGCTCGCAGACCAGATGTCCCTTCATCACGCTGCGGCGCATCTGCTTGAAGAACCGCATCGGGATCCACTCGAACTCGTCGGTGAGCCAGTCGTGGGTCGTGGGCGAGAGCTTCGCGTGGTCCCACATCGTCGACGGGCCGATCCCGTAGAAGAAGCTCGAGATCTTGCAGACGAGGTTGTCGCACTCGTGGTGCGTCGCGTTCACGTACCGGCGGATGATCCGCGAGAGCCAGCCCTGCGGGCGGACGCCCCAGCCGATGTCCACGTACGGGCCGAAGCGGGCGAGGATCGGGGTCAGGCCGACGATCTTGACCTTCGAGCCGAACGGGACGACCGGGTGCAGCGACATCGCGTTGCTCACGACCGTGTCGACCTGCGGCATCAGCCCCGACACCAGCCCGATGAAGAACGACGAGCTGCCCTGGCAGTGGACCAGCGCCTTCACCTTCTCCGCCCCCGTCTCGCGCACCACCGTCCGCACCGCCTCGGGGTGGTCGAGCACGCCGCCCTCGTCGAGCGTCCACTCCGAACGAGGCCGCTCGAAGCTCGCGCGCCACTCGTTCAGCCATACGTCGTAGCCCTCGCGGACCAGGCGCTCGACGATGTTCTCGCTGATCGGCGCGCGGAACACGTTCGTGCGCACCGACGAGCCGGCCGCCATGTAGATCGGGCCGAGCGTCGGGGCGACGCCCGCCGCCCGGACGTTGACGAGCTTGCCGACGAACCCGTCCGCCGACGTGTACGGGACGACGCGCTCGACGAGAGGCACCGGCGTCTCGCGGGACGCCGCCTCGCGGCGCTCCACGCCCGCGGGCAGCGTGTGCCCGCCGTAGACCTGCCACAGCTTCTGCACGAACAGCCCGCCGAACCCGGCGAAGGCGTCGGCGCCGTCGCCACGGAACGTCGTCAGCTGGCGCAGGAAGTCGCCGAGCGTCAGGCGCAGGATGCCGATCGCGAGACGCGGCCCGCCCCCGGCTTCGCGCAGCTCGGCGAACAGCGTCGTCGTGTCGTCCCAGACGTCGAAGCCCTCGTCGTCGGCCACGTGCTTCTCGCCGTACAGCTCCATTGCCTGGCCGTCCGGCGCGGTGAACGGCAGCGTGTAGACCATGCGCTGCCGGCGCTTGTCGCCGTTCTCGGGGAACAGGTTGAAGACGCCGTCGGCGACCGGGAGCGGCGTGTCGCCGAACGGGCCGAGCCGCACCCAGCCACGGGCACTCGCCCGATGCTGCGGGTCGTCGAGGAACGCGTCGTCGTCGTCCACGTCGATGGTCAGGTGGAACATGGCGTTCGTGCCCGCGCGCTCGCCGTGGCGCAGCCCACGTTCGTAGTCGGCCTCGTCGGCGTCGAACGCCAGGAAGCCGTCCATCTCCTCGGTGAAGCGCAATGAGCTCATGCCTTGCCTTCCTCTCGCAGGATCTGTTCGGCCTGGCGATCGGCCATCGCGGCGATCGTCAGGCTGGGGTTGGGGCCGACCGAGCCGGGCATCGCCGCGCCGCACGCGACCGTCAGCCCCGGATGGCCGAACACGCGGCCGTGGCTGTCGACGACGCCCTCGCGCGGGTCCCGGCCCATCGGGGCGCCGCCGAGCGCGTGCACGGTGATCGTCCCCGGACGGCGCCGGCCGACCGGGTCTGGCATGTACTTCCCGCCGAGCTCGTTGCTGATCGCGCGGCCCGCGCCGCGCAGCCGCGGGTAGACGTGGCCGGCCGTGCGCCGGTCCCAGTCCGCCAGCATCGTCTTGCCGTCTCCGCCGAGCGACAGCCGCCCGTGCGCGACCTCCCGGCCCATCCCCAACAGCGGCAGGAACCCGGCGGGCGTCTTCTGGTCGCCGAACAGCAGCGCGGCCTCCGCGCCGAGGTTCGGATTCGCCCGGCCGCTCAACCGCTCCCACAGGACCTTCGCCAGCGCCGTCCTCGCCCGCCACGCGGACCCGGGGGTGGCGACGAGCTGCAGCATCCACGCGGTGTGCGCGGGGTACCCGGCGTCCTGGAGGTAGAAGCCGCCCATGCCGGACTCGTCGTCGCCGGCGTAGCCGGTGGTGGTGATGACGGGGCCGCGGCTCGCATCGAGGACCCGCACGGGGCGCTCGCGGCCGGACGTCGGGACGCTCGCCCGGCGGACGAACGAGAGCTGGTCGCCGTTGCCGTTGAAGCGCGTCCCGAGCGTCGGACTCAGGCCCGGCAGCCGTGAGCGGTTGCGCAGCAGCAGGTACGTCGTGCCGAGCGTGCCGGCGGCGAGGACCAGCCGGTCGCACGTGAAGGACGCGCGCGGGCAGAGTGCCTCGTCGTCGGTGTTCGTCGGGCGGCCCTCGCGCACTTCGGGGTGCGTCACGGCCTCGATCGCGTAGCCCCCGCCCTCGAGTGGCGTGAACGTCCGGACCTCGGTGCGCGGCCGGATCTCCGCCCCCGCCGTCTTCGCCCGCGAGAGGAAGGTGAGGTCCATCGTCTGCTTCGCGCCGTCGTTGCAGCCGAGGTCGCACTCGCCGCAGAGCGTGCACGTGCGCCGCGGCGCGTCGTGGAGGTTGTCGTCGCCGATCGGCTGACCCGGCGACGGCTCGCCGCCGTTGGCCGCGAAGCGCACCGCGAGCGGCGGGTGGCGGGTCGGCATCCCGATCCGGCGGGCGGCCTCGAGGAACGCTGCGGTCTTCGGCGTGCGGTCGATGTAGGAGTCGGGGAACGGCGTCGGGTGCAGGTCGGACTCGATGCGCGCGTAGTGCGGTTCGAGATCCTCGTAGGAGATCGGCCAGCGCCACTCGCGCCCGTCGCGCTGCTCGGTGAACCACTCCGGGTCCTTGCGCAGCAGCACGTTCGCGTAGATCAGCGAGCCCCCGCCCAGCCCGCTGGCGACGACCGCCGCGATGCTGTTGAACGACCACACGTCGAACATCCCGTGCAGCCCCTCGCTCGGGTCCCAGAACGCGGCGCTGAGCTCGTGCGCGGTCCGCGGGAACTCCCCCGGCGCGATCGACTTGCCGCGCTCGAGGACGCAGACCCGCATCCCCGCCTCCGCCAGGCGGCATGCCGTGACCGATCCGCCGAACCCCGAGCCGACGACGACCGCGTCGAAATGCTCGGAAGGCATCGCACTCAGCTCTGGACGGTCCAGGCGATCGTGCTGCCCGGATCCGGGTCGTAGCGGCAGAAGAGCCCGGTGCGGACCGACACGTCGAGGTGCCCGCCGAGCGTGGCGTGCTGGTCGGAGACGCGCTTGACCGTCGAGCGGATCGCGCGCGTGACGTTGACCCGCGCGCGCTCGGCGTCGCTCGCCGCGCGGCGGTCGCGGCCGCCGAGGCCGACGGCCGCGCTCAGCTCGGAGACGACGAAGTCCATCTCGGCCCGGGCGCGGGCCGCGCGCTCGTCGTCATGGAAGCGCTCGGCCTCCGCGAGGTCGTTCTCCAGGTCGGTGATCCGCTCGCGGTACGCGCTCTTGGCGGCGTCGTCGAGCATCGCGCCCGCGTCGCCGGAGCCGCCGATCGAGAGGCCGGCCTGCGCGACCGAGGCGGCGGTCGGCTCCATGCCGCGCCCGCCCGCGACGACGGCGCTGCCGACCAGGTCGAGCACGTGGAACTCGGTGCCGGGCGAGGCCAGGAGCTTCGCGAGGTGGTCCATGCCCTTGGTGTGGCGCACGTGGACGACCTCGCCCTCGAGGTCGATCGCCCACATCTCGCCCTCCCGGCGCAGCGTCGCCTCGCGGCGGCCGTTTCCCGCGCGGGCGGGCGCGGCCGCCACGCGCGGCTCCTCGGCCGGCGCGGCGTCGGTGGACTCGCGCCCGAGCCGGGCCCGCGCGCGCTCCGCGACCCCCGCCTGGCCGAGCGGCTCGGCGATGACGAGCGCCTCGCGCGCCCACATCTTCGCCGTGACGGGATCGTGCTCGGCGAGCGCGTCCGCGCCGTCGATGAGCGCCCGCGCGACGAGCGGCGGCGCGTCGACCGACCGGGCCTGCGCGACGGCGTCGGTGAAGTAGTCGCGGGCGCGGTCGAACTCGCCCTGCGCGGCGGCGAGGAGGCCGAGCGGCCGGCTGATCGGCCCGATCGACGCGGCGTCGGGAACGATCGCGTGCAGATGCGCGTAGGGCGCGAGGCGCTCCTCGATCTGCCCGCACCACTCGGGGTTCCCCGCGAACGCGCAGGCCTCGGCCAGCAAGGCGTGGGCGAGCAGCCAGACGTTGTCGCGAGGGATCGCGTCGAGGCCGCGTTCGATGATTCCCTGGACGTGGTGGCGCGCCGCGGCGGCGTCGCCCGCGTCGCGCTCGACGACGGCCAGGGCGCAGCGCCAGGTCGGGATGTTCGGGTGGGCCTGGACGAGCGCGGCGGTCGGGTCGCGCATCTCCGCCAGGCGGCCCTGCTCGCGGCGCAGGACCCACAGCTGCCCGGCGATCAGCAGGACGCCGACGGAGTCCTCGACCTCTCCGATCCGCTGCGCGGCCTCCTGGTCGAGCGCTTCGGCCTGCGCGAGCTCGCCGCGCATCAGCGCACGGATCGCCTGCAGCAGCGGCGCGTACCAGAGGCTCAGGGGCTGGCGGCTCTCGTGCGCGATCGCGGCGAACGTCGCGACCTGCCGCTCCACGGCCGGCATGTCGCCCAACTCCAGCAGCGGCGAGACCCGCCAGCTGCGGGCGTGCAGGGCGCGCTCGTCGTCGCCGACGGACTCGGCGAGCTTCTGCACCTCGCGGCTCGCGGCGATGGCCTCCTCGGTGCTGTCCGGGCCCCACGTCGCGAGGGTCGCGTCGGCGAGCACCGCGGCGAGCGTGGCGTTGTCGCCGACCCGCCGGGCCATCGCCGTCGCCTCCTCGCCCAGCTCGCGCCGGCGGTCGGCGCGGTCGGACCAGTACAGCGCGAGCGCGAGGCGCGCGATCAGCCGCGCGCGCAGCTCGGAGTCGCCGTCGGGCAGCGCATCCAGGCCGGCCTCGAGCATCGTCACGAGCTGGTCGTCGATGACGCCCGGCGAGAGCCCCCAGTTGCCGAGGGTCAGCGCGCTCTGGGCGAGAAGCTCCGCGTCGCCGTGGCGCTGCGCGTGCGTCGCGGCACGGTCGAGTGTCTCCCGCCCCGCTGCCCGCGCGCCGCTCTGGATCTCGGCCTCGCCGAGGGCGACGAGCAGCTCGCCGGTCAGGTGCGGATCCTCGGGCTCCAGGGCGTCGGCCTCGAGGCCCCGGCGCAGCAGCGCGGCGGCCTCCTCGAACGCGAGCTGGTCGAGCGCCCGCCGGCCCGCGCGCAGCGCGTACTCGACGCCACGGCGCGCGCCGCCGCCCGGTGCGGCCTGCAGGAAGTGGTGGGCGAACTCGGCGAGATGGGGCTCCGGGTCGGCCGCGTAGATGACCTCGAGGGCCTCCCCGGCGCGGCGGTGCAGCGCGATCCGGCGTGGGGCCGGGAGCCCGTCGTAGAGGACCTCGCGCATCAGCGCGTGACCGAAGCGGTAGCGCCCGAGCTGGCCGCCGGGCGTCAGGACGTCCTGGGCGACGGCGGTGTCGAGCCGCTCGGAGAGCTGCTCGCGCTTGAGCGCGGTGAGCGGCTGCAGCGCCGGGATGCTGAACTCGCGGCCGAGCACCGACGCGATCTCCAGCACCTCGCGGGTCGGGTCGGGCAGCGGGGCGAAGCGGCGGCGGATCGCCTGGCGCACGCCGTCGGGGAGCGGCGCGGACGCGCTGGACGTCAGGACGCCGCCCGTGCTCCAGAGGCGCACGATCTCGTCGACGAACAGCGGGTTGCCCTCCGTCACCCGCGCGATCTCGCTCACGCGCGTCTGACTGACCCCGCCGGCGGTCAGCCGCGCGACGAGCAGGCCGACGGCGTCGGGGTCGAGGCCGCTGAGGGACATCCGCTGGCCGTCGCCCGCGACGCCGCCGAGCAGCTCGGCGGTCTCGGGCTTCTCGCGGGCCTCGGCGCCGCGGTACGTGCCGACGACCAGCAGCGGTGCGGTGCGCAGGTGGCGCGCGACGAACCGCAGCGCGCGCAGCGACGGCTCGTCCGCGGCGTGGAGGTCGTCGAGGACCACGACGAGCGGCGGCGACTGCTGCGCGGCCGCCACGAGCAGCTGGCCGAGGGCGTCGAAGAGGGCGAAGCGGTGCTGCTCGGGCGTGCCCGCGGAGGTCGCGGGTGCGCCGGCGAGCTCGGGCAGCGCCTGGCGCAGCTCCGGGACGAGGTGGGCGAGCGGCTCCGCGCCCGCGCCGAGCACCACGCGCAGCTGCTCTGGCGGGAGGGTCGCGGCGTGGGCGCGGACGATCTGCACCCACGGCCAGAACGCGGGCGCTCCGCCGTCCTCCCAGCAGCGGCCCCAGTGCACGCGCGCGCCCGCGTCGAGGGCACGCTCCTGCAGGGCCTCGCAGAGGGTGGTCTTGCCGACGCCCGGATCCCCGTCGACGAGGTAGAGCCGTCCGCGGCCGTTGGCCGCGTCACGCAACGCGCCATCGAATTCCGCCAGCTCGCGATCCCGGCCGACGACGCGGGAGCTGGTGGGTTCCGATGGGGGCATTGCAGCGGGCGACAATCGATCGTGGCGCCGCTCCGGCGGGCCGCCGGGGCCGACGTCGACGGCGTCCATGGAACCTAGTCCCGGTGCGCCGTGGTGTCCACCGATGAACACGGGCGTGCTCGTGGTCATGCGCAGCGGCTCCGATCGTTGGTGGCGCGGGCGAATCGGCCGGTCGCGGTGAGGTCCCAGCTGAGTCGGCGCGCGGGTAGGCGTGTCGAGAGCCCCTTGAGGCTGACCGTGACGGGATCCGTGACCATGCCGGCCTCGCCCGCGGCGAGCGGGCTCAGCAGGATCTCGCCCGGCTGGGCGGCCTCTGCGAGTCGGCAGGCGTGGGTGACGGCGCGCCCGATCACGCTGGATTCGTGGCGCAGCGCGCCCCCGGTGTGGAGGCCGATCCGGACTCGGAAGTCGTCGCCGCACGCACGCTGGATCGCGATGGCGCACTGCGCCGCGGAGGCGCTGAGGTCGAACGCGAGGACGAAGCCGTCGCCGCGGAACGAGACCTCACGGCCGCCGCGCAGCGCCGCCTCGTCGCGGACGAGCTTGCGGTGTGCCACGAGCAGCTCGTACCAGCGGTGATCGCCGATGCGGTCGGCCAGGGCGGTGGATCCCACGATGTCGGTGACCAGGAACGCGGCGCGCAGCGGGTCGGGTCGGACGGGCACGACGACCAGGGCGTAACCGGCGGGTGAACATCGTTCGGTGGACGCTCCGGATTTCGGTCTGGCTCCGGCGCGCGGGATGGCCGAATCCGCGCACGAGAAGAATGCGAGCTTTGCATCGCGTCTGGCGCCCTCCGGCCCCGCACGACCCACGAAATCGGCCGTACCCATCGGTAGGGAATCCGCGGCAACACGACTGGTATGCGAGCGATCGCTCGTGTTAGGCCTTGGCCTCGAAGAGGGGAGTCGGCCGGCGACCGCGCCGCCGTGCGCGGTCCGCCGGTCCGGCCTCGAAATGAGGCCTCGCACCCGCCCAGGTCGGGTGCGAGGGAGGAGGAGAGAGCAGTGACCGAGTCCAAGACATTCGGCGCGAAGATCTCGCGCCGCGACCTCATGCGCGACGCGGCAGCGGCGGGCGCGGCGGCCACGGTGGCCGGCCCGCTGATCAACAAGGCGGCGGTCGCGCGCGCCGCGACCGGCAAGCGGGTCGCGATTATGGGCGGCGGCCCCGCCGGCCTGACCGTGGCGCACGAGCTCGCCGAGCGCGGCTTCCGGGTCACCATCTACGAGAAGCGGCAGTGGGGCGGGAAGTGCCGCTCCATCTACGGCGACACGCCGGGCGCCGGCGGCCGCGCCCCACTGCCGGGCGAGCACGGGTTCCGGTTCTTCCCCGGCTTCTACCACAACCTCCCCGACACGATGCGGCGGATCCCGCTCGCGGGCGGTGGCACCGTCGGGGACAACTTCTCGGCCGTGCCGCTGGCGGTTGCGTCCCTGGTCAACGCCGAGGATCTGACCGTTCCCTTCGGCCTGTTCGAGGGCCGCTCGTGGAACGCGCTGACCCCGGATCTCCTGGCGCGCACCATCGCGTCCGGAACGAACATCCTCACGCAGCTGCCGTTCTGGGAGCTGCTCTATTTCGTCGAGCGACTGTTCGTCTTCTGGACGAGCTGCGAGGAGCGCCGCTATGGGCGATGGGAGAACCAGTCCTGGACGCAGTTCGTCAAGCCGGGTGGCAAGTCCGCGGCCTACCGCACGCTGCTGGTTAACGGCCTCACCCGCGTGCTCGTCGCGGCTCGGCCGGACAAGGCCAGCGCCCGCACGATCAACGACATGGGCCAGGCCTTCGTCTTCAGCCTGCTGGGCCAAGGCAATGACGGCGCGCCGGATCGGGTGCTGAACGGCCCGACCGACGAGGTCTGGACGAACCCCTGGGTCAGCTACCTGCGGAGCCTCGGCGTGACGATGAACCTGGGCTGGGAGGTCAAGTCGCTGAGCCTGACCGGCAGCACCATCTCCGGGATGACCGTCACCGATCCGTCCGGCACCACCGGGCCGATCGACGCCGACTACTACGTCATGGCGGTGCCGCCGGAGTACGCGTCGCAGTACCTGACGCCACAGATGAAGACGCTCGACCCGCAGCTCTCGCGGATCTCGAACATCCAGGTCGACTGGATGAACGGCATCCAGTTCTTCATGAAGCGCAACGCGGGCCTCGGGAAGGCCCACTTCGCCTACATGAGCTCGCCATGGGCGGTGACGTCCATCAACCAGCAGCAGTTCTGGCGCAACACCATCGCCGAGAAGTACGGCGACGGAACCGTCCAGGACGTGCTGTCCGTCTGCATCTCCGACTGGGACAAGCCGGGCCTGGGCGGCAAGACGGCGAAGCAGTGCTCGCCGCAGGAGGTCGCGTCGGAGGTCTGGCAGCAGATCAAGATGAGCGTCCCGGGCGGCAAGCTGCGCGATGAGGACCTGCACTCCTGGCAGCTCGACCCCGGCGTGAAGTACGACGCCGCGGCGGGCGGCTTCACCCAGAACGACGACCGGTTGATGATCAACACGGCCGGCGGCTGGGCGGACCGCCCGGACAACCGGACGAAGATCCCGAACCTGTATCTGGCGGGCGACTACACGAAGACCAACGTGAACCTCGCCACCATGGAGGGCGCCAACGAGTCCGGGCGCAAGGCCGCGAACGCGATCCTCCAGGACTCGAAGGTGGCGGGCACCCCGGCGCGGACGTGGAACCTCTACCAGCCGCCGATCTTCGACGCGGCGAAGCAGCTGGACAGGGTCCGGTACCGGCTCGGTCTCCCCAACACGTTCGACGTCGGGTAGCCGGCGGCCGAACGGCTCAGTCAGAGCCCCGCGGTGTGGCGGCGCTCGTGCACCTCGTGCGCGGCGCGCGCCAGCTGCGGGGCGACGACGTAGTTGATGGTGAGGGTCGCCAGTTCGTCGACGAACTCGTCCCGGGTGATCGAGGGCTCCTCGAGCACGTAGCGGACGGTCAGATGCTCGACGACCTGGACGACGACCCAGATCAGGGTTTCGAGGTTGGTGTCGCGCAGGAGGTCGCGGCGCATCATCAGATAGCCGCGCATGAGGTCGCCGATCCGGCGCTCGAACTGCGCGAACGTGTCCAGTCCCGTGTGGTGCGGGACCTTCTCGACGATCGCTCGCAGGATCTCGGGCTCGCGTGAGAGGGCGTCGACGAGGGCGCCGAGGATTCCGGGGACGACATCGTCGGGCGGGTCGTCGAGCATCTTCGTCAGCTCGTCCGCGATGTCACGCTCGATCCGCTCGCGGTAGGCCTGCACGACGGCGAGCACGATCGCGTCCTTGTTCGGGAAGTACTGATAGAGCGAGCCGGGGCTGACGCCGGCCTCGGCCGCGATCCGATTCGTCGACGCGCCTTCGTAGCCGTGCGCGACGAGAACGCGAGCCCCGGCGTCGACGATGCGCTCGACCATGGCGCGAGAGCGTTCCTGCGTGGGGATTTTCCGCGGACTGGGGTCGCGCACGAGAAGCGAATTGTATGCGAGCCAACGCTCGTGTTGGAATCTCTTTCATGTCCGATGGGTACTTTCCGGCCGGCAGCATGCTGCGGCGTGTCCAGTCCGAGCGGGCCGTCGGCCTGCTTTACGGCCAGCGCGCGCTCATGGTGGGCTCGCTCCATCCCCTCGCGTTCATCGGGACGACGCAGCGCTCGAAGGCGCACAAGCGGCCGTGGCGCCGGCTGATGCAGACCGCGGAGTTCTTCGAGGCGATCTTCTTCGGGACCCGCGAAGAGGCCGACCGGGCGTTGGCGATCACCGAGCGGATGCACGATCGGGTGCGTGGCGACATCCCCGCGGCCGCCGGTCCGTTCCCGGCCGGAACGTCCTTCTCCGCGTACGACCCCGAGCTGATGATGTGGGTGGTCGCGCCGATGTACGACTCGGCGTGCGTGCTCTACGAGCTGCTCGTCAAGCCCCTCAAGCCCCTCGAGCGCGAGCAGCTGTGGAACGACTACCGCCGATTCGGCGAGCTGTTCGGCATGCCGCGCGAGGCAGCGCCACCGACCGTTGCCGCGCTCGACGCCTGGTGGGACGAGCGCCGGAACAGCGACGAGATCTTCCTGACCCCAGCGGCACGGGCGGTGGGCCGAAGCATCGGGACGCGAATCCCGGTGCCCGCGTATGCGCGTGCCCCCATGCGCGCGGCGAACCTCGTGCTCGTCGGCTCGCTGCCGCCGTGGATCAGGGAGGAGTACGGGATGAGCTGGTCGCCCGGGGAGGAGCTGGCGTTTCGCACCATCGCGGCCGCCAGCCGGGCCGGGCGGCCGTTCACCCCTGCTGCCGTGAAGCGCGGCTCCTGCCTCCCGATGTACGGCCTGGTCGAGAAGCAGGAGCGGGCGCGGTTGAGTGCCGGGAAGTCGGCGCTCGAGATGGCCGCCTGAGGTCAGCAGCCGCGGAAGCGCTTCTTCAGCGTCACCTTCGTGCCGAGGCTCGTCGTGGCGGTGATCCGGATCGTCTTCGGGGTGCGGTTGAGCTTGCGGACGACCGGCTTCGTCCCCTTGAACCGCAGCGTGCGCTCGCCGACGCGGACCTGCACGCGGACGATCTTCACGCCAGGTGTCGCGCCGACGAGCTTGAGGCGGAGCCTCAGCCGCTTCTTGGAGATGCAGCGGCTGCCGGTCTTGCCGAGGGCGAGGCGTCCGGCCTTGCGGAGCTTCGGCTTGGGCGTCGTCGTCGCACCGGTGGACGGGGTCGTGCCCGGATCGCCGGACGGCTGACCCGTGGGGCCGGCGGGCCCGGCCGGCGCGGCGGGCTGCGGCAGCTCGCGGACGAACGTCTGCCCGCCGAACAGGGCGCCGAGGTTCGCCGCGGTCGAGCGGAACGCGATGGTCTTCCCGTCGGCGCTGATCGTGACCGAGGACGACGGCCCGTCGCCCTTCACGCCGGCGCTGGTCCGGCTCTCGAGGCTGGTCTCGCCGGTCGTCAGGTCGCGGACGAAGACGTCGCTGGTGCCGTCCGGGTCGTCGGGGTGGAGGTTGTCGGCGTAGCTGTGGAACGCGAGCTTCGTCCCGTCCGCGCTGAGCGAGGGCAGGAACGACTGGGCGTTGCCGGGGGAGCCGAGGGTCGTCGTCTGCGCGGCGCGGTCCCGGATGAAGACGTCGACGCTCGGGCCGTCGCCGGGCGCGAGGTTCGACGCGTCGCTGATGAACGCGACGCGGTTTCCGTCCGCGCTCAGGGCGAGCGCGGCGGAGGTGTTCGGCCCGGCGTTCGCGGCGTTGCCGAAGGTCGACCGGCTGATGAGCTCGGTCGTCCCGTGGTCGATGCTGCCGACGAAGACGTCGTTGATGGCGTCCTGGTCGTTGTCCGCGAGGTTCGTCGCCTGGGAGTAGAAGGCGATCGTGTCACCGTCGGGGCTGATCGTCGCGTGGGTCGAGTCGTCGTCGCCTCCGTTGAGGTTGCGGTGCGAGATGAGGGTCGTCTGGTGCAGCTGCCGGTCGCGGACGAAGATGTCGGTGGAGCCGTCCTCGTCGGCGTTGCTCAGGTTGGTCGCCTCGGACTCGAACGCGACGAAGCGGCCGTCGGCGCTGATCGAGGGACGGTGCGAGTCGGCGTCGGCGGGGTCACCGTTCTCCCCGTCGTCGCGGCTGACCAGCTCGGTCTCGCCGGTGAGGCGGTCGCGGACGAAGACGTCGTGGGCGGTGTCCTCGTCGTCGTCGCTGAAGTTGGTGGCGCCCGACGAGAACGCGACGAAGCGGCCGTCGCCGTTGATGGCGGGGCTGCCGGAGCTGTCGTCGCCGCCGACGTCGGGGGAGAACGGGACCGGGTTCTCGCCGGCGCTGATGAGGCTGGTGGTCGCGGTGGCGAGGCTGCGGGCGAACACATCCGCGGAGCCGTCGTCGTCAAAGCCGGAGAGGTTCTCGGCCTCGGTGGCGAAGGCGACGGTCGAGGCATCGCCGCTGAGCTGGGCGTAGAAGACGCTGTCGCTGGCGATCGCCCCGGCGGGGCCGGACGCGCGGCTGACCAGGGTGGTGTCGCCGGGCGCCGCCAGTGCGGCGGCCGGCGTGGCGAGGGCGAAGGCCGCTGCCGTGATGGCGGTGAGGCGTGAAGAGCGCATACCCGTTCAACCGCGCATGGGCGTCCCGTGTCACGGGCCGTTGTGTCGGGTTCGTGACACAGCGACCTAGAATCACCCGCCCGTGTCCTTTCAGCCCGTCGATCCCAGCCAGTCCTTCCCCGACCTCGAGCAGGAGGTCCTGAAGCGCTGGAAGGAACGCGACGTCTTCCAGGAGTCGATGCGCCGCCGCGAGGGCGCGCCCGAGTACGTCTTCTGGGAAGGCCCGCCTACGGCCAACGGGCGGCCCGGCACGCACCACGTGCTGAGCCGCGTCTTCAAGGACATCTTCCCCCGGTTCCACACGATGCGCGGCAAGCACGTCACGCGCAAGGGCGGCTGGGACTGCCACGGCCTTCCCGTCGAGATCGCCGTCGAGCAGCAGCTCGGGATCACGAACAAGTCGGAGATCGAGGAGTACGGCATCGCGGAGTTCAACGCGAAGTGCCGTGCGAGCGTCTCCGAGTTCCTCGAGGACTGGGACCGGCTCACCGAGCGGATCGGGTTCTGGGTCGACCTCGACGAGGCGTACCGGACGATGGACGCGTCGTACGTCGAGTCGGTCTGGGCCGCGCTGAAGACGATCCACGAGAAGGACCTCCTCTACGAGGGCCATCGCGTCGTGCCGTACTGCCCGCGCTGCGGGACCGCGCTCTCCAGCCACGAGGTCGCCCAGGGCTACAAGGACGTCGTGGACCCGTCGGTCTACGTCCGCTTCCCCGTCATCGAGGACGGCGGGCCCGCGCAGCGTGGCGACGAGCTGCTCGCGTGGACGACGACGCCGTGGACCCTCGTGTCGAACGCCGCAGCCGCGGTGCACCCCGAGCTCACATACGTGCGCGCGAAGACCGGAGCGCTCGAGGCGCCGGTGATCCTCGCCGAGTCGCTCGTCGAGAAGGTGCTCGGCGACGGCGCGCAGATCATCGACCGCTTCCCCGGCGCTGCGCTCGACGGCGTGCGCTACGAGCCGCCGTTCCCGTACCTCAAGGCCCAGGACTACGGCGAGCGCGGCCACACGATCCTGCTTGCCGATTTCGTCACGGCCGACGACGGCACGGGCATCGTCCACACGGCGATCGCGTTCGGCGAGGACGACTACCAACTGGGTCTGCAGTACGGGCTCACGGTAGTAAATCCAGTTACCCTGGCCGGCACGTACGACGAGCGCATCGGCAAGTACGCCGGCCGCTTCGTCAAGGACGCCGACCGCGACCTCATCGATGAGCTGACCCGCCGCGGCAAGCTGCTGCGCACCGAGGAGTACGAGCACTCCTACCCGCACTGCTGGCGCTGCGGCACGCCGCTCCTGTACTACGCCAAGCCGTCCTGGTACATCAAGACCAGCCAGCTGCGGCAGAACCTCCTCGACGCCAACGAGCAGGTCGGCTGGCACCCGCCGCACATCAAGCACGGACGCTTCGGTGACTGGCTCTCGAACAACGTCGATTGGGCGCTGTCCCGTGAGCGCTACTGGGGCACGCCGCTGCCGGTCTGGCGCTGCGAGGAGGGCTCGATCACGGTCGTCGGCTCGCTGGCCGAGCTCGAGGAGCTGAGTGGGACCAAGCTCGACGACCCGCACCGCCCGTTCGTCGACGACATCACCTTCCCGTCACCGACCACGGGGAAGACCGCGACCCGGGTTCCCGAGGTCATCGACGTCTGGTTCGACTCCGGCGCCATGCCGTTCGCGCAGTGGGGTGCGCCGCACACGAACGTCGAGGAGTACGAGAAGCACGCCCACGCGGACTTCGTCTGCGAGGCGCTCGACCAGACCCGCGGCTGGTTCTACTCCCTGCTCGCCGTCAGCGTGCTGCTGCGCGACGAGAACCCCTACGACAACGTCGTCTGCCTCGGCCTCATCCTCGATGAGGAGGGCCAGAAGATGAGCAAGTCCAAGGGGAACATCGTCGTCCCCTGGGAGCCGCTCGACCGCTTCGGCGCCGACGCGCTGCGGTGGTACTTCTTCACGAGCAAGCAGCCGTGGGACGGCTACCGCTTCAGCATGGAGGCGGTCGGCGAGGGTGTCCGGCTCTTCCTGCGGCAGCTGTGGAACACGTACGGGTTCTTCAGCCTCTACGCCAACGCGAGCGACTGGCAGCCCGGCACGCACGCGGGCGAGGAGACCGACCTCGATCGCTGGATCCGCTCGCGGCTCGCTGCCACGACCGCCGAGGTCACCGATCGCCTCGAGGAGTACGACGCGACGTTCGCCGGCCGCGCGATCGCCGAGTTCGTCGACGATCTCTCCAACTGGTACGTCCGCCGCTCGCGCCGCCGCTTCTGGGAGGGCGACCCGGCCGCGCTCGCGACCCTGCGCGACGTGCTGCTCGACGTGTCGAAGCTGCTGGCGCCGTTCACGCCGTTCATCGCCGACGAGATCTACGAGCAGCTCGACGGCTCCGAGCCGTCGGTCCACCTCACGGACTTCCCGGTCGCCGACGCGTCGGCGCGCGACGAGGACCTCGAGTTCGCGATGACGATCGCGCGGGAGACCGTCCGCCTCGGCCTGGCCGCGCGCGGCGCCGCGAAGATCAAGATCCGCCAGCCGTTGCGCGAGGCCGTCGTTGTCGCCGCCGGCCGCGAGCGCACCGCGATCGAGCGGCTCGCCGACGTCGTGCAGGACGAGCTGAACGTCAAGGAGCTGCGCTTCGTCGAGGAGGCCGACGAGCTCGGCTCGTACGAGGTCAAGCCGAACTACCGCGCGCTCGGCCCGACGTTCGGAAAGGCGATGCCGCAGGTCGCCGCCGCGGTCGCCGCGCTCGACCCGGTCGCGGTCGCCAGCGCGCTGCGCGGCGGGGGCGGCATCGGGATCAGCATCGAGGGCAAGGACCACACGCTCTTCGAGAAGGACCTCGCGCTGGCGATGCAGCCGCTGGAGGGCTACCAGCTCGAGCGCGAGGGCTCGCACGCGGTCGCGCTGGACCTGACGCTCGACGACGAGCTGCACCGCGAGGGCCTCGCCCGCGACGCGGTCCGCGCGATCCAGAACGAGCGCAAGGACTCCGGCCTGGCGGTCGAGGACCGGATCGCGCTCGCGCTCGGCGGTGACGCCGAGCTGCTCGACGCGATCCGCGCGCACGAGGCGTACGTGGCGGGTGAGACGCTCGCGACGAGCGTGTCGTTTGACGGTGGCCAGACCGGCGCGACGGCGAAGATCGAAGGCCGCGAGCTGACGATCGCCGTCACCAAGGCCTGAGCGTCAGATCGACGTCGCTATAGCAACGCCGATCTGACGCCGAGCGTGGCGTGCTGCCCGAGCGCTAGCCCGGGTAGCCGCCCATCCCCCAGTTGCGCTTCTCGCTCTCGGCGAACACCCGGCTGTGGACGGCGTCGGTCGGGCCGCGGAAGACCTGGTTCGTGACGAGGTCGGCCGGGCCGAGCCACCACGGGCCCGCGATCCGCGGCTTCTTCACGATGGCCTGGCACATGATGTGCGCGGCCTCGTCGGGGGTCATCGCGGGCATGCCCTTCGTCACGGCCGACGACGCCATGCGCGTGCGGACGAGCCCCATGTGCACGGTCGTCGCGGTGATGCCCTCGGAGCGGACCTCCTGCGCGACGCACCGCACCCACGTGTCGAACGCCGCCTTCGACGACAGGTACGCCGACCACGCCGGCGCGATCGGCATGCCGTAGACGCCCCACGTCGAGGTGTTGACGAGGTGGCCCGAGCCGCGTTCGCGCATCGCCGGAAGCAGGCCGAGCGTCAGCCGCACCGGGGCGAGGTAGTTGATGTCGATCGTTCGCTGGAAGTCGTGGAAGCGGGACTCGGCGATGGAGCGGTGGATCGAGCGGCCTGCGTTGTTGACGAGGACGTCGGGGGCGCCGTACTCCGCGATGACGCTCTCGGCGAGTGCGCCGACCGCGTCGAAGTCGGTCAGGTCCAGCGGCAGCGCGACGGCCGTGCCATCCGCGTCGCCGGCGTTCAGCTCGTCGGTGAGCTCCCGGAGCCGGTCCTCGGTGCGGGCGACCAGCAGCGCCGTCGCGCCGGCGTCGACGAGCCGCCGCGCGGTCGCCTCGCCGATGCCGAACGAAGCACCGGTCAGCAGGACGGTCTTGCCCTCGACGCCGGCACGGAGCTCGTCGTCGCTGACGCGGACGTGACCGTGGGTCACGAGCCGCGCGACGCGGTCGGGGATGGCGGTCAGGGAACGGCGAGACGGAATGAGCGACATCGTGGCGCGAACGTTACCGGTCGCCTGACTGGCCGGTGGGACGGCGCGGCGGCGACCATGGCGAACATTCGTGTTCGTGGCGAACATTAGTGTTCGCAAACTGATACGGTCCCGGCATGGCGACGTCCGCCGACACCGCGCCGCTTCCCCGGGGGCGGCACCGCCTCAGCCGCGAGACCGTCGTGAGCTCGCAGCGCCGCCGGCTCGTCCGGGGGATGGCCGAGGCCGTTGCCGAGAAGGGCTACGTGCACACGTCCGTGGCCGAGGTGCTGCGCCGCGCACGGGTGTCCCGCGAGAGCTTCTACGAGCACTTCCGCGACAAGGAGGACTGCTTCCTCGCCGCGTACGACGCCGGGGTCGGCTCGATCCAGCGCGCCATGCGCGAGCGCGAAGAGGGTGACGAGCTCGAGGGCGAATCGCTCGAGCGCGTCATCGCGGCCTACCTTGGCGTCCTCGCCGACGACCCGGCCTTCGCGCGCACCTGCCTGATCGAGATCTACGCGGTCGGCCCGAAGGCGCTCGAGCGCCGGTCGGTGCTCCGCGGCGGGTTCGTCGATCTCGTCGCCGAGATGGTGGACGCCGGCGAGGAGGACCGGTTCGCGTGCGAGGCGTTCGTCGCGGCGGTCAGCTCGCTTGTCACCGACCGCGTGGGGGCCGGCCGCACGCACGAGCTGCCCGCGCTGCGGGGACCGATCATCGAGCTCGCGCACAGGATGGCGCTTGTCGGATGAGGCGCCTCGCGCTCGGTCTGCTTGCCGCGGCGCTCGTGCTCGCCGCGCCGGCCGACGCGCTGGAGATGACCGGCCGCACCCAGCTGACCGACCGGCTGCAGGAGGTCGCGTTCTCGACGTCGTCCCTGCGAAGGCCCGGCAAAGCGCTCGTCCTGCTGCCGGACGGCTACGCGGCGCACCCCGAGCGGCGCTACCCCGTGCTCTACCTCCTGCACGGTGGGCTCGGCCACTACCGCGACTGGATCAACCGGGGCGACGTCGTCGGGATCACGAAGGGCCAGGAGGTCATCGTCGTCATGCCCGAAGGCGGCGCCGACGGCTGGTTCACCGACTGGCGCAGCGCGGGCAAGGACGGGCGCCCGCAGTGGGAGACCTTCCACGTCGACGAGCTCGTGCCGTGGGTCGACACGACGTACCGCACGGTCGCCGACCGCAGCCGCCGCGGGATCGCCGGCCTCTCGATGGGTGGCTTCGGCGCGATGAGCTACGCGGCGCGCAACCCGGACGTGTTCGGGTGGGCGGCGAGCTTCTCGGGCGCGGTCGACATCGTCGGGAGCTGGCCGACCCAGCTGACGATCACCGCCGAGGCCGGCGCGATCAGCGGCAACCCGCTGGGCCCGTTCGGAGATCCGCGGCGGCAGAAGCCCGTCTGGCGCGCGCACAACCCCGTCGACCTCGCCGAGCACCTGCGCTACACCCGGCTGTTCCTCGCGGTCGGCAACGGCCGTCCGGGGCCGTTCGACAAGGACTCGATCGGCGACGTCGTCGAGCAGCAGATGCACGCGACGACCTGGTCGCTGCGGCGCCGCCTGCTCACGCTCGGGATCGGCCACGAGTGGTTCGCCTACGGCAACGGCACGCACTCTTGGCCGTACTGGCAGCGCGACCTGCGGACGTGGCTGCCCGGCTTCGTGTCAGGGCCCGGGTAGCGCCCGGCGGCGGACCTTGCCCGTCGCGGTGCGCGGGAGCTCGTCGATGAACACCACGTCACGGGGCACCTTGTACCGGGCGAGCCGCTCGCGCACGAACGACCTGATCTCCTCCTCGCCGAGGAACTCGCCCTCCTCGCAGACGACGTAGGCGGCGAGCCGCTGGCCGAACTCCGGGTCGTGCACGCCGAGCACGGCGACGTCGGCGATCCCCTCGTGCTCGTGCAGCACGTCCTCGATCTCCTGCGGGTACACGTTCTCGCCGCCCGACAGGATCATGTCGTCCTCGCGGCCGCTGATCGACAGCCGCCCGTGGATGTCGAGGTGGCCCATGTCGCCGGTCGCCACCATCCCGTCGACGACCGCCTTGCGCCCCCGCCCCTCCTCGCCGGTGTACCCGTCGAAGGCGAGTGAGCTGTCGACGAACACGTGGCCCGTCACGCTCGGCGGCAGCTGCTGGTGGTCGTCGTCGAGGATGCGGATGGTCGTGCCCAGGACCGGCCGCCCGACGCTGCTCGGGTCGTCGTGCAGGTCCTCCGGGGTGGCCAGCGTCGCGACGCCCGCCTCGCTCGAGCCGTAGCCGTTGTAGAGGATCGGTCCCCACGCCCGCAGCGTGCGATCGGCGAGCACCGGGTCGAGCGGCGCGGCGCCGCTGAGCACGATCTCCAGAGACGCGCGGTCGTATGTCGCCGCGACATCGAGCGGCACGTCGAGCATCCGCTTCAGCATCACGGGGACGACCGCCATCATTCGCAGCCGCTCAGCATCGACCAGCGCGAGCGCGGCCTCCGGCTCGAAGCGGCGGCGCAGGGACAGCGGGCAGCCGAGCACGAGCGCCAGGACGGCGAGCGCGAACCCGTAGCCGTGGAACAGCGGGACCGCGACGAAGACCGGGTCGCCGCTGCGCAGGCCGGTCCGGTCCAGCGCGCTGGCCACGACGCCGGCCATCGCCGTGGCGCCGATCGCGCGCCGCGCGCCCTTCGGGCGGCCGGTCGTGCCGGAGGTCAGGATCGTCAGGCGGCTCGTGCGGGTCGGCAGCGGCGGCGGACCCGTGAGCGGCGCCGACGCGAAGGACTCCAGGGTGGGCAGCGTCTGCGGGGCGTCGTGCCACGCGACGACCGCCGGTGGGGCGCTCGGGCCGGTGAACCCGAGGGCGGGCAGGAACTCCTCGTCGATCGCGATCGCGCCGGGGCGCTCGCGCTTGAGGACGTCGGCGAGCTGCGGTCCGGCGAAGTCGGTGTTCAGCAGGAGCAGATCCGCGCCGAGGCGGCCGGCGGCGATCGCGGCCTCGACCGCCCCGTTGTGGTTGCGGGCGAGGATCGCAAGGCTCCGGTCCGGGCCCACACCGAGGTCGCGCTGCAGCCCCGCGGCGAGCGCGGCGCCACGCCGGTGCAGCTCGCCGTACGTGACGGCTCCGCGGTCGTCGGAGAGCGCGACGCGGTCGGGCCAGCGCGCCGCTCCGATGGCGACCACGGACGCGAGCGACTCGCGCAGCCGGTGGCGGGCCCCGCCGACCCGGCGCAGCGTGTCCGGCGCGACCGGGCGGACGACCCCCGCGCGGGAGAGGGCGCGCACGGCGCCGGCGGCCATGACGACCGAGGTGCGCTTCCGGCCGGGCATCAGGCTTCGCGCGAGCGGCCCTTCTCGCCGCGGCGGAACGCGTGCGTGAGGACGGCCTCGGTCGGGCGGCGCAGCACGCCGTTCGTCACGACGTCGGCCGGGCCGATCCACCACGGCCCGGCGCTGCGCGGGCGGTGCACGATCGCGTCGCAGACCATCCAGCCGGCGGCCTTTGGGCTCTGCCCGGGGATCGCGTTGAAGCCTGCGGTCGGCGCGCTCATCCGCGTGCGGACGAGGCCGAAGTAGACGCTCGTCGTCGCGACCCCGTCGCTGGAGATCTCCTGCGCGACGCTGCGCGTCCAGGTGTCGAACGCCGCCTTCGAGGACTGGTACGCCGACCAGCCCGGCGCGGCGGGAAGGCCGCGGACACCGCTCGTCGAGATCGCGACGAGGTGGCCTGAGCCGCGCTCGCGCATCGCGGGCAGCAGCGCGAGGGTGAGCCGCACGGGCGCGAGGTAGTTGATGTCGATCGTGCGCTGGAAGTCGTGGAAGCGGTCGGTCGAGTCGGCGATGCTGCGGCGGATCGAGCGCCCCGCGTTGTTGACGAGGACGTCGGGCGGGCCGTGGTCGGCGAGGACGCGCGCGCCCAGCTCGCCGACCGCGTCGAAGTCGGTCAGGTCGCACGGGAGGACGACGACGCTGCCGTCACGGTCGGCGAGCTCCGCCGCCAACTCGTCGAGCCGGTCGGCGGTACGGGCGACGGCGAGGACGGTCGCGCCGGCGGCGACCAGATGCCGGGTCGTCGCCTCACCGATCCCGAACGATGCGCCGGTCACGAGCACCGTGCTGCCCGACACGGCGGCGCGCAGCTCGCCCGCGTGCAGCCGCGCGTGGCCGTTGATCAGCTGGGAGAGCGGCAGCTTCGCCATCGAGGGCGCACTATCTCAATGCGCGGTCAGCGCTGCCAGCGACTCCTGCACGTGGGCTCTCAGGACGTCGGGTCCGTCGCGCTCGATCGCCCGGACCAGCGCGACGTGATCGGGGCCGAGGCGGTCGCGCGTCCACACCGGCCGCAGCTGCATGGTGAAGAGGGCGAGCTCCGCGGCGAGGGCGTCGTAGGCCCGGACGATGCGCGGCGCGCCGCCCGCAGCCACGATCGCGGTGTGGACGTCGTTGTGCGCCTCGGCGACCCGCGCCCACGAGGCGCGGCTGCTCGCCGCGAGGTCGGCCAGGCGGTCCGCGGCGGCGTGCACGGGCGGGGGCAGCGCCCCGTCGTTCCGCTCGAGCGCGAGCTGCGCGGCCTCGCGCTCGAGGGCGAGACGCAGGGCGAAGAGGTCGCGCAGCTCGGAGGGGTCGAGCTCTGCGACCCGCGCGCCGCGGTTCGGCTCGATCGTCACCAGTCCCGCGGCGTGCAGCTGGCGCAGCGCCGCGCGCAGGGTGTGGCGCGCGACGGCGTAGCGCTCGGTCAGCTCGCGCTCGACGAGCCGCTCGCCGGGTGCGAGCTCACCCTCGAGGATCCGCTCGCGCAGGACGGCGACGAGTGCCTCGACGGCGGAGACGCGGGGCAGCGGGGCGTTCATGCCGGCACGACATCCGCGGTGGTCGGTTCTTCCCGTCGCGGTAAGGCCAGCACCGCGAGTCCCGCGAGAACCAGTCCGGCGCCGACGAGCGCGATCGTCCCGGGGGTCTCGTCGAGCACGGTCATGCCGAGGGCCGCGGCGGTGACCGGCTCGGCGAGGACGATCGTCGCCGTCTCGCCGCTGGAGAGGTGGCGCAGCCCGCGGGCGAACAGGACGTACGCCAGCGCGGTCGGGATCGCGCCGAGGTACAGCGCGAGCGCGAGTCCCCCGGGCTCGGCCAGGAACCCGGGCCCGGCGATCAGGAGCACGGGCAGGAGCAGGATGCCGGCGCTCGCGAAGCCGGAAGCCATCACGCCCTCGGGGTCGGCGCCGCGCTGGAGCTGGCCCTTGGACACGACGGTGTACGTGCCGTAGCCGGCGCCCGCGATCACGGCGAGCACGATGCCCAGCGGCTCGATGCTCGCGTCGCCGCTGCCGCCGAGGACGAGGAGCGCGACGCCGATGCCCGCGAGGCTCGTCGCGATGACCCAGCGGCGGGTGAGCTGCTCGCCGTTCAGCAGCGCGCCGAGCCCGCCCGCGACGGCCGGGCCGGTACCGATCGCGACCACCGTGCCGACCGCGACGCCGGTCAGATCCACCGCCGCGAAGAACGACAGCTGGTAGACCGCGATTCCCAGTGCGACGCCGGCGATCGCCCGCCGGTCGCGCGGCATCCGGGCGCCGATCAGCCGCGCGGCGAGGAGCAGGAGCGCACCGCCGACCGCGATCCGCGCGGCGCCCACGGCGAGCGGGCTCGCGTCGGGGCCGAGCTCCATCGCGGTGCCGGTGGTGCCGAACAGGATCGCGGCGAAGAGGACCTGGAGCCGGGGCATGACTTGTGGAATTGTTCCACAATCTCTGTGGAACGACAAACGGCCGTGCGCACTGGGGCGCACGGCCGCTTGAAAGGGTTGATCGGCGAGCTACGCGAGGACTGGCTCGAGCTCGGCCTCGAGCTTGCGCTTCGGGTACGCGCCGATGATCTTCTTCGCGACGCTGCCGTGCTTGAAGATGATCATCGTCGGGATCGAGAGGACCTCGAACTGCGCGGCCGTCTGCTGGTTCTCGTCGACGTTGAGCTTGACGATCTTCAGCTCGGGCTTCTCGCCGGCGATCTCCTCGAGGACGGGCGCGACGACGCGGCACGGACCGCACCAGGGGGCCCAGAAGTCGACGAGCACCGGGCCGTCAGCCTCGATGACCTCGGCCTGGAAATTCGCGTCGGTGACGTCCTGCAGGGATCCGGCCATGAACTGGTCTCCTTCGAAACTGAGCGGTGGCCCACTCACTATACAAAGTGAAGCGCTACGTGAGGTGCAGCGCGTGACGCAGCAGGATGGGGGTCACGTAGACCTCCGTCAAGGCCGCGGCGATCAGCATCGGCACCGCGATCCCGACGGTCACGAAGGTCGCCGCGAGCAGCTGGTCCCACTCCCCGCGGCGGCTGGCGATGATCCACGCGGCCAGCGGGAGGAACAGCGCGATGAGCTCCGGGATCGCGTGCGGGAGCAGCAGCATCAGCAGGTACTGGGGGGAGACGTCGAACTGGAACGAGAGGGTCGACAGCCCGAAGCCCAGCGACCACGCCTGGGTGATGAGGCTGAAGAGCGTCGCGGCGGTGACGAACAGGATCGCCAGTGGGCCGGCCTTGTCGTGGACCCAGCGCCACCAGCCCGAGTACTTCTCGGCCTCGAGCGGGAGCGTCGAACCGGCGATGAACCCCGCGACGCACGCCATCGCGTGCAGGGCGAGCACGAGGCCGTTGCGCCAGAGGTACCAGGCGACGCCGTCGGCCCCGGCGTTCTGGCCGAATCCCGGGAGGACCATCGGCGGGTTCGGGTCGGGCGTCACGACGTGCGCGATGACGATGACCGAGACGAGCAGCGTCGCCGTGATCGCCGCGCTTCCGGCGAGCCACGGCCCGAGCACGCGCCACGGGCGGGCGCTCCAGTCGTCGAAGACCGCGCGGGTGCCGCGCAGGCCCTGGACGAGGATCAGGTCGTCGGAGCGGGGACGGAAGGCCATCACCACGGAAGTCGGCCCTCCGGTCGTAGGCTTGAGGCGTGGCCGAGATGCCGAACCGCGAGATCGCCGCCGCCCTCGACGAGCTGGGCGACCTGTACGAGCTCGATGGCGCGATCTCCCATCGGGTGCTGGCTTACCGCAACGGGGCGAAGGCGGTCCGCGAGGCGACGCGCTCCGTGGGTGCGCTGGCGGTCGAGGGCAAGGCGACCGAGCTGCCCGGGATCGGCGCGACGCTGCAGGAGAAGATCGCCGCGCTGGTGACCGACGGCGAGATCCCCGCGCGGGCGAAGCTCTTGTCGAAATATCCAATGGGCCTGCTCGACATCACGCGGCTGCCCGGGGTCGGGCCCAAGCGCGTGCGGCTGATGTTCACCGAGCTGGGAATCGATTCGCTCGCGTCGTTGAAGACCGCCGCGGAGGCGCAGCAGCTGCGCGACGTCAAGGGGCTCGGCCCCAAGTTCGAGGAGTCGGTGCTCGCCGCGCTCGCGGCGGGACTCGGCGACAAGCCCGCCGAGCGCGCGCTCCTGTCGAAGGCGCTGGCCGAGGGCGACGCGATCGTGGCGGGTCTCCGCGCGCACCCGTCGTCGAACCGCGTGGAGCTCGCCGGCAGCGCCCGCCGCCTCGCCGACACGGTGAAGGACCTCGACGTCATCGCGACCGCGGACGACCCGGCCGCGCTGACCGCCGCGCTCGGAGAGCTCCCCGAGATCGAGTCGGCGGGTACCGCCGGGGAGAACGCGGCGAAGGGTCGCACGCACAGCGGCCTGTCGATCGACCTGCGCGTCGTCGAGCCCGACCAGTTCGGCAACCTGCTCCAGCACTTCACCGGCAGCGCGCGGCACAACGTCCGCCTGCGCGAGAACGCGGTGAAGAAGGGCTTTCACGTCAGCGAGTACGGGATCCTCGACGACGCCACCGGCGAGACGCTGCGGTGCGCGACCGAGGAGGAGGTCTACGCCAAGCTCGGCCTGCCGTACATCGAGCCCGAGCTGCGCGAGGACCGCGGTGAGCTGGACCCCGGGTTCACGCCGCCCGCGCTCGTGCGGGAGTCCGACCTCAAGGGCGACCTGCACTGCCACACCGTCGCGTCGGACGGCCGCAACACGATCGAGGAGATGGCCGCCGAGGCGATCGCGCGCGGGTACGAGTACCTCGCGATCACCGACCACTCCGCCACACACGGCTTCGGCAACCACGTCGACCCCGACATGCTCAAGCGGCAGATCGAGCGGGTCCGCACGGTCAACGCGAAGCTCGGCGATGAGCTCCAGCTCCTGATCGGCACCGAGACGAACATCCTCCCCGACGGCTCTCCCGACTACGACGACGCGCTGCTCGCCGAGCTGGACTGGTGCATCGCGTCGGTGCACACGGCGTTCCAGACCCCGCGCGCGGAGATGACCAAGCGCATGGTCGCCGCGGCCGAGCACCCGTGGATCGACGCGATCGGCCACCCGAGCGGGCGCAAGCTCGGCCGCCGCCCCGGCTATGACGTCGACCTCGGCGCGGTCATCGAGGCCGCGGCGAAGGCCGGCACGATGCTCGAGATCAACGGCGCGCCCGATCGCCGCGACCTCGACGACGTCCACGCCAAGCAGGCCGCCGAGGCGGGCGTGCTGATCCTGCTCGACAGCGACGCGCACGGGACCGACCGGCTCGCGAACGTCCGCTGGGCGGTCGCCACGGCGCGGCGTGCGTGGCTCACGGCCGACGCGATCGCGAACACGAAGCCCTGGCCGGAGTTCGCGAAGCTCCGCAAGCGCGCGAAGAACCGCTAGGCCGCGTGGCCGCTTGCGGCTGCCCGGAGGCGGGCGTGGACCTCCGTGAATCGTTCGAGCATCGTCTCACGGTCGAGCGCGTCGACGAGCTGCTCGGCGTGCAGATTGACCGTGGTCCCAGTCTTCACGGGAATGACCACGACCTGGAGTGTGGCCGCGGTGTCGCGCTCCGGTGGCTGCCAGGTCACGCGGATCCGGTCCTCGGTGCGCAGGCTGCGAACTTCGCCGACGGTGCCGTCCGCGGCGCGGTACTCCTCGCCGGCACGGAGCTCATCCAGCCCGGGCGCGAGCCAGGTCGCGAGGCCCTCGGGCGACAGGAGCAGCTGCCACGTCTCCTCGAGCCCGATCGGGAGCGTCTGGCGCTTGCCAGCCTGCCAGCCGGCGTCCTTGGTCAGTCCGACGGGGGTCATGTCGTCAGGTCCTTTCGTCGCTGGCGGTGGGTGCGCTGGCGGTGGCGGTCGCCGCAGCGCGCGTCCTCGCACCAGCGGCGGCGGCCGGGCCGCGAGCCGTCGTAGAAGGGGACGGGACAGTTGTCCGCGGCGCAGATGCGCACGCGGGCGTGCTGGGCGGGGTCGGCGAGCATCTCGATGACGTCGCGGGCGATCGTGGAGAGCGCGGCGCGGGCGGTGGGCTCGCGCCAGCCGCCGTCGATGCGGGGAACGAGCGGCGGCGCGGCGGCGGCCGCCTCGATCGTGACGACATGCTCGTCGGGCAGCGGGGCGCCGGCGGCGGCCGCCTGCGCGGCGTGCCAGATCGCAAAGCGCAACCGGCGGCCGAGCGCGAGGTCCTGGTCGGTGGAAGCGGCGTGCTCGATGGCGAGATCGGACTGCGCGAACCAGGCGTCGAGGTCGGCGGGAGTCGGCGTGACCTCGAAGCGGGCGAACTCCTCGCCCTCGTGCCCCGTGAGCGCGTAGTCGATGCCGATGCGCCCGGTATGTCGGTAGATGACCGTCATGGATATAACCCATGATACCCTGCCGGCATGGATGCAACCACCTGGGACTGGACCAAGCCGGTGTTCGACCACGTGCATCTGCGCGTCTCCGACCTGGAGTCGAGTACCGCGTTCTACGGCAAGCTCCTCGAGCCGCTCGGCATCCCGCTGCTGCTCGACCTCCCGCATCTGAAGGGGTTCGCGAACCTCGCCCTCAGCGCGGACGGTCCGGTGAGCGCGAACACGCACGTCGCGTTCGTGGCGGGCGACCGCGCGGCCGTGGACGCGTTCCACGCCGCGGGCCTCGCTGCCGGAGGGACGGACAACGGGGCGCCGGGCGTGCGTGCGTACGGCCCGCCGACGATGGAGACCTACGCGGCGTACGTGCTCGACCTCGATGGCAACAACATCGAGGCGGTGCTCCGCACGCCGAAGGGCTAAGTGGCGTTGGCCGCGGCGAGCTCCGCCTCGGCCGGGACGATCATGTCGGGCAGCTTCGCGAACGCGCTCTGCGGCGTCGTCGCGAGAGTCCCACCGTCGAACGGCGGCTCGGGCGCGTACTCGATCATCAGCTGCGCGGCGCGCGCGGTGTCCTCGTCGGCGATCTGCGCCGCGAGCCACAGGCCCATGTCGATTCCGGCCGACACGCCGGCGGCGGTGATGACCTTCCCCTCGCGGACGATCCGCTCGTCGCCGACCGGGGTCGCGCCATAGTCGGCCATCTGCGCGACGCACGACCAGTGCGTGGTCGCCCGGAGCCCCTCGAGGATCCCAGCGGCGCCGAGCAGCATCGCGCCGGTGCAGACCGAAGTGGTCCACGTGGTGTGTTCGTGCGCCTCTCGGGCCCACGCGACCCACCGGTCATCCTTGGCCAGCGCCCGGGAGCCGATGCCGCCGGGCACCACGAGCACGTCGGGATGCGGGAACGCCTCGAGCGGCGCGTCGACGGTCAGGCCGAGCCGGCCGGTGTCGGTACGGATCTCGCCGACCCGCTCGCCGACGAACGTGATCTGCGTGCCGGAGATCCGGTTCAGCGCCTCGTACGGGCCGATCGCGTCGAGTGCGGTCATCTGGTCGTACAGCGGGATGACGATCTGCATGGGAGGTCTCCTCGGGGGGTCAGGCGGCGGCAGTGCCGAACCGCTCGCGATACGCGGACGGGGCGACGCCCACCCGCCGGTGAAACGCGCGGCGCATGACCTCCGCGCTGGCGAACCCGCATGTGCGCGCGGCTTCGTCGACGGTCTGTCCGTCTGAGAGCAGGAGCCGCGCGCGCTCGACGCGCAGCGCCTCGATGTAGGCCGCCGGGGTCATGCCGGTCTCGGCCTTGAACGCGCGGGCGAACTGCCGCTCGGACAGGCAGGCCCGTTGCGCCAGCGACGGGATGGAGAGGTCCTCGTCGAGGTGGTCGACGACCCACGCCTGCAGCTCGCGCAGCGGATCGCGCCGGGCGGCCTGCGCGGCGAGGCCGGCGCTGAACTGCGCCTGCCCGCCGGGCCGCTTCATGAAGAGGACGAGCTGTCGTGCGACATCGAGTGCGACGTCCGGTCCGAGATCGTCCTCGACGAGCGCGAGCGCCAGGTCCATTCCCGCCGTGACGCCCGCCGACGTCCAGACGTCGCCGTCGCGGATGTAGATCGGGTCGGCGTCGACCTGCACCTCGGGATACGTCCGCGCGAGCAGGTCGCACCACGCCCAGTGGGTCGTCGCGCGCTTGCCGTCGAGCAGGCCGGCGGCGGCGAGGACGAAGGCGCCGCTGCAGACGCTGGTCGTCCTTCGTGCGTGCGCCGACATCGCGCGGACCCAGGCGACGGCGTCCGCGTCGCCCGCCATCTCACGGGTCCCGATGCCGCCCGCGACGAGCAGGGTGTCCACCGGCCGGGTGGGCTCCGGCAGCGGATCGACGACGAGGCGGATCCCGCTTTGACTAGTGATCGTCCCGCCACCCGGGGCGACCAGCTCGATCGCATAGCCCGGCGGCTTCAGCACGGTCGCGGTGTGGAAGACCTCCGCCGGTCCGATCGCGTCGAGGGGCTGGACGTTGTCGGGGGCGAGGATGACGACGCGGCGCGGCATGGGTCGATGGTCGCGCGCCGGCCCTGCGTCTGCAAGGTCGCACGCCCCACGATTTCCGCCATAGGGCGACGAAACCACCGCTCAGCGGAGGTTTCGTCCGGCTAAGCGCGGGAGCACCTGGTGCGCGACGAGCGCGTCGATCGCCTCGGGCGTGAACGGCGCCAGCGCCTCGCGGGCCTCCGCCGCGTACCGGTCGCCGTCCTCGTCGAGCGCCGTCCGGATCGCGGCCGCGAGCTCGGCGTCCCCCTCGACGACCAGCCGCGGATCGAGCGCCCGCGCGATCGGCAGCGCCGCGTAGGGACCGGGCGCGGGCGTCGTCACCAGACGGCAGCCGTCAGCGAGCGCTTCGAGCTGCGCGATCCCGTAGTCCTCGCGCCGCGGCGCGGTGACGAACACCCGGGCGCGCCGCAGCAGCGCCCGGTACTCCTCGCGCTCCAGCCGGCCGACCGACCGGACACCGTCGGGCAGGATCGGCAGCACGGCGGGATCCGCACCCGCGACGAGCAGCTCCTCGTCCGGGCGCCGCACCGCGGAGAACGCCCGCATGACGCGCTCCAGCCCTTTCTTCTCCGGCGAAGCCGCATACGTCACGGCGGCGACATCGCGGACCCCATCCACACCGCCCGAGGCGACCACCGGGACAGGACACACGACCACCTCTCCCTCAATGATCGGAGAACCCTCCAGAGACGACTGCGCCCACGGCAGAAGCAAAGACGCAGACCGCAACCGACGCGCCTCGAGAGGCCGCTGCCACACCCCATGCCGTCCCGGACGGTTCACGGCAGAAAGCGCATCGAACCGAATCGCTCCCGGCCACGGCCCGAACAGCGCTGCGGTCGTCGTCGAGTAGACGACGGCGCCCGCAGGGCCGGCGGACAGCGCGGCGGCACGAGCCGCCCGCGCCCACGCCAGATCGATCACCGCGAGCGTCCGCAATCCCTCGCGTGGCGCCGCCGCCCGCGCCACCTCCACCGACGCGCCAGCTCGCCGGAGCGCGCCTGCGAACTCGCTGTCGGCCGCGCACAGACCCGCGGTCGAGCCGAGGGAGACGAGCAGGACGTCGGGACGGACCATTGGCGCGGGATGCTCGCAGGCGGCGGTACCGTCATCCGCCAGTGACCGGCGCCGGGACTCTCATCAACGTCGGCGCGATCCTCGCCGGAACGGCGGCCGGTGTCGCCCTCGGCCACCGCCTTCCTGAGCGCCTGCAGCAGCGCGTCCTCGCCGGGCTCGGGCTCATCACCCTCGTCCTCGGCGTCGATCTCGCGCTGGCGTGGCGCGACACCAGCGCCCTCTACGTCCTCGGCGGCGTCCTCCTGGGCGGCCTCGCGGGGGAGTGGCTGCGCCTCGAGGACCGGCTCGAAGACCTCGGCTTCGCCCTCCAGCACCGGCTGTCGACCGACGGTGAGCCGTCCAAGATCGCCGAGGGGTTCGTCACCGCCTCCCTGCTGTTCTGCATCGGGCCGCTGGCGGTGATCGGCTCGTTCGATGACGCGTTGCGCGGAGACACCACGGCGCTCGCCACGAAGTCCGTCCTCGACGGCTTCGCCGCCCTCGCGCTGGCCGCGGCGCTCGGCTGGGGCGTCGGGCTCTCCGCCCTCGCGGTGCTCGTCTACCAGGGGGCGCTCACGCTGCTCGCGGGCACGCTCGACGGGGTGCTCGAGGGCGAGGCGCTCGCCGCGATGACGTCGGCGGGCGGGATCCTCATCGTCGGGATCGCCCTGAAGCTGCTGGACATCAAGGACGTGCGGGTCGGGAACTTCCTTCCGGCCCTGCTCTTCGCGTCGCTGCTGGTGGGCGCCTGGTCCTTGGTCAGCTAGGCAGCGTGGTCGCCATCTCCTGCGACCACACGAGCGCTTCGAGATAGACGCGCGCCAGCGTGTTCGGCTCGACGCCCGGGACGCCGGCGGCGAACGCCTCATGGCGGCGGATGGCCGTCAGCGCGATGCCGTCGGGGCCGATCCCGTCGAGCAGCGCGGCGCGGGTGACCTCGGCGATCGGGAGGTCCTCGACGGCGACCGCCATCGGCACACCGAGCATGGCGTCGGCGACCGACAGCAGGCCGATGGCGAAGGCGATGTCCCCGTCGTCGCCGCGGTGCTCGGCGAGCAGGCGCAGGGCGTGCGCGCGGGTCAGGGCGGTCGGGAGGAGCTCGTCCCACGTGACCTCGAGCCCGGCGAGCGCGGTGATCGTCGCCCACTCGCGGACCCGGCGGGCGCCGAGCATCATGAGCGCCTGGTGGACCGTGGAGATCTGGCTGCCCCGCGTGTACGCGGCCGAGTTGAGCAGGCGCAGGAGCCGCAGCGAGAGGCCGGGATCGTTGGTCACGATCTGCTCGATCTCCTCGAACGAGACGTCCGAGCGCGAGAGGAGGCCGGCGGCCGTCAGCGCCGCCGCGCCGCCCGCCGGGATCTGCTTGCGGGCCACCAGCTCGGGGCGGCAGAAGAAGTACCCCTGGAAGAGCTCGAAGCCGGCGTCGCGGCAACGGATGAACTCCTGCTCGTCCTCGAGCTTCTCGGCGAGGACGGTCACGTCGTAGGGGCGCAGCAGCTCGAGCTGCGCGATCGCTCCGTCGACCCCGAGGGCGAGCACGTCGACCTTCACGATCGAGGCCAGGCTCAGCAGCGGAGCGTGGCTCTCGTCGAAGACGTAGTCGTCGAGCGCGAGCACGAAGCCGTCCTCCTCGACGAGGTCGGTGAGGCGTTCGAGCAGCAGGTCGTCGATCTCCTGGTCCTCGAGGAGCTCGAGGCCGACCTGCTCGGGGCTGAAGGGAAGGGTGTCGCGCGTGAGGAGGAACTCCCGGTCGACGTTCACGAAGGCGCGGCGGTCCCCGACGATGGCGGTGAGCCCGATGTCGCCGAGGGCGGCGGAGAGCACGCGGGCAGTGGCGCGGACGCTGTCATCGACCGGTCGTGCGCTCCCGTCGGACTCGCGGAACAGCAGCTCGTACGAGACGACGTGCCTGTGGACATCGAACATGGGCTGGCGCGCCACGACCACGCGCGCGGCTGCGGTCCCCTCCGTGAGACGCATGTCCCGGGTATCGACAGGGTGTCAGGGAACCTTGACCGTTGGGCCTTCAGACTGATGCGCCGGTCCGGCTGATGGACGAGAGGTCCCGTTTCAGCCCGGGAACCCGGACGAGCTGCATCGACTTCCCGGGCGGCGTGCGCTCGAGATAGAACTCCACGCCGTCGCGGTGCTCGATCGCGCTCACGGCGCTGTGCTGGCGCCGCCACGCGAGGGCCCAGATGATCGCGAAGCCGGCCGCGATCCCAGGGATCTGCGGGGCCAGGAACGCCAGACCGATGCCCAGGATCGTGGTGGCCACCAGCGGCCAGAGCCGGTTGAGCAGCATCCGGCCGGGGTGCATCTCGGGGAGCGAGTTCGCCGAACGCGCGGTGCCGAGCAGCCGGGCGATCGGCGGGGTGGTCTCCGCCCGCCGGCCGAGCCACGAGCCGATGAGGGTCGCCACGACCCACCACGCGGCCAGGAACGTCGCGAAGCGCGACCCGAGCTGCTGCTCGCCGCCGGCGAGGGCGGCGACCAGCGCCAGCGCGGTGGCGGAGCCGGCGCAGAGCAGGACGGTGGCTTTGAGGAACTCAGCGAAGCGCACGGCGCGTCAGGTCAGCGCCTCGAGCAGCTCGCGCACGCCGGGCGGCCCGTCGATGAGCACATCGGCCTGCTCGCGGAGTTCGGGCGGCGTCTCGTCCGATGTCACGCCGACGCACACCGCGGTGCCGAGCCGTCCGTGCTCGACGAGGTCGCGCAGCCCGGCGAAGGCGTCGAGGTCGGTGCGGTCGTCGCCGACGTAGACCGCGGCGGTGAGATCGCGGTCGCGCAGGAGGCGCTTGATCCCGCGGCCCTTGCTGATCTCCACGGGCGGCCGGATCTCGAGGATCTTCTTGCCCCAGTGGATGGCGAACCCGGCGGCCTCTGCGTCATGGGCGATGCCCCGGACGATCTCCTCGGCGCTCGCCTCGTCGGGTGCGCCGCGCCAGTGCAGCGCGGCGATCGCCTGCTTGTCCTCCACGCGGATGCGCTCGTGGTGCAGCACGGACTGATCCAGCTGGGCGATGAACCGCTTGACGCGCTCGGTGTAGGCGGCGACCTCGCGGTCGATCTCCACACCGCCCCCGCCGGGGAGCAGCAGCTCGGAGCCGTGGCCGCCGATGTAGGCGATCTGGCCGAGCGAGACGATGCGGCGCCCGACCGACGCCTGGCGGCCGCTGACGCACGCGACGACCGCGTACATCCGCGCGACCGCGATCAGCGCGGTCCGCGTCGACTCGGGCACATGCGCGTCGTCGGCATGGCGCACGATCGGCGCGAGCGTGCCGTCGATGTCGAGCAGCACGGCGGACTGCGACGGGTCCGCCCGGAGAGGCGCGAGCGCCTCGGCGAGCGTGGCGGCGGGAGGCATCGCACCTAGTATGCCGCGCATGGTCGCGACCCCCGCGGGAAGGACCGCCAGGCTGGCGGTCATCGGGACCCTCGCGGGCCTGTTCAGCGGCCTGTTCGGGGTCGGCGGCGGGGTCGTGATGGTGCCGCTGCTGATGGTGTGGATGGGCTACGAGGCGCGCGAAGCGACCGGCACGTCGCTCGCGGCGATCGTGCTCATCGCGGCCGTCGGCGTGGCGACGCACGCGGGCTACGGCAACGTCGACTTCGCCGACGGGCTGCTCGTCGGAATTCCCGCAATCGGCGGCGTGCTCGCCGGGACGTGGCTGCAGCAGCGGGTGCCGCAGAAGGCGATCGCGCTGGCGTTCAGCGTTGTGCTCGTGGGTGTCGCCGTGCAGATGGTGATCGGGTGATCGAGGCGGTTCTCATCGGCGTGCTGGCCGGCGTGATCGCCGGAATGCTCGGCGTGGGCGGCGGCTCGCTGTTCGTCCCCGCGCTGACGCTCTTCGTCGGGCTCGGCCAGGTCGAGGCCGAGGCGACGTCGCTGCTCGCGATCGTGCCCGTCGCCCTGGTCGGCACGTGGCGGCAGCGCGGCTACGGCAACGTGCGCGACCGCGACGCGCTCCTGCTCGGGGTCCTGGCGATCGCCGGGGCGGTCGGCGGCGTCGTGGTCGCCAACGCGGTCCCCGAGCGGGCGCTGGAGCTCGGGTTCGCGGCGCTCCTGGTGTACGTCGCCGCGCATCTCGCCCGTGACGCCCTGCGGACCCCGCAGGCCCCGACCGGCGATACTCCCGCGCGATGAACGAATCGATCAAGGAACGGCTCGTCGCCTTCTTCCCGTACGCCATCGCGATCGTCCTGCCGCTGGCAGGGATCTTCCTCGCGCTGTGGCGGTTCATCGAGAACGACCGCGAGATGGGCATCTACCTGCTGCTCGTCTCGCTCGTCTCCGGGCTGATCTGGCTCATCGCGCTCGGCGCGGTCTGACGCGCGTGCGCCGAGCCGCCGGCCTCCTCGTCGCCGCCGTGTTGGCGATCGGCGCGGCGCCGGCTCACGCCGCTGCGGGCGGGTACGTCGCGCTGGGCGACAGCTTCGCCGCGGGCGGAGGTCTCCTGCCGATCTCCACGGCGGCGGTGGGGCCGACGTGCTTTCAGAGCACCCGCAACTACCCGAAGCTCGTGCAGCGGGCGCTGAAGCTCCCGGCCTTCACCGACGAGACGTGCAGCGGCGCGCAGACGAGGGACATGACCGCGCGGCAGATCCTCTCCTGGGACGACAAGACCGTGGAGAACGGCCCGCAGTTCGACGCGCTGCGCGCCGACACCGCGCTCGTGACGGTCGGGATCGGCGGCAACGACATCGGCTTCACCACGATCGTCGGCGACTGCCTGTCGGCGCTGCCGACGGGGACGAAGTGCCGCAACCGCTACGTGCGCAACGGGGTCGACCTCGTGCGCGCGCGCATCGTGGAGCTCCGGCCCAAGCTCACGGCGGTGCTCGCCGGCATACGCGCGCGGTCGCCTCGGGCGCTGATCGTCACCGTGAGCGCCCCGCGCTTCCTCCCGCCCGATCCCCGCCGGTGCTGGCCGGTCGTGCCGGTCGCGAGTGGGGACGCTCCGTGGCTGGAGGGCATCCAGCACGAGCTCAGCCGGGCGATCCGCGAGACCGGGGACGCCTTCGGGGCCGTGCACGCGGACGTCGAGGCCGCGAGCCTGGGCCACGACGCGTGTCAGCGCCAGGTCTCGCGGCGCTGGGTCGAGGCGCTGCCGGCGCGCGCCTTCAACGTGTTCCATCCGAGCTACCAGGGCGAGCGGGGCATGGCGGACGTTGTGCTGAGGGCAGTGGCCGCTGCTCCGTAGGATCTGAGCGGTGACCGCCACCTCCGATCTTCCCGCGGACGGCTACCGCCTCCCGAACATCTCCTCGAAGGCCTTCGAGCATCCGGCCGACCGCGCCGCCACCGCGGCGCTCGGCTCGATCCCGATGCTCGAGACCGTCATCAAGCGCCTCATCGAGTTCGGCTACGAGCGCGCGATCCGCCAGAGCACGTTGTCGGCCTCGCTGAAGGTCGGCCCGGACCAGCTGCCCGAGCTGCACCAGCGCTGGGTCCGCGTCTGCACGGTCCTCGACATCGAGGACCGCCCCGACCTCTACGTCGGGATGTCGCCGCTGCCCAACGCGATGGCGATGGGCGCGAAGAAGCCGATCGTCGTGGTCAGCAGCGAGGCCGCGCAGATCCTCGACGACGACGAGCTCGAGATGGTCCTCGCCCACGAGGCGGGCCACATCCTCTCGGGCCATGTCATGTACCAGACGGCGCTCGCGATCCTGCTCGATCTCGGCATGCGGGCGCTGCCGATCTTCGCCGGCTTGCCGCTGCTCGGGATCCGGTACGCGCTGCTGGAGTGGTACCGCGCCGCGGAGTACAGCTGCGACCGGTGCGCGACGATCGTGACGCGCGACCCGCTGCTCACCAGCCGGACGCTCATGGCGATCTCGGCGGGCCTCCCGTCCGAGCGGCTGAACCTCGACGCGTTCCTGCGCCAGGCGCAGGACTACCGGGAGGGCGGCGACGGGTTCGACCGGATCCGCAAGCTCATGACCGAGCTCGGCCAGACCCACTCGCCGCCGGTCAAGCGCGCGCACGAGATCCACAAGTGGGTGCAGAGCGGTGACTACAACCGGATCATCGGCGGCGAGTACGTCAAGCGCGGCGAGGAGCCGCCGGTGCGTGAGGAGACCGCCGCGGCGACCGAGCACTACACCGAGCGGTTCCGGCAGCTGATGGTCGACGCGAGCGGGCAGGTGCAGAGCACGGGCGAGAAGCTCGCGGAGTGGCTGCGCAAGGAATGAGGATGGATTCCGTGATGTGGCTGCTCGCGCTCGTTGCGATGCCGGGCAGCCTGCTGCTCGGTCGGGTTGTCGGCGCGGGCGGTCGGCGGCGCTGGCTCGTCGGGACGGTGGCAATCCTCATCGCGATCGTGCCCGTGACGTTCGTGCTGTCCGTTCAGCAGCGACAGCAGGATGTGTCCGCGGACCACACCCTGAGCGGCCTCACGGCGGTCTGGGTGCTCTTGCTGATCGCGATCGTGGTCTGCTTCGCGGTGGGCTGGGGCATCGGCCGCGTCTTGGAGCGCGTGTGGGCCCAAGTTGCCGCCGTCGTCGTCGCATGCGTGGTGCTGGGCGTCCCGGCCTTCTTCGTGGGGTTCTTCCCGGATTCACACCAAAATGCGGTGTACCGTTGGGCGCGTGTTCGTCTCGCTGCTCGCCGTCGCCGCTCTGACCGCAGGGCTCGGCTGGCTGGTCGGTCTCGATCCGGCCCGGATCCGCATCGCCGCGGTCGCGTCGATCTGGGTCGCGCTCCTGCTGCCCGTCGGCTATCTCGCCGTGGTCCTGCTCGTGCTGTGGGGCGACTCGGTCGGGGTCGTGCCGCGCCGCGTGCGTGAACTGCGCCACGCTCACGCGCGAGGGCTTCCTGCGGGATGCGGAACTGCAGGGTGCCGGCCCAGATCGAACGTTGAGATTCCGGGGCTCTGACCCCGGAATCTCAACGTTCGACGATTCCTACGGGTTCAGCCCGTGCTCCAGCGCGCCCTTCACCGTCGCATCGAGCGAGTTGATACGGGCCAGCGCCAACGCTTCCGCCGAGGCGAAGCGGCGGCCCGGCGCAGGGTCGGGGCCGTGGTGGGTCAGCACGCAATGGGCGATCGCGAGCTCCCGCTCCGACTCCAAAGCCGGCACCCGCTCCGCGTACTCGCGCAGGATCCGCAGCCCCAGCTCGATGTGGCCGAGCAGCCGGCCCTCGTCGGAGAGCCCGATCTCCGCGCCGTAGGTGAACTCGCGCGTCTTGCCGAGGTCGTGCACCAGTGCGGCGGTGATCAGCAGGTCGCTGTCGAGCCGCGGGTGCAGCTGGCGGACCTCCAGCGCCAGGGTGCCGACCGCGACCGTGTGCTCCAGCAGCCCGCCCAGGTAGGCGTGGTGGCCGTTGCGGGTGCACGGGGCGCGGCGCCACTCGGTCCGCAGCGCGTCGTCGGTGAGCATCAGGCCGAGCAGGCCGACGTCGCCGGGGTTGAACACCTCTGAGGCGAGATGCTCGAGGAAGCCGTCGAGCTCATCGAGGTCGCGGTAGGCCTGCGGGAGGAACGACCCCGGGTCGACCGTCCCGGGATCCACCCGAGCGATGGTCCGCAGCTCCAGCTGCAGTTCGTCGCGGAACCGCTCGACCCGGCCCGTCACGCGGACGAGGTCGCCGCGGTCGAACCGCCCGGTCAGCACGTCGGCGTCGCGGAACGCCCGCGCGGCGAGCGTGCCGGTCCGGTCGCGGAGCTCCACCGCCAGGTACGGCGCGCCGGTGCGCGTCGTCAGGCGGTCCTTGCGCGAGCACGCGAACACGCCCTCCAGCTCCTGGCCGGCGCGCAGCTCGGCGATGGTCGGCGCAGGAGAGGCGCTCGGATTCGGGGCGGGCACGGTCACATCTTCTATCGTGACGGTCGATGCCGCCGTTGCGATGGGAGAGCCGGCCTGACGGTCTCCGTGCCCCAGCACTGGTGTGCGCCTTCCGGGGATGGAACGACGCCGGGGACGCCGCGTCCGCGGCCCTCAGCTACCTCGCCACCTCCCTGGGCGCCGAGCGCTTCCTCTCGATCGACCCGGAAGAGTTCTACGACTTCCAGTCGACCCGGCCGAAGGTCCGCCTCGTCGACGGTCTGCACCGGGAGATCGAGTGGCCCGAGGTCGAGCTGCTCGCCGCCCGGATCCCGCGCGCTCCGCGCGACCTGATCTTCCTCCAGGGCCCCGAGCCCTCCATGCGCTGGCAGTCGTTCAGCCGCCTGGTCACGGAGCTGTGCGACGTGCTCAACATCCAGCTCGTCGTCTCGATGGGCGCGCTGCTGGCCGACGTCCCGCACACCCACGCGGTGCCGATCGTCGGCATGGCCAGCGACGAGGCGCTCGTCCAGCGGCTCGGCCTGCAGCCCACGAACTACGAGGGACCGACCGGCATCACCGGGGTCCTGCACGGCGCGATCGCGGAGACGGGCCTGCCGTGCGCGAGCCTGTGGGCGAGCGTCCCGCACTACGTCGCGGCGGCCCCGAATCCCAAGGCGGCGCTCGCGCTCGTCCGCCGGGTCGAAGGGCTCGTCGGCGTGACGATCGACGCGGGCGAGCTCGAGGAGGCCGCGGCCGACTACGACCGCCAGGTCTCGCTCGCCGTGCAGAGCGACCCGGAGGTCCAGGCCTTCGTCGAGCGGCTGGAGCAGGCCGCCGCCGAAGAGGAAGAGGCCGCCGAGGACGTCGACCTTCCGTCGGGTGACGTGCTCGCCCGCGAGTTCCAGCGATTCCTGCGCCAGCGCGGCCCCGACGCGTGATCGCCGACGCCGTCGTTCCGGTCGCCGGTCTCGGGACGCGGCTGCGGCCCCTCACCCGCGCACTGCCGAAGGAGCTGCTGCCGGTCGCGCGGATGCCCGTGATCGAGCACGTGGTCCGCGAGCTCGCGGACTCCGGCATCGAGCGGGTCGTGCTCGTCACGCGGCGCGGGAAGCAGGCGATCGTCGATCACCTCGACGGCCTCGAGGATCTTCCGTGCGACGTGATGGCCGTGCGCCAGGCCGAGCCACGCGGGCTGGGCGACGCCATCGCGTGCGCGCGCGCCGCGCTCCCCGACGACGTGCCGTTCGCGATCGCGCTCGGGGACACGCTCATGGAGACCTCCGACGGCCGCCCGACCGTGATGCGCCGGCTGCTCGCCGCCGCGCAGGACGGCAAGGCCGAGATCGCGGTCGCGCTCGAGCGGGTGCCGGGTGACGAGATCTCGCGGTACGGCGTCGCCGAGCCGGCCGGCCGCGTGCTCGCGTCCGACGGGGTCATCCCGCTGGCGGGGCTCGTCGAGAAGCCCGCCGCGACGGATGCTCCCAGTGACCTCGCGATCGCCTCGCGCTACGTCGTGCCGTTCTCGATCTTCGATGCGCTCGAGCGGGTCGAGCCGGGCCACGGCGGCGAGCTCCAGCTGACCGACGCGCTCGCGCTGCTGCTCGCCGAGGGCGCGCGGGCGGTGGGCGTCCCGCTGCGGGACGGCGAGGCGCGACACGACGTCGGCAGCATGGAGAGCTACGCGGCCGCGTTCATGCAGTACGCGCTGACGGATCCCGAGCTCGGTCCTGTCCTGCGTGCGAAGCTGGCCGATGTCTGAGGCGCGCGGCACCGCGCACGCCCGCGCCGCGCTCGTCGGCAACCCGTCCGACGGGTACTTCGGCGCGACGCTCGCGACGGTGGTGCAGGACTTTGCGGCGGCCGCCGTCGTCCGCGACGCGCCCGCCGATGATCTCCCGGACATCGAGCTCGTCGGGGCCACCGTCCGGCGCTTTCGCAAGTTCGTCGCACTGCGCGGCCACCCCGAGGCGGACCGCCCGATCGCGGTCGAGATCACCACGACGATCCCGGAGCGGGTCGGCCTGGCGGGATCGAGCGCGATCGTCGTCGCCGTTCTGCGCGCGCTCAGCGAGCTGTTCGAGGTGCCGATCCCCCGCGCCGAGCTGCCGAGTCTCGCGCTCGCGGTCGAGGTCGAGGAGCTCGGGATCATGGCCGGGCTGCAGGATCGCGTCGCGCAGGTGTACGACACGCTCGTCCTGATGGACTTCGCCCGGGACGAGAAGATCCCCGTCGGCCAGGGCCACTACGAGCCGCTCGACCCGGCCCTGCTCCCGCCGCTGTACCTCGCCTGGCGGCCCGGCGCCGCCGAGCCGTCGCAGATCGTTCACGGCGACCTGCGCGCCAGGTTCGACCGGGGCGAGCTGCGGGTCCACATCGCGATGGCGGAGCTGCGCGAGATGGCGCTGGCCGCCGGTGCCGCACTGCGCGCCGGGGACACGGAGCTGCTCGGCGGCCTGATCGACCGGACCGCGGACATCCGCTCCGGGGTGCTCGACCTCAAACCCGAGCACTGGCGGATGATCGAGCTCGCACGCGCGGTTGGCGCGTCGGCGAACTACACCGGCTCGGGTGGCGCGATCGTCGGCACCCACACGGGGCCGGGGATGATGGCCGAGCTCCGCGCGGCGCTCGAGGCCGACGGCTGCGAGGTCATCGAGCCGTCGGTCGTCACCGCCCCCGCGTAGCGCTCTTGCGCAAGCCGCGCTGACCACTTACCGTCGCTATGCATGGTGTTGGGGGGCTCCAGAGAGCGTGCGCTGCTCGGACTCGGGCTGCTGCTGGCCTGCGCGCTCATCACAGCGCCCGCCAGCGCCGCGCTGCGCCTCGAGCCGGTCGTCGGGCCGGCCGGTGCCGGACAGCCGTTCCTCTCGCCCGGCGGAGCGGGCCCGATGTACGTCGCGAGCCCCCCGGGCGACACCCACCGGCTGATGGTCGGCACCCGCGACGGTTACCTCTACGCGATCGTCGACGGCGTCCTGCGCAGCCAGCCGTACGCCGACCTGCACGCGCTGACGGGAACCGACGACGCGAACGGCCTGCAGTCGTTCGCCTTCGACGCGAACTACGCCACGAACGGCCTCGTCTACGTCATGTACTCCGATCTCGACGACACCGACCCGGCCACGCCGGTGGAGCCGTCCGAGTTCCGGGACCTCAAGGTGGACGTGCTGAAGCGCTCGGCCGCCGATCCCGATCGCGTGGACCCCGCGTCGCGCCGCAACGTCCTCACGGTGCCGGCGCTCTGGGACGGCGCCTGCATCGCGACGACCGCCCATCACGGCGGGCAGCTGCAGGTCGGCGAGGACGGCAACCTCTGGATCAGCGTCGGGGACGGCGGGGACGGCTGCGGCGCGCATTTCCTCGCCAGCCAGCTGACGACCCTGCGCGGCAAGATCCTGCGGATCACGCCGCAGGAGGGCGGCGGCTACGACATCCCCGCGTCGAACCCGCTGACCGGACCGGCGGGCGTCCGACGGGAGATCTGGGCGTATGGGCTGCGGAACCCGTGGCGCTTCGCCGTCGACCGCGCGCACGACGAGCTCGTCGTCGCCGACGTCGGCGACACGCACTTCGAGGAGGTCGACGTCCTGCCGACGACCCTCCCCGCGGGCGCGCCGCCGCCGTTCTTCGGCTGGGGGTGCTTCGAGGCGGCCGCGGTCGTGTACTCGCCCTGCAACCAGGTGCAGACCCCCACGGCGCCGGTGCTGACGTTCGCGCACGGGCTCGCGCCGTGCACGTCGATCATCGGCGGCGTGGTGGTCGACGACCCGTCCCTCGGGGCCGCCTACCAGGGGCGCTACCTCTACGGCTACTTCTGCGCGAGCGCGCTGGGTGCCGACGGCGGGAGCAGCCGGCTGCTGTCCGTCGATCTGCACGCCGCCACGCCGACCGTCCGCGGCGAGGGCCTCAACATCACGGCGCCCGGCGCGGGCGCCGGGGTGGGCCTGAACTCCTTCGGCGAGGACGCGTGCGGGCACCCCTACGCCATGAACGTCATCACGGGCTGGCTGTTCCGCATCGAAGGCGACACGCCCGGCCCCTGCGGGCAGTTCCGGCCGCCGCAGACGACCATCGACCAGGCGCCGAGCGGCCCGGTCGACACGAGCACCGCGCAGGTCACGTTCCACGCGAGCGTGCGTGGCGCGACCTTCACGTGCGCGCTGGACAGCAGGGCACCCGTGGCGTGTACGTCCCCGGTCACGTTCGCCGATCTGCCGGAAGGCGACCACACGCTGGAGATCGCGGGCAGCGACGAGGCCGGCAACGTGGATGCGACGCCGGCGCGGGCGGCGTGGCACACGGACGGCCTCCCTCCGCGGACGTGGATCGTCAGCGCGCCCTCGGGTGTCGTGAGTGAGACAGCGGCCAGCATCGCCTTCGGGGTCGAGGACGGCGACGCGCGCTGCTCCCTCGACGACGCGCCGGCGCAGCCGTGCACGTCGCCGGTCTCCTACGCCGGCCTCACGCCGGGCGCCCATCGCGTCACCGTCACCGCCGTCGACGCGTTCGGCCGCGCTCCGGTGAGCCCGGCCGCCGCCGCATGGGAGGTCGCCCAGCCGCCGGAGCCGCCGATCTTCCCGGCCGACGACCCGGGCGGCAACCCGGTGCCGGTCCCCACTCCGCCGCCGGTACTGGCGCTCTCCGGCGGTCAGCGGCTGCGGCTCGCGCAGACGGGCCGCCTGGTCCTGACGGCGAACGGGTTCGCCCGGGCCGGGACGCTCGTGGTGTCGCTCGGCCGCGGCAAGACCGAGGTCGGCCGGTCGCGGCCGGTCGCGGTGGTGCCGGGCAGGGCGGTCACGCTCGGCGTGACGCTGCGCCGGGCCGAGCGCCGGCTGCTCGCACGACGTGGACGGTTGGGCGTGAAGGTCACGCTCGTCGTGACGGCCGGTGGCGCGCAGCAGCGGGCCACCGCGGCCATCACGATCCTGCGGCCTCGCCGTTGAGCACCGGGGCGAGCCCGGCCCACAGCAGATCCAGCGTGGCCGCGACGACCTCGTCGCGCGGCGGGCGACGAGGGCGCCGGCGACTGCTGGCGACGCCCACGAGCGCGCCGTAGACCGCATCGATCAGGACGTGGCCGCGGACGGACGCCGCGTCGAAGCGGTCCCCCGCGTCGTTGGCGATCCAGCCGGCGAGCGCGGCCTTCGTCTGCGAGTGCAGCGCGTGCCGGACCGCCTCGAGCTCCTCGTCGCCGAAGGGCTCGTCGGCGAGGACGCGCCCGGCGATCGGATGCTCGTCGACGTAGGCGACGAAGTCGTCGAGGGCGCGTGCGAGCCGCTCGTAGGGCGGCTCGGCGACGAGGATCGACGCGGCGAGCCGCGCGGTGAGGTCGGCGTGCTCGTCGCGCAGGAGCTGCTCGAACAGCGCGCGCTTGCTGGGCGCGTAGTCGTAGAGGACCGACCGCGTGACGCCCGCGGCGGTGGCGATCTCGCCCATCGAGACCGCCTGGTAGCCGCTCTCGGCGAAGGCGTCCCGCGCCGCCTGCTCGATCAGCGCGCGGCGCGCGGAGGCGGTCAGACGGCGACGGGGTTCGTTGACAACCGACACAGCTGTCGGTTATACCACCCCTGGACCACAACCGACACCCCTGTCGGTAGCCAGGAGAGACATGACCACCGCCACCGAAACCTTCGACGCGATCGTCGTCGGCGCCCGCTGTGCCGGCTGCGCGACCGCGATCGCGCTGGCCCGCGCCGGCAAGCGCGTGATCGCCGTGGACCGCACCGCGTTCCCCTCGGACACCCTCTCGACCCACCTGCTGTTCGCCGGCGGCGTCTCCGAGCTCAAGGAGCTCGGGGCGCTCGAGCGCGCCGAGGCCAGCGGCGCGCCGCGCGCGCCCGCAGCGTTTATGGCGGCCAAGGAGATGGAGGTCACCGCGGGCTACACCCCGAACGACCAGGGGATCAACTACGGCCTGTCCGTCCGCCGGATCGAGCTCGACATGGCGCTCGTCGAGACCGCGCGCGAGGCCGGTGCCGAGGTCCGCGAGAAGACGAAGGTCACCGAGCTGCTGTGGGAGAACGAGCGCGTCGTCGGCGTCACCGCGACGGGCGAGGACGGGGAGGCATACGAGCTCCGGGCTCCGCTCGTCGTCGGCGCCGACGGCCGCAAGTCGTTTGTCGCGCGGCAGCTCGGCGTCGACGAGCCGTACAAGCAGAACCCGAACAAGCGCGCGTGCGTCTTCGCCTACTGGAAGGACAACCGCCCGGAGTGGCGGCCGATCATGGCCCAGTGGCGCGAGGGCGACGAGCTCGGCACCGCGTTCCCGTGCAACGAAGGCCTGGTGATGGTGCTCCTGATGCCGCCCGTCGAGGACGGTCCGGAGTACCGCAAGGGGCTCGAGGAGGCCTACCTGCGCGGGGTGGACAAGATCCCGGCGCTCCGTGAGCGGCTGGACGGGTGCGAGATCGCGTCCAAGGTCCGCATCTCGACCGACCATCCCGCCTTCTTTCGCCGCTCGAGCGGGCCGGGCTGGGCGCTGCCGGGCGATGCGGGGCACTTCAAGGATCCCGTCACGGCGCAGGGCATCCGCGACGCGCTGCGCTACGGCCGCCGCCTCGGTGAGCACGCCGCGCCCGCGATCGGCGACCCGGTCGCGCTCGACCGCGCCCTGCGCGCGTGGGAGAAGGAGCGCGAGGACGACTGCCTGGAGATCTACCAGTGGACGAACCTGCTGGCCCGCGCGGAGACGATGAACCCGGTCGAGGAGGAGGCGTACCGGGTCATGTCGCAGCAGCCCGGCCTGGCCCGCCCGATGCTCGATACGTTCGCGCGAACGATCCGGCCGAGCAAGGCGTTCTCGCCGGCGTTCATGACGAAGGTCGCCGTGCGCGCCGTCGCCCGTCCCGGCCGGCGCCCCGAGGCCGTGAAGATCGCGGTCCGCGAGGCGAAGCTCGAGCTGGCCGCGCGCAAGGAACGCCGCGCGGCCAGGAAGAGCTGGAACTGAGCTAGAACCGCTGGCTGAGGGCGCGCTCGACCACGAGCTCGCTCTCGGTCTGCGGAATGCCCGAGAACGGGTTGATCCCGAGCCCGTAGCGGACGTCGAAGATGTTCCGGCCGCCCTTGCGGAAACGGTCCCGGTCGATCTTCTTCAGCCCGTTCCACTCCGACGGGCGGTACAGCTCCCAGACGCGCACGTCCGGGGTGGCGCCGGTCTGCTTCAGCAGCGCGTTGACGGCCCGGCGGGCCGTCTCGTTTGCGCCCTCCATCGTCGCGAGGTTCACGTCGGCGCGGCAGTAGTCGCCGGCGAGGAACAGGTTCGGCACCGCGGTCGCGGCCTCGGGCCGGATGTTCCACGAGCCCGCCGTGTTGATGAGCAGCTGCTCCTCGTTCTCGGCGATGCGGCCGGGTTCCGGCGCCGTCGCCGGGTAGGTGATCGCCGGGTCGAGGAACGCGTGCTTGACCATGTCGTCGGTCACTTCGACGTGGTTGCCGTCGTTGAGGTGGGCTTTGACCTGCTGCCAGGTCTCGGCGATCACCTCCTCGCGTGTGTGGTTCCAGGCGGGCTTGCCCGTGTTTCTGCTGGGCCTTCCCCACTCGGAGAGGTCCAGCGACAGGACCTCCTTGACCGACCCGTCGCCGTAGCGCGTGGAGATGTCCTTCTTCCAGAACTGCGCCTGGCTGATGCCCGTGACCGCCCAGTCCGACTCGACGTACAGCTGGTGGCCGTGCGTGATCGGGAGCTTGCGGTCGAGGAAGAACTGCACGCCGGTCATCCAGTCGGTGACCAGCTCGTTCAGCCGCGCGAGTCGCGGGTCCGCCTTGACGATGTCGCCCGCGAGCAGCGGGATCGCCCGCTCGACCGGGACGGCGAGGATGTAGTGGTCAGCCTCGACCGTCTCCGTCGCGCCGGTCGCCACGTTGCGCATCTGCGCGCTGGCGATCTTCCCGCTCGAGAGCGTGAGCTTCGTGGCCTCCTGATCCATGGCGAACGTCACGCCGAGGCTCTTGAGGTGCGTGACCCACGGATCGATCCACGCCTCGTTCGTCGGCGCGTTGAGCACGCGGTCCGGGGCGCCGCTGGAGCCCTTGCCCAGGACGTTGTAGAGGAACGCCTGCGCCATCGTGCCGATCGTCATCGTGCTGGCCTTGTCGGCCTTGGCGGCGACGAGGCTGCTCGTCATCATGTCGGCGAGGAGCTTGCGGTAGTTCTCGGAATACCGGTCCGCGTCGATGAAGTCGAACCAGGTCGTGTTCTCCCACTGCGAGCGCCTGCGCTCGTCGCAGCTCGTGAGAAAGACGACCATCCGCCGCAGGAAGTAGTCGGCCTCGTGGGGCTTGATCTCGGTGCCGAAGCGCAGCGCGGAGCGCAAGGTCTCCGTGATCTTCGCCGGAGTGAAGTCCCGGAGGCTCTTGAAGTCGGGCAGCAGCAGGTCGTCGCCTTCGCGCAGGAAGCCGCCGCCCTCGGCGGCGACGAAGTTGTCGAACACGCCGCGGTTGTTGCCCGCCACCGGGATGCGCTTCATGCTGTCCGGGATGTTCCGGTAGAAGCCCGGGAAGAAGCGGAACCCGTGCTCACCGGGCAGGTCGAGCCTCCCGCCGGTGCCCGTCCCCGGGGACGGGATGCTGCGGGCCTTGCCGCCGAGCGCCTTGCGCTCGAAGACGGTGACGTCGAACCCGCGCTCGGCGAGCTCATGCGCGGCGGCGAGGCCGGCCATGCCGCCCCCGATCACCGCAACGCGTTTGGAGGCCGCCCGTGCGCGGACCTTTCCCGATGCCGTCGCGGCGGTGGTTCCCAGCGCACCGGCGGCTCCCGCCGCACCAGCTGCGCGCAGGAACCCCCGCCGCGAGATCGCGTGACCCTCTCCCATGTGACCCGAATCCTCTCCCGTGGATGACAACGACCGTGGTCAAATGACACCCTGTCAAATGACCACGGGCGTTGTCAAACTGGGATCCGGAGTGAGGTCAGGCGAACTTCGGCGCGCGCTTCTGGAGGAAGGCCATGATGCCCTCGACCATCTCGTCGCCCTCGGCCTGCACGCCCTGGGCGATGGCCTCGGCCTCGAACGCGGCCTCGAGCTCCTCGCCGAACGTCGCGCCGAGCATCTTCTTGATCGCGGCCTGCGCGACCGGCGGGCCGGCGGCGAGCTTCGCGGCGATCTCGTCGGCGCGGGCCTGCAGCTGGTCATCGGGCAGGATCTCGTTGACGAGGCCCCACTCCTTGGCCTTGGCGACGGGCAGGCGCTCGCCGAGCAGCATCATCTCGGCGGCGCGGGCGTGCCCGATGCGCGTGCCGAGGATGCCCGTGGCGCCGCCGTCGGGCACGAGGCCGATGCTGACGAAGGACATGAGGAAGTACGCGGACTCGTTGGCGAGCACGATGTCGGCGGCGAGCGACATCGCGACGGCGACGCCGACGGCCGAGCCGTTGACCGCCGAGACCACGGGCTGTGGGATCGCGCGCAGGCCGCGCACGATCGGGTTGTAGATGTCGCGCAGGACCCACTCGAGGTCGGGGCGGCCGGAGTCGCTGAGCTTCGAGACGGGCGTCTTCAGATCGGCGCCGACGGAGAAGTGATCCCCCGCGCCGGTCAGCAGGAGGACCCGGGCGGAGGGGTCCTCGCCGACCCGGCCGATGGCTTCGACGATCTCCAGGCCCATGTCCTGGGTCAGGCCGTTGCGGGCGTCGGGACGGTTCAGCGTGAGCCGCGCGACGCCGTCAGTGACGTCGAGCGAGATCGATGAATACGTGGTTGGGGAGGCGGCGGTCATGCCATCACGCTAGGAACTGACATCACCGCGTGTCAACTCACCCGTTTCCGTCTGTCACGATGGGGACCTCGATGAGCACCGCTCCAGCCCGCCCATACGGAGGTCGCAGCGCCGATGAGCGTCGCGCCGAGCGCCGGGCCCGGCTGCTCGACGCGGGTCTCGATGTCGTGGCCGAGAAGGGCTGGCCGAACACGACGGTCCGCGACGTCTGCACGCGGGCCAAGCTCACCGAGCGCTACTTCTACGAGGCGTTCGGCGACCGCCAGGGCCTGCTCCTCGCGCTGTTCGACCACGTCGCCGATGGGGTCCGCGAGGTCGTCGTCGAAGCGCTCGCCGATGCCCCGGAGGACGCCGCGGGCCGCGCCCGGAAGGCGATCACCGCCTACGTCAAGAAGGTCGCCGCGGACCCGCGGCAGACCCGCATCCTCTTCTTCGAGGCGTCCGACGACGCAGCGCTGCAGGAGCGCCGCCAGGCGGCGATCCTCATGTTCGCCCACCTCGTGCGCGACCAGGCCGCCGAGTTCTACGGCGTGTCGGGCCCGGGCAAGAAGGACGCCGAGCTGACGAGCCATGTCCTCGTCGGCGGGCTCGCGCAGCTGCTCGTCGCGTGGCAGGTCGGAGACGTGAAGGTCGGCCAGGCCCGCCTGATCGAGCACGCGACGCAGCTGTTCGTGGCGGTCGCGGGCGTGCGTTCGGGCTAGGGGTCTCGAAAGGCAGTTTTTTCGGTCAGGGTCCTCGGATCGTGCGCTAACAGTTCATTGTTGTGTTCGGCTGCGCAGAGCCGGACACTCTGTGCGTGTGTCCTCGGTCCCACGAGTCTCGGCGTGTCTCGCTCCGGATGTACGTGGCGAGGGACAGCATCCCCTCCGGGCAGGCCCGCAGGCAGCTTCGGGCGCTGCGCGAGCGGTACGCCGGGGAGCAGTGGGACGTCGAGGTCATCGACGTGTTTGAGCGCCCGGCGCTCGCCGAGGAGGACAGGATCGTCGCGACCCCTGTGTTGATCAGGATGTTCCCGCCGCCACGCTTGAGCGTCATCGGCGACTTCAGTGACCCGCGTGCGGTCGCGTACGCCCTCGAGTTGGGGGAGGACCTTCCCAGATGAGTCATGACAACGGCATGCCGAGGATCCAGGTGGGGATCCCCGGATTCGATGTGCTCGTCCACGGCGGTCTGCCGAAGGGCCGAAGCACGCTCCTCGCCGGATCCACGGGAACGGGCAAGACCGTGTTCGGACTGCAGTTCCTCGCCGAGGGGGCCCGCCTCGGGGAGCCAGGGGTCCTCGTGACGTTCGCCGAGCGGCCGGAGGACCTGATCGCCAACTCGGCCTCCTTCGGCTGGGGCTTGGATCAACTCGTGCGCGATGGGAAGCTCGCGATCGTCGACGCCACGCCGCAGGAGGACGAGTCCGTGGTGAGCGGCCGCTTCGATCTCGGCGGCCTGGCCGCCCGGATCACCTACGCGATCGGCGAGGTGCAGGCGACGCGGATGTTCCTGGACCCCATCGATGCGCTCTTCGAGGAGTTCGATGCCAGGAACGAGGTGCGGCACGCGTTCGCGTCGATGCTGCGCGCGCTGCGGCCGATGGAAACCACGACGCTGATCGCGGCCGAGCGCCCGAGCGAAGACGACGACATCACGCGCTACGGCGCCGAGGAGTTCGTGGTCGACAACGTCGTCCTGATGCGCAATTCCCGCGCAGCAGAGCGCCGGCGGCGGACGGTCGAGGTGCTCAAGCTCCGCGGCGCGCCTCACCACAAGGGGGAGTTCCCCTTCGTGATCGACCCCTCCAGCGGGATCGGGATCGTCCCGTTCTCGCCGATCGAGGGCGCGGGCGGAACATCGGACGTCTCGTCGGAACGGGTGTCCTTCGGCAACGCGGAGCTCGACGCCATCTGCGGTGGAGGCATGTACCGCGACTCGCTGCTGATGATCACGGGCGCGACGGGAACCGGGAAGACGCTCATCGGGCTGCAGTTCATGGCGGCGGGCATCGCGGCCGGAGAGCGGGTGCTCTACCTGTCCTTCGAGGAGAGCGAATGGCAGCTCGAGCGCAATGCGAATGCCTGGGGGATGGACCTCTCCACGCCCAAGGCGACCGGCCAGCTGCAGCTCGTCTCGCGCTACCCCGCCCGGCTCGGGCTCGAGGATCTGCTCGTCGAGATCAAGCACACCGTGGAGAGCTTCTCCCCGACGCGGCTGGTGCTCGACAGCATGACGGCGGTCGAGCACAACTCGCCGGCGAAGGCGTTCCGCGAGTTCAGCGTGGGTCTCAGCGCATACCTCAAGGGCCGCGGCGTCGCGACGATGATGACGACGACGTTGCCGAACCTGCTCGGCGGCAACCATGCGACGGACCTGTACCTGTCGACGATCGCGGACGCGATCCTCGCGCTGCGGTACTTCGATCTCGACAGCGAGGTTCGCCGCGCGGTGCTGGTGCTGAAGGTTCGCGGCTCCGGGCACGCGCGCGAGATGCACGAGTACGAGATCGGGCCGGACGGCATGAACCTGCTCGGACCGATCTCCGGGGTTGGCGGCATCCTGGCGGGGCAGGCGACGCACGTCGGCAGCGCTTCCAACGGCGCGGGCGCCGCCGGGGCCGCCCGGTGACCATCCGTCCGCCGCCAGGAGCCCAGCGACCAACGGCGATGAACATTCCGCGCGACAGCCTGTTGGCCGTGATCCGCGAGAACGTCGACGGCATGCTCGTGATCGGGCGGGACGGCGTCGTCGTGTTCGCCAACCCCGCGGCCGAGGGCCTGCTCGGACGGCCGTCCGAGACCCTCGTCGGCACGCCGTTCGGAGCGCCGATCGCGTCCGGCGAAGCCACGGAGATCGATGTCTTCAGCGCGGGCGCGGCGAGGACCGCGGAGATGCGCGTCATCGAGATCGACTGGCAGGGCGAGCCCGCGTTCCTGGCCTCGCTGCGCGACGTCACGGACCGCAAGCGCACCGAGGAGACCATCAGCCGTGCGAGCCGGCAGCACGCCGCGATCGCGCTGTTCGGCAAGGACGCGGTCTCCGGGCTTGCACCCGAAGCGCTCATGCGCCACGCAGCTGAGCACGTGAGCCGGGTGCTCGACGCGGACTTTGCCGGCGTGTTCGCCCTGGAGCCCGGCGAGCAGGGTCTGCGGCTGGTGGCCTCCAGCTGCCCGGCGATCGTTCCGCTCGGGGTCGCGGGGGGAGCGGGTTCGCAGCCGCAGTACACGTTCGACGGCGGCGGTTCCGTGGCGGTCGAGGACGCCGCGGCGGAGGACCGCTTCCGGGCCTCGCCGCCGGAGTTCGTGAGCGCGGCCTCGGTGCTCGTGAGCGACAGCGCACAGCGGTTCGGCGTCCTCGAGGTGGCGTCGTCGACGCGCCGGCGGTTCGATCGCGATGAGATCACCTTCCTGGAGTCCTTCGCCGACCTGCTGGCCACCGCCGTTGGTCGCTATCGCGCGGAGGTGCAGATCCGCCACCAGGCGCTGCACGATCCGCTGACGGGCCTCGGGAATCGCACGCAGTTCCTCGACCGGCTGGCGCAGGGCCTCGCACGCTCGCATCGTCAGGGCAACGGCCTGGCCGTCCTGTTCCTCGATCTCGACGGCTTCAAGGAGGTCAACGACACGCTCGGACATCATGCCGGCGACCAGCTGCTGACGGAGCTGGCTGCGCGGCTCGTGCACGTCCTGCGCTCGAGTGATTCGGTGGCGCGGTTCGGCGGCGACGAGTTCATGATGCTGCTGGAGGGGCTCGGAGGGGAGGAGGAACTGCGCGCCGCAGTCGACAGAATCCAGGCCGCGGTGACCGAGGAGCCGTTCGTGATCGGCGGGCAGCGCCAGACGCTCACTGCCGCGATCGGCGTCGTGCACGCGGACGAGACGCACACGATCCCCGAGGAGCTGGTCCGGGATGCCGACGCCGCGATGTACCACGCGAAGGAGCGCGGAGGGGGCAGCCACGCGTACTTCGATCGCAGCATGCGGGTGAACACTGAGGCCCGCCTCCGGATGGAGCACGAGCTGCGCGATGCGCTTCGCGATGGCGGGCTGCGACTCTTCTACCAGCCCATCGTGTCGCTGGACACCGGCGCGATCGTCGAGGTCGAGGCGCTGCTGCGCTGGGAGCATCCGACGCGCGGACTGCTCGGTCCCGTCGACTTCCTGGACGTCGCCATCGAGACCGGGCTCATCATCCCGATCGGCCGGTGGACGCTCGTCGAGGCGTGCCGTCAGGCCGCCTCTTGGTCCGGCACGGGATCCGCCACGGCGCCCATCGTGAACGTCAACCTGTCGCCGAGCGAGCTCGCTGATCCGGGGCTTCAGGAGGCGATCGCCACGGCCATCGACGAGGCCGGCGGCTCGGTGCGCCTGCAGCTCGAGCTCACCGAGGGCGCGCTGATCGCGGACCCGGCGCTTCCCGCCACGCTCCGCGATCTACGGGCGAGGCTGGGCGTGCAGACGTCCCTCGACGACTTCGGCACCGGCTACTCGTCGCTGGCGTATCTCACCCGGTTCACCGTCGACGAGCTGAAGATCGACCGGGCGTTCGTCCGGTCCCTGGTCCGAGGTGAGGACGCACCGATCATGTCCGCGATCGTCAGCATGTCCCACGCGCTCTCCATCCGGGTGGTTGCGGAGGGCATCGAGACCGAGGAGCAGGAGGTCGGGGCGCGCCGGCTCGGCTGTGATCGCGGGCAGGGCTACCGCTTCTCGCGCCCCGTCCCGGGGGAGAATGTGGCGGCGATGCTGGCGGAGGAGAGCGGCGTGCGGCCCCCTCAGACGTAGGTGGATCGGAAGCCCTGTAGGACGTCGTCGCCGCCGTCGCCGCCGTCGCCGCTGAGGATGTCGTTGCCGTCGATGCCCGCGAGGAGTGGGGTGTTGCGTGTCCGGGCACGGGGACCGTGCCGGGACACGCGCCCGGGTCGAGAGGGTGAGCTCGACCCGGGCGAATCGGGGCGCTCGCGGCAGGGCGAGAGCCGTGACGGGGGACGGGGACTACCCGCGGAGCGCGGTCTCGCAGCCCGAGGGGTTGGCGTCCAGCGGCGAACGGTCGAGGTAGGCGAGGTCCGTGCCCTGGTTGCAGTCGACGATGTCGTTGTCGCCGTTGCGTGCGCTGATCGTGTCGTTGCCCGTGCCGCCGGCGTGGTAGTCGGTGCCGCCCAGGCCCGTGATGGCGTCGTTGCCGTCGCCGCCGTACAGGACGTTCGCGGCACCGTCACCCGTGAGCCTGTCGTTGCCGCTCCCGCCGTACACGTTCTCGCTCTGGACGAAGTCGCCCTCGCCTGCCGCGCCGTCGTTCGCGGAGCCGTCCAGGATCACCGTGACCGGGACGTAGGAGGGGCGGTCGTCGTACTTGACGAGGTCCGAATCGGCGCCGCCGATCATCCAGTCCCTGCCCTCGCCCCCGGTGATCGTGTCGTTCCCGGCGTCGCCGTAGAGATCGTCGGCGCCCGACGAGCCGATGAGGGTGTCGTTGCCTCCGCCGCCGAAGAAGACGGACCGCACGGCCGGGTACGTGGCGTTCTTCAGCACGTCGCCGACATTGCTGCCATAGGCCACGAGCCGCGTGGCGCCGCTGGAGCACTGGATGTTCTGGCCGCTGAAGTCGCGGGAGCAGCCCTGGCCGGCCGTGAGGGTGTTGACCCCTCCGGAGTAGACGCGGCTGGAGCTGGTGAAGTAGACGGTCGCGGGGGTGGCCGACGATGCCGGGACGAAGACGAGGTCAGATCCCGACCTGTAGACCGTGCCCATGTCATAGGCGTTGGCGGTGCCGGCGGCGCTGAGCGCGATGCCGGCTGTGAGCAGGGCGGCGCAAGCCACCCGACGGGAGGTTTTGGACATGGTGTGCCTTTCGGAACAGTTGTCGATGTCCGGGCATGGGTTGTGCCCGGTCCTGCGACCCCCGGGGGCGAGACCTCCTGGTGAAGAACCGAGAGGGCGTCTCGCGGCGGAACGTAGCTCGCGCAAAGTTGACAATGACAATTGTCAACTTTGAAAACCCCCCGGATGGGGGGTGCTTCTGACAGGGCGTCCTGTCAGTTACAGAAACCCCGGTTCGGGGTGTGTTGAAGCGCCTACCGCTCGGCCGCCGGGCAGGCGATGCGGTAGTCGCACATCGAGCACGCCGCGAACGACGGCGTCGGCTCGAAGCCCTGCCCGAGGATCCCCTCGGCGACCTCGAAGATCGTGTCGCGGATCCAGGTCGGGTCCATCTCCTCCGACGGGACCCGGACCTTCTCGTCGTCGAGCACGTAGAGGTACGCCTGCTCGGATGAGTCCAGGTGCCACGCCTCGCGGGCGCCGATCGCGTAGAGCGAGAGCTGCACGTCCTCGCGCAGCTGGTGCGCGCTGCGGGGGCGGCCCGTCTTGTAGTCGATCAGCTCGTGCGTGCCGTCGGGCAGGCGGTCCACCCGGTCGACGCGGCCGCGCAAAGTGTGCGGGCCCATCTGGAAGCTGAAGGACTTCTCGATCCAGACCGGGTCGACGCCCTCGTCGCGCTGACGCTCCCAGTACCGCCGCAGCGCCGCCTCGGCCTTGCCGCGCAGCTGCTTGGCCTGCTCGCCGTCGTCCATCCCGCCGCGGCGCCAACCCGCCTCCAGAAGCCCGAGCAGGTCGTCCAACGACGAAGAGCCCGTGCCGTGGTACCGCTCCAGCACCTGGTGGACGATGATGCCGAACCGCTGATTGACGGTCGGCTCCTGCGGGATCCGGAACACTCGCGCGAACTTGTACTTCAGCGGGCACATCCGGTACGCCTCGATATCGGACGCGCTGAGCGCCAGGCCCTCTCCCCGCCGGGGCAGGAACGGCTCGAGCGACGGCTCGGCCCGCACGGCGCGCGCCGCCGCGCGCGCCCGGTCCTCGCGCTCGGCGTCGAGCAGCAGGCCGTCGAGGTCGGAGGACTCGAGGATCTCGCGCTGCAGCGGTGACACATCCGCGCCGAGCCGCTGGTTGATGAGCGGCAGCGCCTCGCTGACGGTCTGGCCCGTCGGGCGCTCCATCAGCGCGGCGACCTTGACCAGCTCGAGGTAGCGGACCACCGCGTGCGTGACGTCGAGGTCGGTCTCCAGCCGGAGCTCGCCGAGGCCCTTGCCGACCTTCGCGGCGTCGTGCAGGAGCGTGTCGCGCAGCGCCTGGAAGGTCGCGTGCAGCGTCTCCTCGGGGCCGAACAGCTCCTCGGCCCGCGGTTCCTCGACGAGGTCCAGCGCCTCGCGCGCCTCCTCGAGGAACGGGGACGGCGGCTGGGCCGCACCGCGCTCGGAGCGCTCCGGGTAGGCGAGCACGAGCGACTTCCGGGCCCGGGTCATCACGAGGCCGAGCAGCCGGCGCATCTCGCCGACGTGGTTGGCCCGCGTGTCGTCCGGCACGTCCTCGCGCAGCAGGGCGTCGGGGATCGGCTCGTACTGCGGGCGCCGCGCGCCGGGCATCCGCGCGCCGTGCAGCCCGAGGACGAAGACGTGGTCGGCCTCGATCGTCTTGGCCTGCCGCATCCCGACCACCCGCACCGCGTCGGGCAGGGAGTCGGCCGTCGCCTCCTCCTCGGGCAGCCCCGCCTCCGCGACCGCGGCGATGTACCGGGCGAAGTCGCGCGTCGTCGCCTGCGGGTCGCGGCGGACGTGGGCGCCCGCGAGGTCGGCGAACCGCGCGAGGTTGCGCAGCCGCTCGACGACGTCGGCCTGCGCGGCGAACAGCTGCTGGCGGCGCAGCCCGAGCCGGTCGACCAGCCGGTGGATGAAGAGGTCGGGGCGCGTGGTGTCGAAGGCGCCGCCGGCGCTGCGGTGCAGCTTCAGGAACGCGAGGATTCGCTCGCGCGACTCGGGCGGGATCTGCGGTGACTCGGTCGACGCGGCGAGCGCGCCGACCATGTCGAGCTTGCGGCGGCGCGCGATCTGGATGACCCGCGCCATGTCGGCGGCGCGCAGCTCGATCGGCGGGCGCGACAGCGCGCGGACCACGGCGCCCGCGTCGTGCGGGTCGTTGAGCAGCCGCAGCCAGGCGAGGAGGTCGCGGACCTCGGCCCGCTGGAAGAAGGTCGCCGCGCCGACGACCCGGTGCGGGACCGCGCGCTCGGCCAGCGCGTTGGCGACGGCCGGACCCTCGTTGCGGACGTTGCGCACGACCACGGCGATCTCGCGCGGCGAGGTCCCCTCGCGCACGAGCCGCTCGATCTCCGACGCCGCGTTCTGCGCCTGCGCGCGCTCGTTGGCGGCGCGCCAGACTTGTACGGACCCGCCGGGAGGCCCTGCGATCGTCTTCTCGATCCGATCAGGAGCATGCGCGAGCACCGCTCCCGCGGCGTCGAGGATCCGCTGCGAGCACCGGAACGACTGCTCGAGCCGGACCACCGGCGCCTCGGGATGCGCCCGCCGGACGTCCGCGACGTTCTTCGCCGCCGCGTTGCGCAGCCGGAACGTGCACTGGTCGTCGTCGGCGCAGACCACGAGGTTCGGCCGCTCCGCGTTGCCCGCGGCGAGCAGTCCGATGAGCTGGACGGCGCCGGGCCCGAGATCCTGCAGCTCGTCCACGAGCAGGTGGCGGTAGCGGCCGCCGAGCCCCTCGCGCACGTGCGCGCGGTCGCGCAGGAGCCCGATCGCCCGCAGCAGGAGGTCGCCCTCGTCGATCGCGCCGCGCTCGGCGAGCATCCGGTCATGGGCGAGGTAGAGCTGGGCGAACTCGCGCTCGCGGGCGGTGCGCGCCAACGCGTCAGGTTCCTCGGAGAGCCCCGCGGCCCACGCGGCGTAGTCCTCGGCGGTGACGAGCGCCTCCTTCAGGCGATCGATCCGCGCCACGACGCCGGAGAGCAGCGCAGCCGGGTGGCCGCCGAGGTCGTGCTCGCGCAGCGTCAGGTCGTCCACGCGTTCGAGCAGCATCGCGAGCCGGTCGGCCGCGCTCACCGGCACGACGAAGGGCTCCAGTCCCGCGTCGAGCGCCTGGTCGTGGAGCAGGCGCACGCACAGACTGCCGACCGTGTGGACCGCCAGCTCCTCGTAGGCGCACGTCAGGCGGGCCTCCAGCCGCTCCCGGAGATCGTCCGCGCCGGCCACCGTCGAGGTGAGCAGGACGACCGCGTCGGGCGCGGTCCCCCGGTCGGCGAGCCGCGCGACGCGCTCCACCAGTGCGGTCGTCTTCCCGGTCCCCGCGCCGCCGAGGACGACGAGCGGGCCCTCCGGATGGTCGGCGATCCGCTCCTGAGCAGGGGAGATGTGGGGTTCGTCCGGCGCCACCATGCCTAGTATGGCCTGGATGCCCACAGGCTCCGCAACGTTGACCGCCGACTGGCTCGGCGCATGCCGTCGGGCCGCGGACGGGCTGCGGGCGGTCCTGGTCGAGCATCCGACCAGCCGCGAGCGCGTCGCGGAGACCGGCACCCGCGGTGAGGGCGGCGATCAGACCCTGGTCATCGACTCTGCCGCCGAGGACGCCGTCTTCGTCGAGCTCGACAAGCTGCACGCCGACGGGGCGCGATTCACGGCGGTCAGCGAGGAGCGCGGCGTCGTCGACTACGGCGATCCCGACGTCCTCGTCGTCATCGATCCGATCGACGGCTCGCTGAACGCGAAACGCGGCATCACGCACCACGCGATCTCGATCGCGGTCGCCGAGGGTCCGACCATGGCCGACGTCGTCTTCGGCTTCGTCGCCGACATCGGCGCGGGCGAGGAGTGGTCGGCATGGCGCGGCGAGGGCGCCCGGCACAACGACGTCCTGATCACCGACCCGCCGCCCGAGCGCCGCGACATCCACGACCGGCTCGAGCTCGTCGCGATCGAGTCGGCCGACCCGCGGTGGATCGCGCAGTCGCTCCCTGGCCTGGAACGTCACGTGCACCGGATCCGCGCGCTCGGCTCGATCGCGATCACGCTCTGCCAGGTCGCGACGACCCGCGTCGACGGCGCCGTGTCGTTGTGGCGCTGCCGCGCGGTCGATGCCGCGGCCGCGCAGCTGATCGTCCGCGAGAGCGGTGGGCTCGTCGCCTTCCCCGGCATGCCCGGCGGCCCCCTGAGCGCGCCGCTCGATCTGCACCCGCACGCTCCGGTCGTCGCCGCCCGCACCCAGCAGGCGCTCGACCAGCTCGCCGAGATTCCCGCCGCCGACGCGCACTAGCGTCGTACGCGGTGCTCGATCCCAACCTCGCCGCCAAGATGGCCATCACCCTCGCCGGCGGCGCCGGGGAGACCGGCATCCCGCCCGTGGACCTGATCACCGTCTGCGACACCGCGCGCGACCGGATCGTCGGCGCGACCGGCATGACGCCGGCACAGGCGTTGCCGCCGCCGGAGTGGATCGACCGCGAGGCGTGGGCCAAGGCCAACGCGGTGAGCCTGTCGCGGCTGCTCCAGCCGCTCGGTGACAGGGCCGGCGGTGATGGCGGCCCGCTGTCCGGGCCGCTGCGCGCCGCGGCAGCGGGGATCGCGACCGCCGAGGCAGGCGCGCTGCTCGGCCTGGTCGCCAACCGGGTGCTCGGCCAGTACGACCTGACGCTCACGGATCCCGACGTCCCCGCGCGGCTGCTGTTCGTTGCGCCCAACATCGCCGCGGCCGCCGAGCGGCTCGACGCCGACCACGGCGAGATGCTCACCTGGATCGCGCTGCACGAGGTCACACACGCGGTCCAGTTCTCCTCGGTCACCTGGCTGCGCCCGCACCTCTCGGGACTCTTGCACGAGCTCCTCGATTCGCTGGATATCGATGTCGACTGGGGCGCGCTGCTCCGGATTCCGTCGATGGAGGATCTGAAAGGCGCGGTCGACGCCGTCCGCGAGGGTGGTTTCGCGACGCTGCTGGGTTCGGCCCGCGGCGAGGTTCTCGATCAGGTACAGGCGACGATGGCGCTCGTCGAGGGCCACGCCGAGTGGGCGATGGACGTCGTCGCGAGCGATCTGGTGCCGAACGTCGCCGACCTGCGCGCCGCGCTGGATCGCCGCCGCGCCGAGCGCTCGGGGCTCCTGCGCTTCGTCGACCGGCTGCTCGGCCTGGACCTGAAGATGCGCCAGTACGAGGAAGGCCGCGCCTTCTGCGACACGGTCGTGGAGCTGGGCGGGGTCGAGCTGCTCTCTCGCGCGTGGAGCGAGCCCGAGGCGATCCCCACCGCCGCCGAGCTGGCCGACGCGTCGGCCTGGCGCGCCCGCGTCGCCTGAGGGCTGCCCCCGGAGGCAACGCCCCCGCCGCGGCTTGCGCGCGGCGGCAACCCGCAGGCCCCGACTGGCCCGGCCGTCCACCGGCCCGAGCCGGATCTCCGACCTCTCGCACGAACCGGGAGGGCCGCCGCGGCCCGACCCTGTGTCCACTGCACTCCGGACCAGGAAGCCTTGATGAGCACGATCGCCCAGCCGCCCGGCGCGGCCATGCCGCAGACCGCACCGGCGCCGACGCACAAGCTGGCGCCCGGCGCGCTCGGCCTGACGTCGGTCCTGTTCTGCATCGTCACCGGCGCGGCGCCGCTCGCCGCGATGATGTTCAACGTCCCGATCACGGTGCTCGGCAGCGGGTTCGCGGCACCCGCGGCGTTTCTCGTCGCGACGATCGCGCTGACGATCTTCAGCGTCGGGTACATCGAGATGAGCCAGCGGGTGACGGCCGCCGGCGGCTTCTACACGTTCGTCACGCGCGGGCTCGGGAAGGAGCTCGGGATGGGCGCGGCGATCCTGATCGCCCTCTGTTACATCATCTTCGCGGCGGCCGTCATGGGCTCGCTCGGCTTCTTCGCGTCCACCACGATCAACGAGTGGACGGGGCTCGATCTGCCCGGCTGGTTCTACTCGTTCCTCGGGCTGGCGATCATCTCGGCCTTCGCGTTCTTCCACATCGAGACGAGCGCGAAGATCCTCGGCGTCGCGCTCTGCGGCGAGATCATCATTCTCACGATCCTCGCCGTGGCGGTCATCGTGCAGGGCGGTGAGAACGGCCTGACGCTCGCGCCGCTGAACCCGGTGGAGCTGTTCGACAACGAGACCGCGGTCTCCGCGTTCGGCGCGTCGGCCGTCGGCATCGCGATCTTCGGGGCCTTCTGGTCGTGGGTCGGCTTCGAGATGGCGCCGAACTACGCCGAGGAGTCCCGCGACCCGAAGAAGATCGCGAAGACCGCGACGTACGGGTCGGTCATCGGGCTCGGCCTCTTCTACATCTTCATCAGCTGGGTGTTCGTGATCGCCTGGGGCACCGAGGGGGTCGGCGCCGGCGTCGGGAGCTACTTCGCCGGCGAGATCGCGTCGCCGTTCTACCCCATCACCGACTCGTACGTGGGCGGCGGCCTGACCACGGCCTTCCAGGCGCTGATCGTCACCGGCTCGTTCGCCTGCGCGATGGCCTTCTACAACACGAGCGCGCGCTACCTCTACAGCCTCGCTCGCGAGCGAGCCCTCCCGAGCGTGCTCGGCAAGACGCACCCGACGCGGCACAGCCCGCACGTCGCGTCACTGGCCGTGACGGCGATGGTCGGCCTGTACATGCTGGGCTTCACGATCTACGACTCGTCGACGGAGGCGTCGCTCCTGAAGCTCGGCACCTGGAGCCCGCTGCTCGGCGTGCTCGGGATCCTGTTCGTCCAGGCGCTCGCGAGCGTCGCGATCATCCGGTTCTTCCTGACCGACGCCAAGGACGGGTTCCACCCCTGGAAGACGCTGATCGCGCCGATCCTCGGCACGCTCCTGATGCTCGGCGCCTGCTACCTGCTGATCAAGTACCGGGCCGACCTGTCCGCTGCGGGGGACGTGCCGTTCATCAAGTACCTGCCCTGGGTGTGCACCGCGATGTTCGTCGCGGGCGTCGTCCTGGCCTTCGCCTTCAAGTACGGGGCGAAGGACCGCTACGACAACATCGGCAGCTTCGAGCACGACGACGCAAGCGTCCACGAACGCCTGCACGCCGGCGGGCCGTTCGAGCCGGCGGGGGCCTAGAGCTATGAATCCACTCACCGCTGCCCCCACGGGCACCCATCCGCTGGACTCGCTCACGGGCGAGGAGATCACCGAGGCCGCCCGGATCCTCAAGGAGGTCCAGGGCCTCGGCGACGAGGCGCGCTTCGTCTCCATCGTGCTGCACGAGCCGCACAAGTCCCGCGTGCGGGAATGGAGCGAGGGCGACCCCGTCCCGCGCGAGGCGTTCATCGTCCTGCGCAACCGCGAGACGAAGGGGACGTACGAGGCGGTCGTTTCGCTCAGCGAGGCCGACGTCGTCCGCTACGAGTTGATGGAGGGCGTGCAGGCCTCGATCACGTTCGAGGAGTTCATGGCGTGCGAGGACGTCGTCCGCGCCAGCCCGGAGTGGCGCGAGGCGATCGCCAAGCGCGGCGTCACGGACGTCGAGATGTGCATGCTCGACCCGTGGTCCTCGGGATACCTCGGCCCGGACGACCACCCGAGCAACCGCCGCATCTGCCGCCCGCTGACCTGGGTGCGCCAGGGCGACGCCGACGACAACGGCTACGCCCGGCCCATCGAAGGGCTCCAGGTGGTGGTCGACCTCGACGCGATGGAGGTCGTGGAGGTCATCGACCACGGCGTGGTTCCTCTGCCGCCCAAGAGCGGCAACTACGCCCCCGACCTCGCGGTCGGCGACGAGAACAACGTCCCGGCGATCACGGGGCTGCGCGAAGACGTCAAGCCGATCGACATCACCCAGCCGGAGGGTGCGAGCTTCACCGTCGACGGCAGCCTCGTCGAGTGGCAGAAGTGGCAGCTGCGGATCGGCTTCAACTCCCGCGAGGCGCTCGTCCTCTACGACATCGCCTACAACGACGGCGGCACGCTGCGGCCGATCTGCCACCGCGCGTCGATCGCGGAGATGTACATCCCGTACGCCGACCCGCAGCCGACGCAGTCGACGAAGAACGTCTTCGACATGGGCGAGTACGGGATCGGCTGGCTGGCAAACCCGCTGGAGCTGGGCTGCGACTGCCTCGGTGAGATCAAGTACTTCGACGGCGTCGTCAACGACCAGGACGGCAGCCCGGTGGTGATCCCGAACGCCATCTGCATGCACGAGGAGGACTACGGGATCGGCTGGAAGCACACGGACTTCCGCACCGAGAAGGTCGAGGTTCGCCGCCTGCGCCGGCTCGTCGTCTCGACGATCTGCACGGTCGGCAACTACGAGTACGGGTTCTTCTGGCACCTGTACACGGACGGGACGATCGAGCTGGAGGTCAAGCTCACCGGCTGCCTCACGACGAACGCGCTGCCGGTCGGCGAGACCACGCCGTACGGCCAGGTGCTCGCGCCCGGCCTCTACGGCCCGCACCACCAGCACTTCTTCAGCGTGCGGCTGGACATGGAGGTCGACGGCCCGCAGAACCGGGTGGTCGAGGTCGACTCGGTGCCGGAGCCGATGGGCCCGGACAACCCGATCGGCTCGTACTGGAAGACGGAGAGGACGGTCCTCGAATCCGAGCAGCAGGCCCAGCGGGTCGTCGATCCGACCAAGGGCCGCTTCTGGAAGATCGAGAACCCGGGCGTCGAGAACGCGATCGGCGAGCCGACGGCCTACAAGCTCATGCCGGGAGAGAACGTCTTCGCCATGAACCACCCCGACGGGATCTGGGGCCAGCGCGGCGCGTTCGCCCAGAAGCACCTGTGGGTCACGCCGTACGACCCCGGCGAGCGGTACCCCGCCGGCGACTACCCCAACCAGCACCCGGGTGGGGCAGGTCTGCCGGCGTGGACCGCCGCCGACCGGCCGGTCGACAACGAGGATGTCGTCGTCTGGTACTCGTTCGGCGCCCACCACGTGGTGCGCATGGAGGACTGGCCGGTGATGCCGGTCCACCACCTCGGCTTCAAGCTCAAGCCGTCCGGGTTCTTCAACGGCAACCCGTCGCTGGACATGCCGCCCTCCGCGCCCAAGCACTCCGGGCATTCGTGCCACTGACGTGTTCCTGGCTCACGTCTCAGGCTTGCCCGCAGAGGAGCTGCTCGCCGCCGGTCCCGCCTTGCTGGCCGGCGGCGGGCTGCTCACGTTGAGGCTTCGAACAGCCGCTGCAGCCGCAGTGCGGTCTCGAGTTCCGCGCGCCGATCGGCGATGGCGTACCCGAGCATCGACTCGGCCCGGCGCAGCCGATACGTGACCGTGCGCGGCGCGACGCGCAGCGTCGCGGCGGTCGCCGCGACGCTCTCGTGCTCGGAGAACCACGCGCTGAGCGTGCCGCGGAGCCGCAGGCTGCGCTCGTCGTTGGCGGCCAGCCCGCCGAGCTCGGCCCGGACCAGCTCACGCGCGAGGTCCTGGTCGCCCAGCGCGAGCGCCTCGAGCGCCGCGTCGCGGACGACGACCACGCCGCCGCCCCGCGCCGTGCTGACCTGCCAGGCGACCTGCGCCTGCCGGTGGGCGAGCCGGAATCCTCCGACGCCCGGGCACGGGCCGCCGATGCCGGCCGGTCCGTCGAGCCCCTCACGCCGGAGTCTCGTGGCGACCTCGTCGGCGGCCTCGGCGGGCATCCACGCCCACCAGCGGTCGCTCGTGCTGGTGACGGCGAGCAGCGGGACTCCCAGCGCCTCGGCCACCGACCGCAGCGGCGCCAGCGCGGGCCCGGTCGCGACGACCGCGACGTGCGTGGCGTCGGTCGGATAGTCGAGGCCGAGCGGCGGCTGTCCGGCGAGGACGGCCTGCACGCGCCGGAGCTCCTGCAGGTGCGGGCTGTCGGAGAGGCGCTCGCGCTCGTCGGCGAACTCGCGCGCGACGAGCGGCATGACCGCCTCCATGTACTCGTAGAGCCGGTGCGTGACGCCGCGCAGCGCCTCGGTCGGCCGCGCGAGGTCGTCGTACGCCCCGGTCGCGATGTCGTCGAGGACGTGCTCGAACATCGCATGCTGGCCGAGCCGGTACGTCCGCAGGAGCGCATCGACGGACGCGCCGTGTTGGGCGGCGAGGTTCGCCTCGAGCCTCGGCCCGCTGCCCAGCGCGCGCGGGACGTGACCCACCCGGCCGATCGCGTCGAGCATCAGCTCGGAGTTCTCGTGGGTGCTGCGCCGGATCGCCGCCACGTAGGCCGGGTCGTCGGTGACGAAGAACTCCGGGACCTCGCGCCGCTGGCGCTCCATGAGGTCGTCGACGATGCCGTCGAGGCGGAGCCGTCCCTGATGGGCCAGCGCTTGGAGGTCCTGAGTCGCCGAGGCCATCACAGCAGGCTGCCAGCGGGCCCCGCGCGCGGGAATGGCCCGGGTGCAGCAGGCCGGTGGACCTCCCGGCCAGCTCGTGTAACCCGTGCGACGCTCCGGTTTACAAACATACGTTCGCGGGGTAGCCTCGCTGTACAAACTTAGTTCTAATAACTAACCCTCCCAGGAGCCATGGCCGAAACCACGCCCTCCCCCAAGCCCGCCGTCAAGGCGACCGCTGCCAACGCGCGCGCTACCACGAAGAGCGCGAAGACCGCTGCAACGCGCACCGCCAAGCGCACCGGCGGCGCCGCCGCGAAGGCCGCATCCCCGTCGAAGACCACCAGCCGCAGCGCCGCCGGCAAGAAGGCCGCCGCGACCCGCGCCGCCAACGAGGGCAAGCCGGCCACCGCCGCGAAGAAGTCCGCTGAGGCGCAGGCGCTTGACCTCAAGTCCCGTGCCGAGGTCGCCACGGAGATCGCCGAGAAGGTCGTGCTCGTCCAGGTCGGCGTGGCGCTGACCGCCCGTGACGCGGTCGTCGACACCGTCAAGGACCTGCGCGCGTCGGGCCTCGACGCGACACGCCTGACGAAGTACGAGAAGCGCGGCACGAAGGCCCGCAAGGACGTCGAGCGGGAGCTCACCAAGGCCCGCACGCGCGTCGAGCGCGAGCTGCGCGAGCGCCGCACGACGGTCGAGAAGACGGTCGAGGAGAACCGCGCGAAGCTTGAGACCCAGGTCAAGAGCTTCCAGGCCGACCTCGAGCCGGTCGTCGCCCCGGTGACCGACGTCGCCAGCTCGGTGCGCGAGCGCGTCGCCGCGCTGGTCTAAGCCGCACACGCTGAATACGGTCACGGGGCGCCAGATGGCGCCCCGTGGTCGTTCGGTCAGTGCAGCTGGAAGCGCTGCACCAGCGTCGTGAGCTCGCTCGCGCTGGCGGCGAGCTCCTGCGCGGACGCGGCGATCTGCTCCGTCGAGGCGGAGGTCTGCTGCGTGGAGGCCGAGACCTGCTCGGTGGACGCGGAGGACTCCTCGGCGACTGCCGCGACCTCGTTCATGTCCGTCTGCATCTTTTGGGCGGAGCTGGCGATCTCGCCGATCGCCGAGGCGATGGTCTCGATCCGGGCGGTGACGTCGTCGACGGACTCGCCGATGAGTGCGAACTGCGTCCGCGCCTGATCGACGGTGGTCGCGCCTTCGGCGGTGCGCTCGGCGCCGATCTCGGCGGCGGCCACGGTGCGCTGGGTCTCGTCCTGGATCTGCCCGATGAGCTGAGAGATCTGCTCGGCGGCGCTCTGGCTCTCCTCGGCGAGCTTGCGGACTTCGTCGGCGACGACCGCGAAGCCGCGGCCCTGCTCGCCGGCGCGGGCGGCCTCGATGGCCGCGTTGAGCGCCAGCAGGTTCGTCTGCTCGGCGATGCCGGTGATCGTCCCGACGATCCCGCCGATCTGCTCGGACTTCGCGCCGAGGCCGCGGATCGCCGTGGTGACGTCCTCGGTCGACACGCGCACGGCCTCCATCGCCTGGCTCGCCTGGTCCGCCGCATCGGCGCCGTCCTGGGCGACGCTGCGCGCCTGTGCGGCGGCCTCGGCCGTCTCAGCGGCGTTGCGGGTGGAGTCCTCGGTGGCCTGGACGACGCGGTCGGAGATCTCGCGGGCGGACTCGACCGCCGTCACCTGGCGCTGGGCGCCCTCGGCGACCTCGCCGACGGCGTGAGCGATCTCGCCCACGGCCCGGCCCGTCTCTTCAGAGGTCGTGGCCATCTGCTGCGACGCGGACGACAGGGTCTCGGCGGTGTCCTGCACCTGGCCGACGGTGTCGCGGAGGCTGATCGTCATCGCCTGGATGGCGGTGCCCAGCACATCGCGGTCGGACTTGGGCTGGACCTCGGAGGTGAGATCCCCTGCGGCCACGCGATCTGCGCTGCTCGCGACGTCCTTCAGGTATTCCACCATCCGGGTGAATGCCTTGGCCATCGTGCCGATCTCGTCGCGGCTCTTGACCGTGACCTGCTGGTCGAGGTCGCCCTCGGCGATGCCCTCGGCGGCACGCAGGACCTGGCCGACGTTGCCGGAGATGGACCGTGACAGGAGGAGCGACATCGCTGCGCCGACGATGATGGCGATGATGAGGAGGACGATCGTCAGCGTGCGGCTGGATTTGTAGGCGCTGGCGATGTCCGCGCTGGTCGTCTCCCCGAGGTTCCGCTTCGTCGTCAGGAGCTTCTCGAACGTCGCGTTGACGCGGTCCAGGCCCGGGACGACCTTGGCGGTCATGAGCGCGCGGGCCTCCTGGTCGCGTCCGGTTCGCGAGAGCGTGAGCACCCGCTTGCGGGCCGCTCGCACCTCTGTGAGGTCGGTCTTCAGCGCTGCGAACTGCTGCTTGCCCGCCGGGAGGATGAGCGACGCGCCCACCTCGGCCAGCGCCGCGTCGGCACCGGCCGAGTTCTTGGCGATCTGCTGCTCGAGCTGCTTCTTCTCCTGCACGCTCGGCGACATGATGTGCTGGAAGGTCAGCGCGCGATTCAGATTGAAGGCGACGCCCGCGGTGACGAGGTCGGCGAGCGGCGCGGTGGCAACGCGGTTCGCCTTGTCGGCCTTCTCGGCGACCGACGACAGGTTGTTGACGCTGGCCACCCCGATGATCAAGGCGAACAAGAGCAGGATCGCTGAGCTTCCGAGCAGCTTCGCGCGGATGCTGGTGGGGCGGAGTCTGGACATGGGGGCCTCGGGGGAGCGGACGCAGGGTCACCACGTACCAGTCGGCCTGGGCCGGGCGGAACTGAGCCCGGTGCGCGAATGATGTGGTTTTGCGGCGGGTTCGTTGTCTCGCGAACGACCTCTACAATCAGGGCATGCCTTCCGTCGACGCCATCCGTGAAGCCCTCTCTCGTGTGATCGATCCCGAGCTGCGAGCGTCGATCACGGAGCTCGGCATGGTGCGCTCCATCGACGCGCACGAGAACGGCGTCGTCGACATCACCGTCTCGCTGACGACCCCCGGCTGCCCGATCCGCAACCACTTCCAGACCAGCGTGGTCAAGGAGGCGAAGACGGTCGAGGGCGTCACCGCCGTCAACGTCACCTTCGACGTCCTCTCCGACACGGAGAAGCAGGGCCTGCAGCAGAAGCTCGGCCGTTCCGGCGCGTTGCCGACCGGCGCCCTCGCGCAGGTCTCCAACGTCATCTGCATCGGCTCGGGCAAGGGCGGCGTCGGCAAGTCGTCGATCACGGCGAACCTCGCGGCGGCGCTCGTCGCCGAGGGCAAGAAGGTCGGCGTGCTCGACGCCGACGTCTGGGGCTACAGCCTCCCCCGCATGTTCGGCCTGGGTGGTCAGCGCCCGCCGGTCAGCTCGACCCGCAAGATCCTCCCGCTGGAGGCCGGCGGCGTGAAGGTCATGTCGATCGGGTTCTTCGTCGAAGAGGACGCCGCGGTCGTCTGGCGCGGCCCGATGCTCCACAAGGCGCTGACGCAGTTCCTCGAGGACGTCGACTGGGGCGAGCTGGACTACCTGCTCGTCGACCTGCCCCCGGGCACGGGCGACGTCTCGATGACCCTCGCGCAGCTGCTGCCGCAGGCGCAGTTCCTCATCGTCACCACGCCGCAGGCGACCGCGCAGAAGGTCGCGCGCCGCGCCGCGGAGATGGCGAAGAAGGTCAACCTCGAGATCGGCGGCATCGTCGAGAACATGTCGTCGTTCGTCACCCCCGGCGGCGAGCGCTTCGAGCTGTTCGGCACGGGCGGCGGCCAGGAGCTCGCCGACGAGCTCGATGTCCCGCTCTTCGGCAAGGTCCCGCTGACCATGCCGCTGCGCGAGCAGGCCGATGCCGGCGTGCCGCTGGTCGCATTCGACCCGGACGACGCGGCCGCTCAGGCGATCCGCTCGGTGGCGCGCGGGATCATCGCGATCACGCCGTCGCAGCCGATCGCGCTGCAGATGGCTCCGGAGGAGCCGGCACCGGCGCTGCAGGTCACGCAGAGCAAGCCCAAGGGCATGTCTCTCCCCATGGCGTAGGAGCGCTAGCCCTCGAGGAGGTCCAGCGCCCGGAGCGACGCGACGAACGCGTCGACGTCCGCGGATGCGACCTCCTGGGAGGTCCCGTGGTGCGCCACGAGGATGGCCGTCAGCTCCGTCTGGGTCGCGCCGTCCTGCAGGTGCGGCCACAGCGTGCGGCCGGTGTGGTTGATCGCCAGGTAGCTGCTGGTCCGCAGGTCGAGCACGACGACCTCGTCGCCGGTCTGCTCGAACACGAGCCGGTCGGTGCGCAGCCGCAGGCGGTCAGCCACCGAGGGCCCCGCGGACGAACAGGTGCTGCAGGAGCAGGGCGGTGCCGGCCGGCATCCTGTCGCGCCAGATCGCTTGCAGGGCAGGAACGTCGACGACCGTCGGGTCGACCCCGTCGCCGCGCCAGGCCGCGATCGCGCGCCGGCTCGGGCCGCGGTGGAAGACCTCGTGGAAGTGCGCCTTCGTCGTTCGCTCGCGCAGCGCGTCCGGCGTCAGCCCGGGGAACAGCGTCGCGAGCGCCTGACGACGGCTGGCAAATCCGTCCCGGCCGCCGGCGCGGGCCACTGCCGCGACGACCCCGGGGGCGACGAGCGGGTGGCCGATCCGCACGTCGTGGTCGGCGGCGAGGAGGTCGAGGCTCTCCAGCCCGAGGGCGAGGTGCCGTCGGCCGGCCTGCCAGCCGACGCGCCGGTCCCAGCGGGGCGGTTCGGACGCGATCTCCTCGGCGAGCCGGGCCGACAGGGTCTGGGCGGTCTTCGGCGTCAGCCAGTCGCGGGGCTCGGGCGGATTGCGCCGGGGCTCCAGCGCCGCCCGCACCGGCACCGGCGCGCGCGACCGGGCGATGGCGAGCAGGCGGCGGGGCGTGCGGCGCACGCGGCCGGCGAGGACGTCCGCGACGGCTGCCCAGCGCCAAGCCCCGAAGATCTGGTCTCCGCCGATGCCGGTGAGCAGCGAGCCGCCGCGGGCTCGCTCGAGCAGCGGGTCGTGCATGTGCACGTTGGCCGGGTACCGGGCCCCGTGGCGGGAGAGCACGCTGCGCGCCACCGGGCCGAGGAGGTCGAGGTCATCGCCCCCGTCGAGGCGCAGCCAGTCGCCCAGCCCCAGCTCGCGGACGACGGCGTCCTGCCAGTCGCTCTCGTGCGCGGCGGGCGCGTCGGCGACCCGCCAGGTCGCGGGAATCGGGTCGGCGACGCCGTCGCGCCGGGCGACCTGCACGGCAGCGGCGAGGACCAGCGACGAATCCTGTCCGCCCGAGAACGACACGAGACACGGCGGGTGGTGGACCGCGTCACGCACGGCGGTCCGCAGCGCGGACGCCGCGTCCGTGGATGCCCCATCGAACGTTGGGGCACCGCGGGTGCCCAGCGGGAGACCGCTGGCGATCTCCAACGCGGTGAGCGGCGCGGGCGTGCTCAGAGCGGCATGGAACCCTGGTCGGCGTCGAACCCGTCGATGGCGGCGCCTTGGCCACCCTGTGTCAGGGTCGTGAGCGAGCCCAGCGCGGTGACGGCAGGCGCGACGTACTCCGGCTGATCGCTCTCTGCCGAGGCTGCGGCATCCGGCTCGTGACGGTTCTGCATTCCGGTCTCCTTGATGGCGCGTCGAAGCTCGGCGGGGATCGTACCCACTTCCGGTGTGTTCGGGAAAGTCTTGCCGCTTGGCGGTTTCGTACCGTGTCGACCGCATGGAGCGCACGGAACCCAGCGCACACGTCTACGGGCTCCGCGTCCATGGCCTCGCGCTCGGTGACGCCGCCCCGCGCGACATCGCCCCGGACTGGCCGTCGGTGCGGCTCGAGCAGGCGCCGCGCAGCGCCCCGTCCGGCGTCCGGATCGTCGACGGCGATCGGTACGTCAACGATCTCGCCGACGGGTTGCACACGCTCGAGGCGACGCGGTCCCCCGCGGTGGCCCGCTTCCTCGGCCCGCCGATCGACCCGGACGAACTCGCGCATCCGTACCTCGGGCCGGTCGCGACCCTGTTCGCCCGGTGGCACGGGCGCGAGGCGTTCCACGGCGGCGCGTTCGTGCACGAGGGCCGCGCGGTCGCCGTGCTCGGGTCGCAGTTCGCCGGGAAGAGCACGCTGCTGGCCGCGCTGGCCGCGTCGGGCAGTGCGATCGTCGCCGACGACATGCTCGTCATCGAGGACGGACGGGTCTTCGTGGGCCCGCGCACCATCGACCTCCGCGCCGAGCCCGGCCCCGAGCTGCACGGCGGCGCCGATATCCGGCGGGCCCGCGGTGATCAGCGCTGGCGCGTCGCCCTATCGCCGGTCGCCGCGACGACGCGGCTCGGCGCGTGGGTCTTCCTCTCCCCGGGCGACGACGTGACGCTCACGCCCGTCGGGCTCGCCGATCGCCTGCAGCGGCTCGCGCGCTGGCGGGCCCTGCCGGGGCTGGCCTCCGACCCGGCGGCGATGCTCGCGCTGGCGGGTCTCCCGGCATGGGACCTGACGCACCCGCGCGAATGGGGCGCGATCCCGCAGACCGTGCGGACGCTCCGCGGGCTGCCACTCACGGTTGGGTAGGCCTCCTCAGGATTGGGGAGGGACCGTCCGTCTCTGTTGTATCGGACGGGTCCGGACGTTGATGGCGTGCGTCCACGCGCCGAGAACCGGTTTTATGGAGCCCGCCCCAGCCCACGACCTGTCTCCCGCCTCGAGCACCGACGACGTGCGCTCCATGCGAGTCCTCGTCGCCGACGACGCCCCGTTCAACGTCGAGCTGCTCGTCCGCATCCTGCGCGGCTGGGGCTTCGAGGAGATCAAGTCCACCACCGACTCCTCAGCGATCGAAGGCCTCGTCCAGCGCTGGCGCCCGGACCTGCTGATGCTCGACTTCCAGATGCCGGCGCCCGACGGCTTCGAGGTCATGCGCCGCATCCGGCAGACGGAGTTCGACTCCATCCGGATGCCGATCATCATGCTGACCGCCGATACGACGATCGAGACGCGCCGGCGCGCGCTCTCGCTCGGCGCCGACGACTTCCTCTGTAAGCCGTTCGACTTCGAGGAGGTCTGTCTGCGGGCGAGCAACATCCTCCGCGCGCGGCAGCTGGAGGTCGCCCTCGCGGAGAAGAACGCCGAGCTGGAGGACAGCGTCGCCGAGCGCACCGAGGCGCTGGAACGCGCACACATGGAGATGCTCGAGCGGCTCGCCCGGGTCGCCGAGTACCGCGACGACGACACGCATCATCACACCGAGCGGGTCGGCCGCATCGCGGCGCAGCTCGCGGCGGTGCTGGGACTCGACGCCGAGGAGGTGGAGCTGATCCGTCAGGCCGCGCCGCTGCACGACATCGGCAAGGTCGCGATCCCCGACCCCGTCCTGCTCAAGCCCGGCAAGCTCACGCGCGACGAGTTCGAGCTCGTCAAGACCCACACGACGATCGGCGGCCGCATCCTCGCCGGTGCGGGCTCCGCGCCGCTGCGCCTCGCCGCGACGATCGCGACCACGCACCACGAGCGCTGGGACGGCCAGGGCTACCCGTCGGGTCTCTCCGGGAAGCAGATCCCGCTGCAGAGTCGGATCGTGATGGTCGCCGACGTCTTCGACGCGCTCACCCACGAGCGCCCCTATAAGGACGCCATGCCGATCCCCGAGGCACTCGTCGAGATGCGGGCGATGACCGGGACGTTCTTCGATCCCTGGGTGATGCGCGCCTTCGAGGGCCTCGACCACGTCGCGCTGATCAGCGACGGGCCGGCGACCATTCAGATGCGGTAGAGCTCCTCCGCGCTGCGCAGGATCTCCATCGCCCGCCCCGGGTGCACCGGCGGCGCGAACCCGCACTGCTCGTAGAGCCCGTGGGCGTCGAGCGTGTGCAGCTCGATCCGTCGCAGTCCCTGGAGGTCCGGGTGCTCGAGGATCGTCTGGATGAGCAGCACGCCGAGCTTGCGGCTGCGGTGCTCGGGCAGGATGAACACGTCGGCGATGTAGGCGAAGATCGCCCGGTCGGTCACGACGCGCGCGAAGCCCGCCTGGCTGCCGTCCGGGGCGAAGACGCCGAACGGGATCGAGTTCGCGATGGCGCGCTCGGTCACCTCACGGGGGACGCCGGGCGACCAGTACGCCTCCGTGCTGAGGAAGCCATGGATGACGTCGAGGTTCAGCCGGGACCGGTCCGTGGAGATCTCGTAGCCGTCGCGCATTCCTCGTATCCATCGTAGATGGCAGGATGCGCGGCACGAATGTTCGGCCGAGAGACAGAGATGGACCTCGGAGCGTCCTCCGGGCGGGCGGATCAGGCGGCGACGATCGCGCCGGACACGGGCCTCGGCCCACGGGGGCCGTACGAGCCGGGCCGCTTCGCCCTGAGCCTCTTCACCCTTGCCGTCCTCGTGGCGGGGGCGCTGATGTTCGTGCGGCTCGAGAACGACGCGCTCGACGATCCCGTCAAGCAGGCCGAGCGAGGCGAGATCGATGCGAGGAGCACGGCGGCGCTGACGACCCCCGCGAATTTCGAGAAGGCGCTGAACACCATCGACGGCGAGCTCGACCCCGGCGGCTTCATCGACACCCTGCGCGTCGCGCCGACCCGGATCGATGCGACCGTCGTGCAGCCGAGCGGCCAGCGCGAGAACATCTCCGTGAACACGGCGTTCGACGCGAACAGCACCGATTTCGGCACCGGCGAGGGCGAGGGCCTTCAGCCCCAGGATGTCGACACCGCGGCGCCGGCGAAGATCATCCGCGTCTCCGAGCGCAAGTACGGGCTGAAGCCCGAGAACTTCGACTACATGGCGATCAACCGGTCGCGGAGCGAAGGGTCGCCGACGACCTGGAGCGCCTTCTGGAAGCTCCCGCTGAAGGACAACGACATCACCGCGACGGCGCAGGGCACGGACGTCCGGCTGCTCGGCACTCCGGACGCGAAGGCGCGCGCGGAGATGAACGCCGGCGAGCGCGCGAGCCAGCGCGCCGCCGCGCGCGCGGCGTGCATCGGCAAGGCCGACACGGCCGACGAGATCCAGGAGTGCATCGACGGATGACCGGCGTGGTCCGCACCCTCATCGGCTTCGCCTGCGTCGCCGCGGGCGTGCTGCTCGCCGCGCGCGGGCTCTACGAGGTCTTCCACATCGGCAGCTGCGCGTCCGGCGGGCCGTACATCTCCGCAAGGCCCTGCCCGCCCGGCACCGGAGGGCACATCGCCGGGCTGATCGGCGGGATCTTCCTGACGCTGATCGGCGCCGCGGTCACGCCGGGACTCGCGATCAAGGGTGTCGCGTGGGGGCTCGGGTTCACGCTCCTGGGCGCAGCGTTCATCGTGGCCGCCTTCGGTCCGGCCGCGCCGGTGGATCCCGACGACACCTCGAAGTGGGTCGGCGCGCTCGTCGGCGGCATGTTCGTCCTGATGGGCCTGCCGGGGCTGTTCGCCATCGCCGGGGCCGGCAAGCGCCCGCGGATGCCGGCGATGCCGTCCGGGATGATGCCGAGCCCGGCGCTCTCGACGGCGCCGACCGCGCCGGCGGTCATGGGCATGCCGGGCGTCGTGCCCGTCGGGCCGCAGCCCGCACCGGCCGCGAGCGTCCCCGACGATGGCGACACCATCGAGGAGCTCGAGCGGCTGGCGAAGCTCAAGGCCGCCGGCGCCCTCACCGAAGAGGAGTTCCAGGCGGCGAAGGCGCGCGTTCTGGGGACCTAGCCCCCGCGCGCCACGGTCCTACTTGGTCGTGAAGTACTCCGCGTTGATCGCGGCGAACTGGGCCCATTCGTCAGGCAGCTGGTCCTCGGCGAAGCAGGCGTCCACCGGGCAGGCTTCGACGCAGGCATCGCAGTCGATGCACTCTTCCGGGTCGATGTACAGCTGTTCGACCTTGTCGTACTCGGGCTGCTCATCCGGGGTCGGGTGGATGCAGTCGACCGGGCACACCTCGGTGCACGAATTGTCCTTCTGGCCGATGCACGGCTCCGCGATGACGTAGGCCATGTGCCTTTCCTTTGCGTGCGTCGCCCGCGGGGGGCGAGAAAGCGTTTGATCCCTGGGGAACGCCGAATAGTAGTCGGCGCGGCCCAAGACGGGGAGTGCGCCATCGCTTCTTCTAGGCTCCGCCTCCGTGATCCTGCTGACCGGCGCCACCGGACTGGTCGGAACCGCCGTCCTGCGCCGCCTGGTCGCAGCGGGGGAGCCGGTTCGCTGCCTCGTCCGTGATCCGCGCGGATTGGGGGAGCAGCGCGTCCGCGTGCAGCTCGCCCTCGGAGACCTCGCGGACCCGCCCTCGTTCCGCAATGCGATGCGGGGCGTGTCGTCCGTCATCCACCTGGCCGCGTCTGCGCGGGACCAGCCCGCCGGCTCGATCGAGGAGCTCAACAGCATCGCCACATGGCGCATGGTCCGGGCGGCGGAGCGCGCCAACGTGCGGCGCTTCGTGTTCCTCTCGGGCCTCGGGGCGAGCCCCCGGCACCGCACGCGGCTGCTGCGCGCGAAGGCGCTCGCCGAGCACGTGATCGAGGAGAGCTCGCTGGAGACGGCCATCCTCCGCGCGTCGCTGATCTACGGCGAGCACGATCGCTCCCTGCGCCTGATCGGCCGCTCGACCCTCTTCGCCCCCGTCATGCCGCTGATCGGCATGGGGCACGCGGAGTTCCAGCCGATCTGGGCCGACGACGTCGCCGACTGCGTGATCGCCGCGCTCCATGCGCCCGAGAAGCGGCAGCGCCACGAGCTCGCAGGCCCCCAGACGCTGACCCAGCGCGAGCTGGTCGGGCTGCAGCTGCGCGCCCTCGGGCGCCGCCGCCGGCTGGTGCCCGTGCCTGAGACGGTCGTCGCCGGAGCTTTGCTCGCGGGCGAGAATCTGATGAAATCCAAAACTCCGGTGTCTTGGGATGAAGCGGAAGTGCTGACGGCGTCAATGACGACGCCACGGGGAACGCAGGGTGCGGAGGGCCTCGGGGTCCATCCGGCCGCGATGTCCGCCGTGCTCGTCCCGAGCACGCGCGAGGGCGTCGTGTGATGCGCCGGATCGCACTCGCCGCCATCGCCCTCGTGCTGCTGATCCCGGCCGCGGTCGCGGTCGGGCAGGCCCAGCGGCTCTTCGGCGGCGCCGGCGACGACGTCATCCGCGGCGAGACTGGCAACGACTACATCGACGGCCGAGGCGGCAACGACGAGCTGCACGGGGACTCGGGCAACGACATCCTCTACGGGCGCGAGGGCAACGACGTCCTCGACGGCGGCGACGGTGACGACGCCCAGTACGGCGGCGAGGGCGACGACTTCATCGTCGAGCAGCGCTTCGGCGACGACCGGCTGTTCGACGGCGGCCCCGGCAACGACTACATCCACGCGAACCGCGGCCGGGACGGCAACGTCCGTGGCGGCGATGGCGACGACACGGTCAACGGCGGCAGCGGACCCGATGGCCTCTACGGCGAGGCCGGCAACGACACGCTGATCGGCGGCAGCGCGCCGGACAGCCTCTACGGTGGTCCCGGCGACGACCTGCTGTACGGCGGCACCGAGCCGGACAACCTCTACTGCGGCGAGGGCTTCGACATCGCCTACGTCGAGACCGACTACGAGAAGGCCGGCAAGGGACCAAACGCGATCGAGGACTGCGAGCAGGTGGTCATCGGTGACCCGAGTGCCCGCGACAACCGGTTCAACGGCCGCGTCGACGTCGCTCAGATCCCGGCGGTCGCAGCGGCCGGGCCGCGCGCCGTGGCGGCGCTGACCGAGATCGCGTCCCGCCTGGATCAGCCGTCGAAGAACGGCGGCACCGGCGACGACCACATGCGCGGCGGCAGCGACGGCGACACGCTCGTCGGCAACGCGGGCAACGACTTCATCGAAGGCCTCGGCGGCGCCGACGACCTCGACGGTGGTCTCGGCAACGACCGCATCAAGGGCGGCGCCGGCAACGACCGCATCTTCGGCCGCAAGGGCGATGACCGCCTCTACGGCGAGGACGGCGACGACGAGATGACGGGCGATCGCGGCAACGACCTCCTGTTCGGCGGCTTCGGCAACGACGCGATGACCGGCGGGTTCGGGATCGACCGGCTGTTCGCCGGCCCCGGCGACGACTACGTGAACATCCGTGGCGGCATGGCCGACAAGGCGGACTGCGGCCCGGGGTTCGATCGGATCCGCAAGGACAAGAAGGACAAGACGAAGAACTGCGAGCTCGTCGTCAAGTGACGCGCGCGGTCAGGGCGGCTGCCAGCTCGCCCCGGCCGGTGATGTTCAGCTTGCGGTAGGCGCGCGAGAGGTGCATCTCGACCGTCCGGCGGCCGAGGAACAGGGTCTCGGCGATCTCCGGATTGCTGTGCCCGGCGGCCGCCAGCTCGGCGACGCGCAGCTCCGCGGGGGTGAGCCCGTCACCGGCGCCGCGACGGTCGCGCCCGCCTGCTGCGCGCAGCTCCTCGTGCGCGCGGTGGGCCACCGCCGCAGCCCCGCAGGTCTCGGCGCGCAGCATCGCGGAGCGGAGGTGCTGACGGGCGTCGATGCGGTGCCCGCCGCGCCGCAGCACCTCGCCGAGGGCGAGTTCGGCACGGGCGTGCTCGAGGCGGGCTGGTGACACGGCGACGAGCGCCACGGCTTCCCGCAGCGTCTCCGGGTCGCGACGGAGGAGCCCGAGGGTCCGCAGGGCCACGCCGCGGGCCCGGGGCGTGCCGAGCGTGTCGGCGAGCCGGAGGTGCTCCTCGGCGAGCGCGAGCGCCTCATCGGGGGCGCGCCGGTCGAGCGCGAGCGCGAGGTCCGCGCGCCACGGCAGGAGCGCTGGGCTGCGCGCGCCGATGGCCTCCGCCTCCGCGCCTGCCGCGCGCAGGGTCGCGATGGCCTCATCGCCGGACTGCGTGCGGGCGCGGGCGTGCAGGAACGAGGGATGGTCGATCCGGCGCTCCCAAGCGCCGTCGTGCCCGGCGACCTGCCGGGCGGCGGCGAGGTCGCCCCGGTCGAGCCGGGCGTTGACCAGCGTCGCCCGGACCGCGGGTGCATGGCGATCCCAGCCCTCGGCCTCCAGGGCGATCGCGCGCTCGGAGTGGCGGACCGCGGCGTCGAGGTCGCCGACCCACCCCGCGAGGATCCCGAAGCCGCCCTCCCAGGAGCCCGTGGCCAGCGGCGAGCCCACCTCGTCCGCCCACTCGGCGCCGGCGGTGAGCAGCGCCGCGAGGTCGTCGAGGCGGTCGGTGGCGCCGAGGGCCATCGTCGCGAGGAAAGCGCTGCCGAGGTACGCCATTCCGGTCAGCGTCCGTAGCCCGCCGATGGCGGCGCCCGCGATCTCGTCGTCGCTCCCCGTGCCGGTCAGCGCCAGGGTCGCCGCACGGACCAGCTCGCGGGCGGCGGCCACCTGCTCGTCGGGCGGCGGGGATCGGTCGGTCTCGTAGGGCCGGCCGTGGACCCACGCTGCGGTGTGCGCGGTGACGACCGCGTAGGCCCGCAGCTCGGGCGGCACGTCGCCGTCGCCGGAGAGCTCGAGCGCGCGGTCCAGCACCGAGCGTGCGTCGGCGGGCCGGCCCGAGGCCACGAGGGCGTCGCCGCGGTCGAGCAGCACGGCGACCTGTGCGACCGCGTTCGGGGCGCACGCGAGCGCGTCCTCCATCCGCTCCGCCGCGTCGGGGTCGTTGGCGAATGCCGCGGCGCGCGCGAGCGGGAACGCGATCGCCGCGCGCGTGGCCGGGTCGGGCCCTTCCTCGAGCACGCGGCGCAGCAGCCGGGCGGCGGCGGCGGGGTCGCCCTGCGCGAGTGCCTCCTCGCCGGCGGTGCGCAGCGCGGCGACGGCCCACGCCTCGCCCGACGGCGTGGCGGCGAGCAGCCGGGCGGCGATCACGGCCGGCCGGGCGCCGTCGCCGTCGAGGATCCGCGCGGCACGTAGGTGTGCGGCAGTGCGCGCGGTCTCGGGCAGGCGGTCGAGCGTCGCCGCGGCCACGAGCGGGTGGGCGAAGCGCAGCGGCTCGCCGGGGGCGAGGAGGTCGGCGGCCGCGAGCCGGGCGGCGAGGCGCGCCGCCTCGTCGATGGGGAGGTCGGCGAGCGCGGCCGCGCGCCGTAGCAGCGCGGTCTCGTCCCCGAGCACCGCCGCCGCGACGGCGAGGCGCGTGGCCGGGCCGCCAAGTTCGTCCAGCCGCGCGGCGACCGCGTCGGCGATCTCAGGAGGGCGGGCGGTGCGTACGGTGGCCGCGTCGACCGGGGTGCCCGCGCGGTGCAGGTCGGCGAGCAGCCGCGTGACGAGCAGCGGGCTGCCGCCGGTCTGCGCCTCGAGCGACGGGGCGAGATCCCCGGCGTCGTCCTGGTCGAGCGCGCGGACGGCCAGGGTCGCGATGCCCGTGGGGCTCAGCGGGGTGAGCTCGAGGATCTCCGTACGGCGCAGCAGCTCGCGGGCGGCCGGATCGTCCTCGGCCTCCGGCCGCGCGGCGCAGACGAGCAGCACGCCGCCGTCGGTGATCGCGCGGGTGGCGTGCGCGAGCGCGCGCGCCGACGCGGAGTCCAGCCAGTGGACGTCGTCGACCAGGACGAGGCAGCCCGGCTGCTCACGCCCGAGCGCCGCGAGGAGGCGCCGGAGACCGTGGTCGATCGTCATGCGCGCGTCGGCGGGCGGCAGGATCGACGCGGCCGCGCCGGCGCCCGATGCCAGCGCGATGAGCCCGGGGCCCGCCGCCGCCGCGATCCCGGGAGCCGGGTCGTCCAGGACGGGCTCCACGAGCTCCAGCACCGCGCCGAGCGGGTGGTCTCGCTCCAGCCGGCCGCCTCCGGCGCGCAGGACCAGCCCGGGCGCGCGATCGGCGATCGCGTCCAGCAGCGTGGTCTTGCCGATGCCGGCGGGTCCGCGCAGGCAGATCGCCGCTCCCGCCCCGATGCGGGCGCCCTGCAGCGCGGCGTCGAGCCGTGCCAGCTCGCGCTCCCTGTCCACCAGAAGGTCAGACATCTCGGTGCCTCACGGTCGCGGCGGGACCCTACCCGGGCGCACCATGGGAACCATGAGACGCGTCGCACTCGCGACCCTCGCGCTGGCCGTCGCGCCTGCGTCCGCCGCCGCGACTCCCCCCGGGACCGCCGGCCCGATCTACTTCGCCGACTACACACGGCCTGAGGGTGCGATCGCGCGGATCCTGCCGAGCGGCGGGAACGTCGAGACGATCCTGCCGGGGCCGACCGGCTCCGACCCGGCCATCTCCCCGGACGGGTCCACCGTCGCGTTCTCCCGGAGCAACGAGCTGTGGACCGTCCCGTCGGGCGGCGGCACGCCGACCCAGGTCACGAACACGCCGCTGCAGAGCGAGTCGTCACCGGCGTGGAGCGCGCGGGGGACGCACCTCGCGTACGTCGTCTCAGACGGGGGGATCTCGCGTCTGGAGATCATCGAGCCCGCGAACCCGGCGGCCGTCGAGGCGCTCTACGTCGGCCCGGCGTCGATCGCGTCCCCGTCCTTCTCGCCCGACGACAGCACGGTTGCCTACACGCGCACTCAGGGCGGCGACACCCGCGTGCACACCGTCGCGCGCGCCACGCAGGTCTCCGTGCCCGTGGGCCCCGCGAGCTCGGCCCACCCCGACTGGTCCCCCGACGGCTCGCTGCTCGCCTACGACGTGATCGAGGCCGGCACGACCCACGTCGAGGTCGGCCCGCCGGGCGGCGCGGGGGTCCGGCTCCCGGGGGCGCTCAGCTCGCCGTCGTTCTCACCCGCGGGCGACGCGATCGCCGTGACGACGCTCACGGGGAACTCCCGGATCGCCCGCCACGGCCGCGGGCCCGACGGCGCGTGGGCCACGGCGGACGACGTGCTGACGCCGCTGACGAGCGGCGGCGGCTACGGGCAGCGCAAGCCGTCGTGGGCGGGGACGGGCGCGCCGCCGGTGGTCTGGCAGCCGCCGGGGGGGCCGGCGCTGCCGAACGGGACGACACCGTCCGCCCCGATCCCCCTCTACAACGGCCGGATCTTCTTCGAGACGAACGAGGATGACCCGCTAGGCGAGATCTACTCCATGGATCCCGCCGGCGGTGAGCCCGAGCGGCTCACCCGCAACCCCGGGCTCGACGGCGACCCCGACGTCTCCCGGCCCGACGCCGGGCCCGGGCAGCGGGTCGCGTTCTCGCGGGTGATCGCGCACCGGCGGGAGATCTGGACGATGCGGCCCGACGGCAGCAACCAGCGGCGCCTGGCCCTTTTCCGGCCCGGGGAGCTCAGCGCGGAGGATCCGAGCTGGGCGCCGGACGGGCGGACCATGGCGTTCACCGGCCGGCGGCCGGGCGAGGTGCGCACGTCGATCTGGGTCGGCAACGACGGCCCGGACTTTCCCCGGCGGCTCTCGGACGCGCCGGTGACGTCGGTCGTTCAGGACAGCGCTCCCGCGGTCTCTCCGGACGGCCGCCTGGTCGCCTTCCGCCGGACCGGCGCCGACTTCATCCCGGTGGTCTGCACCGTCGCGATCACCGGCGGTCCTGTCACGTGCTCGTGGACGCTGTCGGAGATGCTGCAGTGGCGGCCCTGCAACACCGCGCCGGACATCTGCGACGGCTGGCGCACGTGGCTGGCGCAGGGCGCCGCGCGCGGGATCCCGGCGTGGACGGGCAACGAGGTCCTCACGACGGCGGGGATCACCGGGACGTTCGGCAACCCGCAGGACGTGGTGCCGTACGGCCTGTACGCCGACGACGAGAACCTCGGCCGCTTCGTGTTCCGGATCAGCCGCGGCAATGGCGCGGTGTCGGTGACGCCGCTCGTCCAGGCGCTGCCCAACAGGCGCCTCAATCCGCCTGCGCCCCGCTACGGCGTTCCCTCACCCGACGGCTCGAAGATGCTCATGCTCACGGGGACGGCCCGCGGCGAATCCGCGCAGGGCGACTACCTGTACACCGTGGATCTCCAGGGCGCGCGCCGGAGCGGCTACCGAGTCTCACGGACCTTCCGGACCGTGGGGGTGCCGGCGTGGCAGGCACTCCGCACGCGCCCGGGCACCCAGCTCGTGCACACCCGGTTCCGGGGCGCGGCGAAGGTCTCGCTCACCGGCCTGTCGCGACGCGCGGGCGTGCTGCGCGCGACCGTCCGCAACGCCGAGCGCTTCGGGCTGGAGGCCGATGTGCGCGTGAGCAAGCGCGGCCGGTCGCCGATCGGGCGCATCTGCCGAGGGGCGCGGCGTGCGCGGGTGTACGTCCCGGGCCGCTCGCGGACGACCTTCCGGGTCCGGAACGTGCCGCGCGGCAGCGTCGCCTGCCTCGGCGTGCGCGACCGCCGCGGCACCCGCCGGACGACGCGCCCCGTCCGTCTGCCGTAGCCGAACGTGGAAATTCCGGGGCCCTGACCCCGGAATATCAACGTTCGGCGGTGGGGCGAGTTTCGGGGCGCTGCCGGCTAGTCCGGGCATGGCCCGCACACATCCGCTCCTCGCCTTCCAACACAGCGTGATCGCCGTCTGGCAGCTGGTCGCCTCCGGCTGGTCCGACGATGCCATCCGGCACTTCACCGCACCGCTGCGCCGGATCCACGACGGCGTCTACCTCACCGGGGACGGCCCGCTGACCGACTGGCAGCGCTGGTGGGCGGCCATCCTCAGCCATCCGGGATCGGCCCTGCACGGCCCGAGCGCCGGGCTCCTCTTCGAGTTCTACGAGCGACGGGGCGCCGCGGAGTACATCGTGCGCCCGGGAACCGGCGGGCGGATCCAGCACGGCCCGCTCGTCATCGCGCGGTCATCGACGCTCGCAGGCGACCTCATCCGCGTCAACGGGCTGCTCGTCACGAGTCCGGCACGTACCGTCCTCGATCTGAACGCCGTCAACGACGCGACCACGGCCGACCGGCTCGTCCGAGACGCCCTGCGCTCGAAGTGGGTGGACGGCCCGGCGCTCCGCATGATCACGGCCCGCCACCGCGGAGCCCGACACGTCGTCCGCCTGCGTCGGCTCACCGAGCGCTACGCGAAACTCCCGGCCCGCCGGACCAAGAGCGACGCCGAGCTGCTTGCCCTCGCCATGCTCGACGCCGCCGGGATCGAGGCGCCCGCCATCAACGTCAAACGGGCCGGCGAAGAGGCGGACCTCAGCTGGGACGACGGCAAGCGCATCATCGAGCTCGACGGCCCGAGCTTTCACTTCGAGGAGGAGGACGCCCGGAAGACCCGCGTCTGGACGGGCGCCGGCTGGACCGTCGACCGCCTCCCCACCGACGACGTCTACCACCACCCCCATCGGCTCCTGGCGCTGGCGCCCCGTCC
>JAEMSV010000251.1 GCA_016462625.1 Solirubrobacteraceae bacterium | reverse complement strand
ACGACGGGCTCGCGGCCCAGGACGTCCTCGACCTGCACGTCGCGCACCTGCTTGACGTAGCGGCCCTCGCCCTGCAGTAGCTCGAAGACCGTCGGCAGCGTCCGGACGGGGATTCCCCGGTCGCGGCAGGCCTTCACCACGCGCGCGCGCACGACGCCCGGCGCGGAGGGGATGGCAATCGTGACCTCGTCGGGCTCGGCCTCGTCCAGCACCCGAGCCAGCTGCTCGGTGGTCCCCAGCACGCGCACGCCGTCGATCCGCAGGCCGGCCTTGGTCGGGTCGTCGTCGACGAAACCGACGGGCCGGAGCTTCAGGTCGGGGTTGCGCATGATCTCCCGCAAGACGAGCCGCCCGCCGTCGCCGGCGCCGACGATCAGCAGGCCACGCGCGTCCGGGCGGGGCCGGAATCCGCGGATCGGACGCTCGTGGAACATCCGCGCGACCACCCGTGCGCCACCGACCAGCGCCAGGCAGAGCAGCGCGTAGAGGACGACGACTCCAGACGGGATCGTGACCGCGATGCCCTTCCACTCCGTGGGCTTGACGACGGCGACGTACGCCGCGAGCCCGATCGCCGAGACGAGCACCGCCTGGCCGACCGCAAACAGATCGCGGTTCGTCGAGTAGCGCCACCACTTCTGGTACATGCGGAACGCGACGAAGACCAGCAGCGTGCCGACGATCAGCGGCACCATCGTGTCCTGCCGCAGGTCCTCAAAGCGAGGGGGCACCCCACCTGTGAGATCGCCGAAGCGCAGCTCGTAGGCGAGCAGGTAGGCGACGGCGACCAGTACCCCGTCCACCAGCAGCTGCGGCAGCGAATGGCGGTGGAGGGGAAAGGCCGCGGGACCGATCCGGCGGCGCATGCCCTCTGGATTCTAGGGAGAAGGGCGGTTTTCCTACGCGGCGGACGCGCAGACGACCGCGTTGCGCCCAGACCGCTTGGCCTCGTACAGGGCCCGATCCGCCACCGTCTTGACCTCGTGGAGCTGCAGCCGGACCCCGCGGCCGCTGGCGACGCCGACAGACAGCGTGACCTTCGGAGCGTCCGCGAACCGCGTCTCGATGCCCTCGCGCAGCCGCTCCCCGACGTCGCACGCGTCGTCCGGGGACGCCCCGTCGAGGACGACCGCGAACTCGTCACCGCCGAGCCGGTAGACGAGGTCGGTGCTGCGCGCGCTCGCGCTCAGGCTCTCGGCGACGCGACGCAGCACCTGGTCGCCCTCGTCATGGCCGAGCGTGTCGTTGATGTTCTTGAAGCCGTCGAGGTCGCACATGAGGATCGCGACCGGCCGGGTGCCGGCGGCGGCCTGGCGCTCGAGGTTGGCGAGCCGCAGCTCGAAGGCCTTGCGGTTCAGCAGCCCGGTGAGTGCGTCCTTGATGGCGTCACTTCGGGCTGCCCGCTCGGAGTGCCCGACCGCCGTCGTGGCGATCCAGATCGCGATGCACGCGACGATCCAGCTGGAGAGCAGGCCCGGCTGCTCGGTGAACGCCGCCGGATCGGCGATCAGAACGCCGGCCAGCGCGTTGATCGAGAGGATCACGAGCAGCAGCCGCGAGAGCGTCCCCTCGAAGCGGATGCCGATGAACGCGGCCATCACGGTGAAGACGGGCACGGCGGGGCTCTCCAACCCCCCGGTGACGGCCGTGGCGGCGCCGATCGTCGTGACGATGACGATGTTCTCGATCGCCATCCAGAACCCGGCGTTGCTCGACCGACCGAGGAACCACTGGACGAGCATGATCACGACGAAGGCGATCGTGACCGTCACCCCGCCGGCGACGATCACACCGCGCGGCTCCGTGAGGATCACGGCGATCATCACGATCACGCACATCGCGACATGCCGCTGCGCGGCTGGGCGGACCAGCTTCTCGTTCTGGACCTGGCGCAGCCGTTCGACTTCGGTCGTCGCGAAGATCTCCCGGAGGGACATCACGCCCTCTTATCGACCGCCGACGCTCCAAACTCGACGAAATCGCGTATGTTGGACAAGCGTCCAAGAGGGGCCCCCTCGAACCCGCAGATCCGGGGGCGAAGCCGGCGGCTCCGCCCCCGGACTCACGTCAGGCGGTCGGCCCGTACGCCTCGATCTCCTCGAATGCCGCGTCACCGGAAGAGTTCGCCTCGTTGAAGCGGATCCGGATCTTGGTCGTCGCGATCGGGTCGAAGCTCAACGACTTCACCTGGGATCCGTCGTCGATGGTCGGCATCAGCCAGTCCTCAATCGGGTTTCCGGCGGCATCGATGTCCTCCCACGAATCGCCGTCCCAGAACTGGACCACGATCTCGCCGAACGTCAGCTCGCCGACGCTGGCCCCACCCCAGATGATTGGAACCCTGAGGCCGATCCGGTTCAGCGTCTGCTCCGAACCCCATGTGACCTGCGCCCACGCGGGCTTCTCGCCCGATGGGTGGTCCTGCCAGATCCCGCCCGCCTGGTCAACGCCGTTGTTCAGCGTTCCGGGCGCGCCGCTATACGTCCAAAGCGACGAGACCGTGACCTCCCCGCCGTTTCCGACCAGCGCGTAGTTCGTGTCCGCCTGCGGAGGGCACGTCGCCGGCCCGTACGCCTCGATCTCCTCCAGCCACGCGTCGCTGTTCGCGTTGCCTTCGGTGAACGACACGCGGATCTTCGTCGTCGAGATCTCGTCGAACTCGAGCGTCTTGACCTCCGAGCCGTCCTCGGTCGTGGGCGCCTCCCAGTCCTCGATCGGATTACCGGACGCGGCGATCTCCTCCCATGAGTCACCGTCCCAGTACTCCGCGACCAGCTCGCCGAAGGTGCGATCGCCCGACGACGCGCCCGTCACCGGCATGCGGAGGACCAGCTTGTCGACGGCCTGCTCGGTCGGCCAGGCCAGTTCAGCCGACGCGGGCTCCGGGCCGATCGGGTCGTCCGCCCACCAGCCCGATGCGCCTCCCTGCTGCGTCCCGTCGTTCAGCGTCTCGGGGTCGCCCGCGCCGGAGGCTGTCGAGGACGCCGTGACCTCGCCGTCGTTGGCGGGCAGCGCGAGGTTCGTGTCCTCCGTCAGCGGCGGAGGAGGCGGAGGGGGATACGCCTCGATCTCCTCCAGACCGGCATGCCCATACGCGTTGCCCTCGATCTCGAGAAAGCGGATCTTCGTGGTCGAGATGGGATCGAACTCGAAGGTCTTGATCTGCGACCCGTCGTCCGTTGTCGGGACGATCCACTCGTCGATCGGGTTGTCGTCGGCGTCGATGGTCTCCCACGAGTCGCCGTCCCAGAACTGCAGGACCGCTTCACCGTGGGTGCGATCCGGCAGCGTGTAGGAGCCCCCGTCCGCGACGGGCATCCGCAGCACCACCTTGCTCAGCTCCTGCGCGGAGCCCCACTCGACCTTGGCCCAGCCGGGGTCGGTGTCCCCGGGATCGTCCTGCCACCAGCCGCCGCCCCCGCCCTGCCGCGCACCGTCGGTCAGCACCGCCGCTCCACCGC
>JAEMSV010000250.1 GCA_016462625.1 Solirubrobacteraceae bacterium | reverse complement strand
CCCTCCATCACGATCACCTATGAGCCCGCGCCTGGTGGTGGCGGAGGCGGGACCCCGCCCGCCGGCGACCCGCCCGCGACCGGCGGCGGCCCGCCGACGGGTGGCACGGGCGGCGCGACCTCCACCCCGCTCGCGACGGCCCGTTTCACCGGCTCGAAGACCTCCGCAGGAGTCAACCGCGAGCGCCGCTTCACCTTCACCTTCCTCGCCCCCGCCGGGACCACGGGCACCGCGACGTTCGCCAGCACCGCGAAGGTCAAGATCGCCGCCAAGCGCAAGCTCACCCTCCTGCGCGCGCCGTTCACCGTGCCCGCCGCTGGCAAGGTGACCGTCAAGGGCCGGCTCTCGAAGAAGACCTACGCGACGCTGCGCCTCAACCGCAAGATCAGGACGAAGGTCACGGTCACGCTGCGCAACGCCGCGGGACAGTCGAGCACCGCGTCCACAACGCTGACCCTCTCAGCGCCACGGTGAGCAGCCCCGAGGTCGTCTCGGTCAACGTCGGCACGCCGAAGCAGATCGGCGTGCGCAAGAGCCGTCCGGTGATGAGCTCGATCGACAAGCGCGAGGCGCCCGGGCCGCACCGCGTCGAGGGCGTGAACGTCGCGGGCGACGAGCAGGCCGACCTGCGGGTGCACGGCGGCCCCGACAAGGCCGTGTACGCGTATGCGAGCGAGGACACCGCCTGGTGGGCCGGACAGCTGGGCCGAGACCTGTGGCCCGGCGCGTTCGGTGAGAACCTCACCACGGCGGGCATGGACTGCACGAACGCGATCATCGGCGAGCGCTGGCGCATCGGTTCCGTCCTCTTCGAGGTCTGCCAGCCCCGGCAGCCCTGCTTCAAGCTCGGCCTGCACCTCGAGGACCCGAAGCTGCTCAAGCGCTTCGCCCAGGCCTCGCGTCCCGGCGCCTATCTGCGCATCCTCGAGCCCGGGACCCTCCAGGCCGGCGACGGCATCAAGGTGCTCCACGTCCCCGACCACGGCGTCACGATCCGCCTCGTGGCCGACGCGGTGCTTCTCGATCACGGCCTGGCCGCGCTAGCGGCCCAGGCTCCCGAGCTGCCGGACGGCTTGCGCGCCTGGCTCGCCGACCGAGCCGAGTAGCCCTCACTTCAGGCCGACGTCGCCCCGCGTGATCCGGAAGCCCTGGAAGCGGCGCTCGGTCATCTTCCCGTAGAACTCGTCGGCGACCGAGATGAGGTCGACCCGCCCGACCCCGGTCCGATCCAGCGCCGAGGTGATGAGCGCCCGGCCGAGGCCCTGCCCGCGGTGGGATTCCGCGACGGTGATCGCCGACACGTGGGCCTGGATCTCGCCGTCGCTCTGCATCCAGATGGCCCCCACGACCTGGTCGTCCGGACCATCGAGGGCCACCAGCGTGGTGCAGCCCGGCGCGACGAGGGCCCGTGCGGTCCGCTCGGGGTCCTCGATCAGCGTCAGCCAGCGCTCGGCCGAGAACAGCGCGAGCACCCCGTCGTGGTGCTCCGGGGCGTAGGGCTCGATGCGGATGTCCACCCCATCAGTGAAGCAGCCCGTCGGCGCCCCGACGCCTGGACAAGCCACTCAATTCATACCGCGAACACTGGAATCCGAGACCCTCCGTGCCGATATCCGAAGGAGACGTGACCCGCTTCCTCTCATTCGACGCGGCTGAGCGCGAGCGGATGTACGACGTCATGTTGCGCCTCCGGACCCCGTTCGCCCTCGCGCTGGCGTTGCTGCTGATCCCTGCGATCGTCGCCCTGCCGGTGTACGGCTGGGTCGCGGAGCTCCCCCTGCTCGCCGCAGTGATCGGCTACGCCGTCTCCACAACGGGCATGGCGCGCCAGCGCCGTCCCGAGCTGGCGCTGATCGCCGCATGGGCCTTCGCGGAGCTCATGATCATGGTCACGATCGCCCTCGCCGACGGGCCGCGTGCGTACCTCTTCGCGATCACGATGTTCCCAATGCTGGGCATGTCGATGGTCGTCAATCGCCGCGTGGCCGTCGCCGGCGCGTTCCTCGTCATCGGGATGATGGGCATCACCGGGGTTCTCGTGGCCTGGGACGAGGTCAGCGCCTACCCGCCGATCGTCCTCCTGCCGATGGTGCTGATCCTGGCGAGCATGCTCGCGGGCATCGGCGCCCGCGACAGCGAGATGGTGTCCCGCGGCACCGCCATGGTCGACCCGCTGACCGGCCTGCTGAACCGCGTCGCGCTGCAGACCCGCGCGAACGAGATCGCGCTCCAGGCGCGGGTCACGGGCGAGCGTGTCGCGCTGATCGTCGCCGACCTCGACCACTTCAAGACCATCAACGACGAGCACGGCCACGCGGTCGGTGATGCCGTCCTCGCCGAGGTCGGCCGACGGCTCCGCACCGAGGTCGGCGCCGACGGCGCCGTCTTCCGCTTCGGCGGCGAGGAGTTCGTCGTTCTGCTGTCCAGCACCTCTCCGGGCGCCGCGATCGCCTGCGCCGAACGCCTACGTGAGCGAGTGCGCGGAGAACGGGTCGACGACGTGCGGGTGACGGCGTCCCTGGGCGTCTCCGTCTCGGCCGGCGCCACCGGGTTCGACTTCGCGCAGCTGTTCGGGCAGGCCGACGCCGCGCTGTACGAGGCCAAGCAGGCAGGCCGCGACCGCGTGAGCTCCGCGCTCGCGCCGATCGGGCCAGCGGTCGTCCGCTCCGATGACGCCGATCGCCGCGCGGGCGCGGCGCAGCAGGCCCCAGGGGCACGCGACGGCTGGGAGGTCCGCCTCGAGGAGGCCGACGACAGCAGCTGGCTGATCCCGAACGCGGTCGCCCGCGCCCACGGCGTCGACGCGCTCGAGCGGACCCGCGTGCCCAGCCAGCTGAACACGCTCCTGCTCGTCGGGATGCTCGTCGTCGGCGGGTACTGGATCGGCTTCTGGCCCGTCATCCCGGCCGTCATCGCCGCAGTCTTCTGGGAGTACACGACCAAGCACATGCCGACCGCGCGGCGCCCTGAGTACGGCGCGTTCGCCGGGCTCGCGCTCATCATCGTCGTCGTCGGGGCCGCGATCGCCCTCACGCAGCCGCTCGCGCTGTTCGCGCTGCCGATGCTGGGCTTCGTCGTCCTGGGCGCCACAGCCGGGTTCTCCCGCCTCGGCGCGGTCCTGCTCGGCGGCCTGGCGGTCGTCATGGCGCTGCTGGTCGGGCTCGGACTCGGGTGGTCCGAGGTCATGGAGAACCCATTCATCCTCGCGTTCCCGGTCGCGCTGATCATCGGCCAGGCGCTCGTCGGCGAAGCGATGGGGCGCTCGGCGCGTGAACATCGCATCGCGGCCATCACCGACCCGCTCACGGGCACGCTGAACCGCGCGGCCCTCGACGCCCGCATTCCGGCGCTCGCCCAGCTCGCCGTCGACCGGCCCATCAGCATCCTGCTCGCGGACCTCGACCACTTCAAGCGCGTCAACGACGAGCACGGCCACGACGTCGGCGACAAGGTCCTCCAGG
>JAEMSV010000249.1 GCA_016462625.1 Solirubrobacteraceae bacterium | reverse complement strand
GCCGGCGAAGAGGTCACCGAGCGCATGGCGCGCCTGGAGAAGGACGGCGAGTTCGCCGAGCAGCTGTTCACCCACGGCCTCGGCACGCAGGTGGCCGAGGGCATGATGGAGTGGCTGCACGCGAAGGTCCGCATGGATCTGGGCATCGATCTCGGCCAGGGCCGCCGCTACGCCTGGGGCTACCCGGCGTGCCCGGACCAGAGCGAGCACGACAAGCTGTTCGCCGTCCTCGACGCCCCGCAGATCGGGCTGCGTCTGAGCGGCGAGCACGCGATCGAGCCGGAGCAGTCGACGGTCGCGATCATCGCCCACCACCCGCAGGCCGAGTACTTCTCGATGAAGTCGGGCCGGATCCGCGACGTCGCTCCGTCGGACGCCCTGATCAAGGACACGCCGGCCGACCCGACCAAGATCGTCGAGAACTTCGAGAAGCTCGACACCGAGCCGCCGGACGGCGCGGTCGAGTCGGAGGACGACCCAGCCCTCGCGGGTAACGCCTGATCCGCGGGACCCGGATCGCCGCAGTCGCGTATGGTCCGGGTCCTTGCGCAGCATTCTTCGATCACTGATCCTCACCTGCGCGCTGATCGGTGCGCTCGCGCCGGCGTCGCAGGCCGACGTGCACCTCTCCGTCGCAGGCGGCACGCTGCTGCTCCACGGTGACGGGGCCGACGACGGCATCGTGCTCGAGGTCCACGCGGGCGCCGTGACCGTGGAGGCGGCTGACGTCAGCCTGTCCGGATGCACCGGCGCAGACACCATGCGCCGGGTCTGCTCGGGTGTGACCGCGATGGACTTCCGCGGTGAAGGCGGCAAAGACTTCCTGTACGTGCGCGAGGGCGAGCCCGGCATCCCCCTGTCCGCGCAGGGCGGCAGCGGCGACGACTGGCTGCACGGGTCGCGCGGCGTTGACATCCTCGACGGAGGCCCGGGCGCGGACCTCTTCTCACCCGTTCCCGGCGGCGCCGCGGGCGACGCCATCGATGGCGGCACCGACGAGGACCGCCTCAGCTTCAGCGGCTACCAGCCGTACACAGTCGGCGTGCACGCGACGCTCCCCGAGCCCGGCGCCAGCACGACCGGAAACGGCGCGCCGGGCGAGGGCCTGAAGCTCACGTCCATCGAATCCGTCGAAGGCGGCTCTGGCGCCGACGTACTCGTGGGCTCGTCCGGGCCGAACATGCTCGCCGGCGACGGCGGCGCAGACGAGCTGCACGGCGGAGAGGGCGACGATGAGCTCAGCGGCGATGACGGAAAGCGCCTGCAGGACTCTCTGGGCGGCTGGATCTCCAATGGCGAGACGGACATCGACCAGCTCTTCGGGGACGGCGGTGCCGACCACCTGGACGCCCGAGACGGCACGGCTGAGTCGGTGGCCTGCGGCTCCGGGCCCGACGTCGCGCGGATCGATCTCCCTGGCGACGCCGCGCCGGACTGCGAAGGTCTGGTCCCGCAGATCCAGGGCGACCTGCACGTGACCGGCGAGGCGATCGAAGGGCGCCCGCTCACCGCAACTGTGGTCGACGTGCTCGGGAGCCCGTCGATCGGCGTGTCGTACACCTGGCATGGCTGCGGGCGGTATTCGTGCGGGCCCGCGTTCGCGTCGGGCTCGACCTACGTCCCCGATGCTGCTCACACGGGGTACTACTCGCGGGTCGGGACCGTGGCGACCGCGACCAACGCGTTCGGATCCGACTCCCGCTCGACGGGCGGGCGGGAGATCACGCCGGCGTGGGCGGTCCCGCCCCGCGACGCGTCGCCCGGAGGCGGCGCAATCGGGGGCAGCGGCGATGGCGGGCTCCCGGGCGCCGAGCCCGACCGCCGCGCGCTGGCACAGCGCGCGCTCTCCGGCCGCCTGGTCAAGGTCCGCGAGCTCACCGTCGCCCCGCTCACCGCGTTCCGCCGGCCGGGTGCCCCTCTTGTCTCGCGCGCGAAAAAGGGCACGCCCGTCCTGGCCCTGGCCGCGGGGCGCCTCGGCGCCGTCGTGGACGCAAGGCTCACGCTGCGTCTTGGCCGTCGCGGTACGCGAGCGATCCGGCTGCCGAGCCAGCGACTCCCGATCGCTGCGGCGTCAGCGACGGTTCTCAAGGCGCGCCTGACGGCAGCGCAGCGCGCGCGGCTGCGACGCGCCGGGCGCAGCCGTCTGGCCATCGAGCTGACGGTTCGCGCGGGCAGCCAGACGCTGACCGCGTCGGGCGTCCTGCCCGTAACGTGACCGACGCTTCCGCGGAAGCGTTTCCGTGGAAACTGTCGCCGTTTCCATCCGCCCGCAATGCGAACATGTGTTCGTATTCGAAAGGGGCGGGAGATGACACCGACAGTGGAGGCGCTGGGCGATCAGATCGCCGAGCTGGCAGCGGATATCGAGGCGGCGATGTGCCGCTGGCTCGGACTCGTGGCGGAGTTCGACCGGCGTGAAGGCTGGGCGCTGGAAGGCTGCTCGTCCTGTGCCGCGTGGGTGTCCTGGCGGTGCGCGGTCGGACCGCAAGCCGCGCGCGAGCACGTGCGCGTGGCGCGACGACTGACCGACCTGCCGCTCGTGCGAGAGGCGTTCTCGCGCGGCGAGCTGTCCTACTCGAAGGTCCGCGCGCTCACGCGCGTCGAGGACGTCGAACGCGAGGACGAACTCGTTAAGCTCGCGCGCAACGCGACCGCCGCGCAACTCGAGCGAATCGTGCGCTCCTACCGATCGGCCGCCCAGGTCGAGACCGACGCCGCGCGCGTGCTCGAAGAGCGATTCCTGTCGATGGAGTGGGACGAGGACGGGGCACTACGCGTCCGCGGACGACTGCCCGCCGACCAGCGCGCGCTGCTGATGAAGGCCATCGAGATCGCAGCCGAACAGCTCTACGCCGCCGAGACTTCCGCAGAAACACCCACGCCTGCTGCCGCGCGCCGGGCCGACGCGCTGGCCGTCGTCGCCGACCACGCCCTCGCCGAGCACGAGCACGGCCGCTCCGGAGGCGACCGAACACAGATCGTCGTCCACATCGACGCCGACACGCTCGCCGAGACCGACTGCAGCAACGACCACGCGACGGGAAGACGCGAGCTCGACAGCGGACCCGCGATCCCCCGGGCCACCGCACGGCGACTGGCATGCGACGCCTCCACCGTCCAGATCACCGAACGCGACGGCCAGCCCCTGGCGGTAGGCCGCAAGACCCGGAGCATCCCGCCCGCGCTGCGCCGCGCGCTGCGCACCCGCGACGCCGGCTGCCGATTCCCCGGCTGCACACACCACCGCTTCGTCGACGCCCACCACATCCAACACTGGGCCGACGGCGGAAGAACCGACCTGAACAACCTCGTGCACCTCTGCACCCACCACCACCGCCTCCTGCACGAGGGCGGCTTCACCGTCCGCACCACGGCCAGCGGCTTCGAATTCCGACGACCAGACGGCCAGCTCCTGCGCAACGCGACACGCCGGCCCCGCAGAGGCAACCACCCAGCCCTCCCCCACGC
>JAEMSV010000248.1 GCA_016462625.1 Solirubrobacteraceae bacterium | reverse complement strand
GGTCCAGCACTCGAAGGCCCGGCAGAACGGCTCGTAGGCCGAGATCACCGAGTCGCCGTAGTTCCAGTACAGGCGTGGCTCGGGGTTCAGCCAGAAGGTCCGGCCCGCCTTGGCGGCGACGTCGGCGAACAGGTCGGCGCGCGGGTCGCGGCCGTTGGTTCGCGCGTCGCCGAGGACGATGACGGTCGCGCGCGGGTGCAGCTCGTCCTCGACGCTCTCGCGGAACTCCGACCACACGCGGCCGTAGTCGGTGTAGCCCGAGATGTCCGCGACGCCCGCGTCGCGGCTGATCGCCTCGTTGACGGCCTTGAAGTCGCGCTCGCGCTCGAAGACCTCGGTGACCTCGCTGATCCGCTCGATGAACACGAACGACCGCATCTTGCGGAACGAGTCGTGCAGGGCGTGCATGACCGACAGGAAGAAGACCGAGGCGCTCGTGACGGACGTCGAGACGTCGCACAGCACGAAGATCTCGGGGCGCCGCGGGCGGACCGGGCGGTAGCGCAGGTCGACCGGCACGCCACCGGTCTGCAGCGACGCGCGCATCGTGCGGCGCACGTCGATCTGGGTGTTGCGCTTGCGCCCGTGGTTCTCCTGGCCCTGCGTCTTGAGACGGCGCTTGAGCTGGACGACGACCTTGTGCACGCCGGCGAGGTCCTGCAGCGGGCCGCCGGGCAGGCCGCGGTCGAGGTCCGAGAGCGGCCGCGACGGCGGGAGCTGCTGCGTGCGCTCGATCGCGCCGCGCTCCAGCTCACGGCGGAGCAGCTGCTCGAACCGGCGCAGGCCTTCGCGTGGCAGCCCCTCGCGGCGGGGGTCGCCCTCGGGCGCGTCGGGCTGTGGGTCGGTGCGCAGGCCGAGTGACCGGCGGATGCGCTGCACGTCGACCCCGATCACGCCCGAGCCCTGGCCGCGCTGGCCGAACGCGGCGATGGCCAGGCGTGCGAGGTCGCGCATCGCGGCCTCGTCGCCGTCGCGGATCGCCTCGCTGATGCGGTCGCGCAGGTCGGCCTCGTCGAAGGCGCCCTGCTCGCCACTGGCGTTGCCGGCCGCCTCCTCACCCTCCTTGACGTTCTGCTCCAGCGCGGCCTCCTCGGAGGCCCGGAACAGGAAGCGGTCGAAGACGAGCTCGAACTTGCGCCGGTCCTCCGGAGACTTCGCCAGGGTCGCGGCGAGCGCCTCGCGCATGTCCTCCGGGACGGTCCAGGCGATCTCGCCCAGCGCCGCCACCGCGTCCATGAGCTCGGACGTGCCGGCCCCGACGCCCTCGCTGCGGAGATCTTCCGCGAGCAGGACGAGGTTGGCGGCGAAGCCGCCCGTGCGGGGATCGTCCTCGCTAGGAGGAGCCACGGGACGACGCCGCCAGTCGCACGCCGACGCGCTCTGCGACGAGGTCGAGATCCGTGCGGTGCTTGACGATGACCGACATCGTCTCGCGGAAGGTGTCCTGGTCGATGTCGTCGGCGCCGAGCAGCAGCAGCGCGCGCGCCCAGTCGATCGACTCGGCGATCGACGGCGGCTTCTTCAGGTCGAGCTCGCGGACCATCCCGACGACCTCGACGAGCCGGCGCGCGACGGTCTCGCTCAGGTCCGGCGCGTGCAGGCGCACGATCGCGAGTTCGTCCTCGACGCCCGGGTAGTCGAGCCACAGGTACAAGCAGCGGCGCTTGAGCGCCTCGGTCAGCTCGCGTGAGTTGTTCGACGTCAGCAGCACGATGGGCTGCGACTTCGCGCGGACCGTGCCGAGCTCGGGGACCGAGACCTGGAAGTCGCTCAGGATCTCGAGCAGCATGGCCTCGAACTCCTGGTCGGTCTTGTCGATCTCGTCGATCAGCAGGACGACCGGGTCCGGGCTGGAGATCGCCTCGAGCAGCGGGCGGGTGAGGAGGAACTCCTCCCCGAAGATGTCGTCGTGGACGCTCTCCCAGCCGGTACCCGTCGCCTCGGCCTGGATGCGCAGCAGCTGCTTGCGGTAGTTCCACTCGTACAGGGCCTTGGCCTCGTCGAGACCCTCGTAGCACTGCAGGCGCACGAGCGGGCGCGAGAGATACCGCGACAGCGCCTTGGCCAGCTCCGTCTTGCCTACGCCTGCCGGGCCCTCGACGAGCACCGGCTTGTCCAGCCGGGTGGCGAGGTAGGCGACGAGGGCGGTGGATTCGCCGGCCAGGTAGTCCGCGGCCTTCAGACCATCGCGGACGTCCTGCACGGACGTGGGGGAGTCGGCCATGAGACTCCGGATGATATGGAACTCGCGCGTACGCTAGGCGTTCGCGGCGGCCGCGTCGGCGCTGCGGGGCGCTGCGGCCGGCCGGACGGCCAGTGCCTTGTCGGCGTACATCCGCCGGTCGGCGAGGCTGAGCGCCGACGACGGCGACCGGGCCTCGGACGGGATGTCGACCGCGCCGTACGCGGCGGTGACCGTCAGGCCGTGGTCGGTCTCGGCGAGCGCGCCCGCGACCAACGCCAGGTCGAGCTCGGCGTCGACGCCGCTCAGGATGCAGAACTCATCGCCGCCCAGGCGGTAGGCGGTCGCCTGGCTCTCCGTGGTCTCGGCGAGTCGTGCCCCGAGCCGGGCGAGCAGGGCGTCGCCCTCGGGATGCCCGAGCTCATCGTTGACGCGCTTGAAGCCGTTGAGGTCGAAGAGCACCAGGCAGCGCGGCCGCCCGTCCGCGAGGGCGGCGTCGAGGTCCGCCAGCAGCGCGCGGCGATTCGGCAGCCCGGTGAGCTCATCGGTCCGCGCGTGGCCCTGGGCCTGCTCGAGGTTCGCGATCAGCCGGGCTCGGAGCGCACCGACGGCGGTGCCGACGGCGGTGAGGGTGAGCGTCGCGGTGAGCCAGCGGCTGATGTTCGCCTGCCACTCCCCATCGCTGAAGAGCAGGATGCCGACGCCCGTGCACGCGGTCAGCAGGAAAAGCATGGCGATCTGCCGCGGGAAGAACAGGAACGCGTACAGCACGATCCACAGGACGAGCAGGACCGCCTCCAGGCCGTCCTGCCCGTTGATCTTCGTCCCGACGAACGTGAGCGCGACCGCAGCCCACGTCGCGGCGTAGACGTACCAGACGGGTGCCCGGTCGAAGATGACGAACCACGCCGCCGATCCGGCGACGGAGAACAGGCCGATCACCACGCACGCCTGCTGGTTCACGGCATCGTCCATGGGCCACATCGCCATGGCCACGGCGATCACCGCGGCACCCGCGTACATGAGCATGGCGACCTGGGCGGCGAACGCCACGTCCATCTCTCCGCTGGAGAACTGCGGATCGATCCGCAAGCGCTTGCGAATGGCCTGGCGCATGCGACGGTTTTCGGCGGTGCGGAGCCGCCGCTCAAGGTCTGCCTCGTGCCGCTGGCCGTTTAGGGGCGGCGGGTCGGCTCGTCCACCGGGTCGTCGAACAGCGTCGGCGCGGTGTCGTCGATGTCCGTCGGGGCGGACGTGCGGCGCTTGACGGGCTGTGGGGGATCCGGCGGGGGC
>JAEMSV010000099.1 GCA_016462625.1 Solirubrobacteraceae bacterium | reverse complement strand
GCCGCCGCCCGGGAGCGACATCCGCGCGATCTTCCGCACCACCTGGCCGTACTGCCGCGGCAGCGGGCCGCTGACGTACGGCAGGTCGTAGCGCTCGCAGATCTCCCGCACGCGCGGGGCGACCTCGGCGTACCGATTGCTCGGCAGATCGGGGAACAGGTGGTGCTCGATCTGGAAGCTCAGGTTCCCGGTCATGAGGTGCATGAAGTCGCTGCCCTCGATGTTGCACGAGCCGATGAGCTGGCGCAGGTACCAGTCGCCGCGGTCCTCGGCGTCGAGCTCCTCCTCGCCGTAGTCGAACGTCTCGGCGCCGTCGGGGAAGTGGCCGCAGAAGATCACGGTGTGGGTCCACACGTTGCGCACCGCGTTCGCGGTCGCGCTGCCGAGCGCGGCGGGGATCGCCGACGGGCCGGCGAGCGCGGGCCACACCACGTAATCCTTGAGCAGCTGCTTGCTCGCCTTCCCGGCGAAGCGCTTGGCGTCGGAAAGGACGCCGCTCCACGGCTTGTTGCCCTTCCGCGCCTCGTCGATCTCCAGGTCGTAGAGCGCGACGCCCCACTCGAAGAACACCGCCAGCACGGTGTCGGTGAGCGGCTGCACCAAGTGCCACGGGCGCCACTCCTGCTCGGGGTCGATGCGCAGCAGCGTGTACCCGAGGTCGCGGTCCTTACCGATGACGTTCGTGTACGTGTGGTGCTGGTAGTTGTGCGAGTGCTTCCAGCCCTCCGACGACGAGACGGAGTCCCACTCCCACGTCGTCGAGTGGATCTCCGGATCGCGCATCCAGTCCCACTGCCCGTGCATGATGTTGTGCCCGAGCTCCATGTTCTCGAGGATCTTCGCGACGCTGAGCATGGTCGTCCCGGCCAGCCACGCGGGCGGGAACAGCGAGACGAGCAGCGCGGCGCGGCCGCCCAGCTCGAGGCCGCGCTGGGCGGCGATCACCTTGCGGATGTAGGCGGCGTCGGACTCGCCGAGGTCGGCCAGGACCTCGTCGCGGATCTCATCGAGCTCGCGGCCGATGGCGTCGATGTCCTCGGGGGTGAGATGGGCGAGGGGCGTGCTCATGAGGCGGGGTCCTTTCGCATCACAGGTCGAGGTCAACGGGGCCGGCAGCAGCGGAGATGCAGGTGCGGACGAGCGGCGGATCGTCAGGGTCGCCGTCGGTCTGCTCGCCCGTGCGCAGGTCGCGGACGCTGCCCGCGCAGAGGCGCCCGACGCACGTGTGGCAGATCCCCATGCGGCAGCCGTGCGGCATGAGCACGCCCGCCTCCTCGCCGGCGACCAGCAGCGGGGTGGCGCCGTCGGCGTCGATCTCCCGGTCACTCGCGCGGAAGCGCACGCGGCCGCCTGCTCCGGTCGCGCCTTCGGCGGCGATGACCGGGCGGAAGCGCTCGATCGTCAGATGGTCGGCGATTCCCTCGTCGGCGTAGCGCGCGCCGAGCGCGTCAAGCAACGGCGCCGGCCCGCACCCCCAAGCGGGCCGGCGCCGCCAGTCCGGCACGAGCACGTCGAGCGCGACTGGGTCGAACAGGCCGCGGCGGTCGTCGTGATGCTCGTGCAGGCGGTACGAGGCATGGCGGGCAGACAGGCGGCGAAGGTCGCCGCCCGCGATGACCTCGTCGCGCGACGGTGCGAGATGCACGTGCGCGATCTCGGGCAGCGGGCCGCGCGCGGCGAGGGCGCGGAGCATCCCGAGCACCGGGGTGATCCCGCTGCCGGCGGTGACGAACAGCAGCGGGCGGTCAAGCGTCGTGGGAAGGACGAACTCGCCCGCGGGCGGGGCGAGGCGGACGATCATGCCGCGGCGCGCGCGGTGGACGAGGTGCGTGGAGACCATCCCGTCGGGGATCGCCTTCACCGTGATCGCGATGCGCTTGTCGCGGCGGCCCGGGACGCTCGTCAGCGAGTAGGTGCGCCAGTGCCGGACCCCGTCCACGTCGACGCCGACGCGCACGTACTGGCCGGGCGTGTGCCGCGGGAAGCCGGGGCCGGGGCGCAGCCAGATCGTCGCGCTGTCGCGGGTCTCGGGCATGACCGCCTCGATCCGGGCGCGCGGCTCGCGGCGCGACCACAGCGGATTGAGGTACGTCAGGTAGTCGTCGGGGAGCAGCGGCGTGGTGAGCGCCGCGGCGGCATCGAGGACATGCATCATGCTCATCTTTGCCACAACGACATCTCCGTACTCGTCAGATACGGGAAATCGGGGAGGCGAAATTTGTGCAGATGCAACAGATCACTGCAGAAAGGTCCGCGAATCGGGTCCCTGGTGCTCCTCGGCGAGCGCGGTGATGGCGTCGACCGTGCGGCGGAGCTCGTCGACGTAGGGCCCCGCCAGCGCGCCCAGCCGGGGGCGCTGGGCCTCGAAGGCGCGGGCGAGCTCGCGGTAGTAGACCCGGGTCGCGAGCCCCTGCGTCTGCCCGAACCGGGCCCAGAGGCCGTCGCCGTGCGTGCGGTAGTCGGTGAGGATCGAGCGGGCATTGTGGAGCTTGTCGGCGAGGCTCACGCGCAGGGAGGCCGGCGCCTTCTCCGGGAAGGCGTCGACGAACCCGCGCTTGCGCTGGTACCACCCGGGGCGCTCGTCCTCGCCGTCGTCGACCCAGTCGGTGTTGTCGAGCACGAGCCCGGCGACGACCGGGCCGAAGCGCTCCTCGATCGCGTGCAGGCCGGCGCTGCCGCCGCCGTCCTCGACGACGTCGTGCAGCAGCGCCGCGATCGCCTCGTCCTCGTCTCCGCCCATCTCGAGCACGAGCGACGCGGCCGCGAGGAGATGCGCGGCGTACGGGACCGCCGTACCCTTGCGCAGATGACGAGCGTGATGCGCGGTGGCGTGATGCAGGGCCGCGTCGAAGCGGGCCGTCAGCAGCGGGGTGTCGGTGAACTCCTCGGGCACGCCTGCATCAGCCTATGGGCGCGGGTTCGGCCGGCGACGTCCGTGGGCATGCAGCGTCCATGACGACACGTGGCCTCCCGGCGGGGCGCATCCCCGTCCCGGCCGTCCCCGCCAGCCCGCTGAATCGGGCGATCACCCGCCCGATGCTGCTCGTGTTCATCGTCGGCGACGTCCTCGGCGCGGGCATCTACGCGCTCGTCGGCGAGGTCGCCGGCAAGGTCGGCGGCGCGGTGTGGGCCTCGTTCCTGCTCGCCCTCTTCCTCGCGCTGTTCACCGCGTTCGCGTACGCGGAGCTCGTGACGAAGTTCCCGCGCGCGGGCGGCGCGGCGGTCTGGGTCAACGGCGCGTTCAAGGTGCCGTTCTTCACGTTCATGGTCGCGTTCGCGGTGATGATGTCCGGGATCACCTCGGCGTCGACGCTGGCGCGGGCGTTCGGCGGCGACTACCTCGCGGAGTTCGTCGACCTCCCCGTCATCCCGGTGGCGATCGGGTTCGTCGTCGTCGTCGCGCTGATCAACTTCCGCGGCATCTCTGAGTCGGTCAAGCTCAACCTCGGGCTCACGGGGATCGAGTGCATCGGCCTGCTGCTCGTCGTCGTGATCGGCGTCGCCTACCTCGCCGACGGCGGCGGCGATCCCGGGCGGGCGCTGGACTTCAAGAGCGGCGAAGCGGTGCCGCTGGCGATCCTCTCGGGCGCGGCGCTCGCCTTCTACGCGCTCATCGGCTTCGAGGACTCGGTCAACGTCGCCGAGGAGACCAAGGAGCCGGAGCGCGCCTACCCGCTGGCACTGTTCGGCGGGCTGCTGATCGCGGGCGTGATCTACCTCGCGGTGACGGTGGTCGCGTCGATGGTCGTGCCGACGAACGACCTCGTGGGATCGAGCGGGCCGCTGCTGGAAGTCGTCGACCAGGGGCCGCTCTCGATGTCGACGCAGGTCTTCTCCGCGATCGCCCTGCTCGCGGTCGCCAACGGGGCGCTCATCAACATGATCATGGCCTCGCGGATCACCTACGGGATGGCCGGCCAGGGCATCGTACCGCCCGGGTTCGGCCGGGTCCACGAGCGCCGCCGGACGCCGTGGGTGGCGATCCTCTTCACCTCCGCGATCGCGATCGCCCTGGTCTGCACGGGCGACCTCAGCTCGCTGGCCGACACCACGGTCCTGCTCCTCCTCGCGGTCTTCGTGGCGGTGAACATCGCCGTGCTGGTGCTGCGGCGCACCCCCGTCGACCACGAGCACTTCCATGCGCCGACGATCATTCCGGTCATCGGCGCGATCGTCTGTCTCGGGCTCATGACGCAGAAGAGCGGCGAGACCTACGTGCGTGCGGGGATCCTGTTGGCCGTCGGCGTCGTGCTGTGGCTGGTCAACCGGTACCTGCTCGGCGGCGCGACCGAGGTCGACGCCGCGGAGATCGAGGGCCGGTAGACCTCGTCAGAAGACCACGGTGGTCGTTCCGTCCACGACCACCCTGTCGGCCAGATGCAGCGCGACCGCCCGCGCGAGCACGGTCCGCTCGACGTCCGCCCCGAGCCGCTCGAGGGTGTCGACGTCGTCGCGGTGGCTGACGCGCACGATGTCCTGCTCGATGATCGGCCCGGCGTCGAGCTCCTCGGTCACGTAGTGGGCGGTGGCGCCGACGATCTTCACGCCGCGCTCACGCGCCCGCCCGTACGGGTTCGCGCCCGCGAAGGCCGGCAGGAAGGAGTGGTGGATGTTGACGACCGGCACCCCGACCTGGTCGAGGAAGCCCCCGGTGAGGATCTGCATGTAGCGCGCGAGGACCACGACGTCGACGTGGCCGCGCAGCAGGGTGAGCATCTGGCGCTCGGCGGCGGGCTTGCCACCCTTCTCCACGGGCACGTGGAAGAACGGCACCCCGAAGTTCTCGACGTCCGCGCGCAGATCCGGGTGGTTGGAGAGCACGAGCGGCACCACGCACGGGAGCTCGCCGCGCCGCACGCGCCAGAGCAGGTCGAGCAGGCAGTGGTCGTACTTCGAGACGAGGATCGCGAGACGCTTCGGGGTGCTCGCGTCGACCATCCGCCAGGCCATGTCGAAGCGGGCGGCGATCTCGTCTGCGAAGGCGGCGCGCAGCGCGTCCAGCCGGTCCGCGACGTCGGGCAGGTGGAACTCCATCCGCAGGAAGAAGCGCCCATCCTCCGGGTCGGAGCTGTGCTGGTCGGAGTGGGTGACGTTCGCGCCGCTGGCGAACAGGAATCCCGCCACCGCCGCGACGATGCCGGGGCGGTCGGGGCACGAGACGACGAGTCGGGCGCTGTCAGGGTCTCCCGCCATCACCGGGACGGTACGGATTCCCGCGGAGATGCGCTTCTCTCACCCTCAGGTTGAGGCTGAGGCTATAACGAGCAGGCCGCAGGTCGCGAGGTGGAGAACGCCCAAGCGGATAGGGAGGTTTTGCAGGGAGTTCGTCGCGATTCCCGGAGCGGTCAGGGCGTCGTGGGCGAGCCACATCGCCGCGGGGGCGGTGAGGGATGGAACCAGCAGCACCGGGGCGACGAGCCCGAGCGCCAACAGCCCGAGGTAGGCCGCGAGGAGGGTCGCCACCAGCGTGTTCCGCGCGCCCCGGAAGCCCCGTCGCACCGCCGGGCTTGTCACCCCGGCCTGCGCGTCCACATCGATGTCCGCCAGGTCGTCGGCCTGCAGCGCGGCCGAGGCGAGCAGTCCCGGCCCGAGTCCGAGGAGGACCGCGTCGAGGAGCTCCGTCGTCCCGCTGACCGCGAGCGCGCCGCCCACCGTCAGCGCGGGCCCGAGTAGAACCGCGACGAGCAGATCGCCCGCCTGCGCGTCCTTCAGGGGGCGCGGCGCCGCCGCGTACCACCAGCCACCCGCCGCCCACCCGACGGCCAGAAGCGCGAGCGGCCAGCCGGCGCCGCCCGCGGCGACCAGAGTCGCGACGCCGATGCCGGACGCCGCGAGCCCTGCGGAAAGCCGGTGCGCCGCCCGGATCGTGAGCCGCCCGCTCGCCACCACCCGCCGGGGGTCTGCTTGGTCGCTGACCGGTTCCCGGCCCCGCGCGACGTCGCCGGCGTCGTTGGCGACGTGCACGGCGGCCTGGAGCAGGGCGACCGCGAGCAGGAGGGGCGCGACGGCCCAGGCGCGCGCGTCGTCCTGGCCCAGCGCGAAGACGCACCCGGCCAGCGCGGGCAGGACGGCGACCCCGAGGAGTCGGGGCCGGGTCGCGGCGATGGTGGCCGTCATCGGTCCAGTCGGGTGACCGTCCCGGCGTCGCCGTCGATCCGTACCCGCTCGCCGTCGCGCAGGATCCGCGTGATGTCGGGCACGCCGATAACCGCTGGGATCCCGAACTCCCGCGCGACCACGGCCGCATGAGACAGGTGCGAGCCGCGCTCGACGATCACCCCGGCAGCGGTCGGGAACAGCAGCGCCCAGCCGGGGTCGGTGTGGACCGTGCAGAGGATGCTGCCGTTGACCGACAGCTCGTCCTGGGCGTCGAAGATCAGCCGAATCGGCGCTTCGACCACGCCGCCGGAGGACCCGAGCCCTCGCAGCGTCCCGTCGCCGTCGGCCTCCTGCGGCGCCGCGAGGTCGCGCAGCGGGCCTGCGGCGTACGGCGACCCGGCGGTCTGGAACCGGTTGGGCGGATCTTCCTGCGCGTATCGCGCCCACTCCTCGCGCCGGGCGGCGACGATGCGGTGCAGGTCGACCGACACCGCGCGGCACTCCGCAAAGGCCTCGATCTCCTCGATCGACAGGAAGTAGACGTCCTCGGCGGTGTCGATCGCCCCGGCTTCCGCGAGGCACCGGCCGACGTTGCGGTACAGGTCGCGCGCCAGCCCGAAGCACAGTGTGCGCATGATCCGCAGCCGCTCGCGCTGTTCGAGGCTCTTGCGCGCGTAGTCGATCTGCCATGAGACGTAGCGCCGCCGTGCGCGGGGGACCTGACGCAGCAGGTCGGCGCGGGCCTCTCGGTGGCGGCGCGCGTCGGCCTGGTGCAGGCGGTCGGGCTCGATGTCGGGGTGGTCGACGTAGTTGCGCAGCATCTGGATGACGAACGACGGGTCGTCGCGCGGCGTCGCGTTCTCCAGCTTCAGCTCGCCCATGCTGCGGTCGCCGTACCGGTCGACGTACTCGTCGATGCGGGCGGCGATCGCCGGCTCGTCCCGGTGCAGCGCCGCGAGCGCCTCGGCGGGCGTTCCCGCCTCCAGCACCGCTCGGGTCTCCGGATCCGTGCGGATGTCCGCTGCGATGCCGACCAGCATCCGGGCCGGCTTGACCGACTCGATCCCCTCGATCCCGCCGAGCAGCGCCGAGAGCCGCAGATCGGCCTGCTCCTCGCCGTAGGCCGCGACCAGGGTGCGGCGCAGGCGGCCGCACGCCGCGAGGACGCGCCAGTTGTTCACGGTGGGGGCGTCCCAACGCTCGCCGAGGTCGACCCACAGCCGCTGGAGGGTCGCGTGGAGCTGCTCGAGCGTCGCGTGCTCGAGTGCCTGCCGGTCCACGCTGTCGTAGACGCCGTGGAAGCGGCGGTCGAACTCGTCGGCGAGCCGGTCGACGGTGGCGAACGCTGCGAGGAGCCGTCCACCGACGAGCGCGCGCTCGGCCTTGTCGCGCCACTGGGCGCGGGGGTCGGCCTCGGGCTCCGGCGCGTCGAAGTCCGTGTGCCACATGATCTGCGCGAGATCGGCGCGCTTCTGCTCGCTGTTGGGCACCAGCGCGAGCAGCGCATCCCAACTCTCGAGGTTGTAGTAGATGCGCCCGCGGACCTGGGAGACCATCGTCCGCGCCTTCGGGGTGAAGCGGTCGCGGGCCTCCTGGGAGACGCAGAACGTCTTCGCGAACTGGTCGTACGTCTTCGCGTAGACGCGGGATGCGAAGGAGAACGTCAGCGGCGAGAGCACGCCGTTGTAGCTCTCCTGCACGTTCGAGTTGTCGAACACGCGGGTGCGGGTGTCGCGGCGACCCGGGTCGGGCGGGAGCGCCGTGATCGGGCGGGCCTGCAGGATGTGCAGCCGCCCCTGTGCGAAGCCCCACTCGATGTCCAGCGGGCGCCCGGCGCTTGCGGCGATCGACCGTGCGACCCGGCACAGCTGGTCGATCTGGTGATCCGTGAGCACGGCGGTCGTGCGCTGATCCTCGGGCACCGCGGTCTCGATCGTCCCGCTGCCATCTTCCGCGCGCACGATCTGGATGGTCTTCTCGGCGATCGTGTCGCGGCGCGACCCGTCGGGCGACCACACGTGCTCGTCGGCGGCGCAGCGCCCGGAGACCACGCCCTCACCGAGCCCCGGCGCGGCGCTGACGACACACTCGTCGCGGATGCCGGTGACCGGGTTCGCGGTGAACACGACGCCCGCGGACTCGGTGTCGATCATGCGCTGGACGACGACGCCCATGCGGGTCGCGCTCGGGAGCACCCCGGCGCGGGCGGCGTACGCGATCGCACGCGGGGAGAACGCCGAGCCCCAGCAGCTCAGGACGGCGCGGATCACGCCCTCGGTGTCGGGGACGTGCAGGACGGACTCGAGCTGACCCGCGAACGAGTGATCGGCACCGTCCTCGCCGACCATCGAGCTGCGGACGGCGTACGGACCGCCGCCGAGCTGCTCGGTGATCACCGCGACGCGGTCGCCCAGCGCGGCGGGCGGGGGCGTGGTCTCGACGGCGGCGCGCAGGGGCTCGGCGACCTCCTCGAGCCGCGCCGCCGCACCCGGGCGGTCGAGGTCGAGCTCGGCGAGCAGCAGCGTGGCGCGGCCGAGCGCGACCGTGATGTCGTCGCCGCGCAGGTGGGCCCGGAACGTCGCCGGGCTGATCGCGGCGAACGCCGGGACGTCGACGCCGAGGTGCCGCAACCAGCCGAGGCCGGCGGCTTTGCCCCCGGCCTCGCGGAGCTCAGGATCGGTCAGTGCATCGGAGGGGAGATCGAGGACGCGCATCATCACAAGGTGAAGGCGCGCCGATCACTTGTGGTGAATGCGGTTCAGGCGTGGATCGCGCTCGGCGACAGGTGCGCCGGCAGCGGACCCGACCCGCGCGGGGCAAGCGGATACGCCGAAAAAGTGCGCTCTACGCGGGCGATTCCGCGGGGAACGCGGAACTCCGCAAGGCGGAAGACGTCGGGCTTCGCGCTGCGGATGTCCCGCGCCGCGCGGTACTCGACCCGCAGCTCCTGTGAAGACGCGGTCAAGAGGCCGTACCCCTTGTACGCCTGGTTCGAGTAGGCCATGTGCGGGTTGTTCGCGAGGACCAGGCCGTCGATCGTCCGGGAGACCGCGCGGCGGTCGCGCTCGTTTGACGCGAACCGGTCGCTGATCCCCGGTGAGGTGATCGAGCCGCAGACGAACTCGGTGGCGAACGCGCCGTGCGACCGTCCGGCGACCGTGTTGCGGGCCCGTCCCGTCCGGCTCACCGAGCCGGCGAAGAACGTGTGGATATCCCCCGCGAGGAACGTGACGTCCTCGATGCCCTCGCGCTCGAGGTGGTCGATGAGCTCGGCGCGCTCGGCGCCGTAGCCGTCCCACGCGTCGGTGTTCAGCGGCCAGCCCGGAGATGCGTCGAGCGACATGATCATCACCTGCGTGCCGATGACCTTCCACGGCGCGGGAGACGTCTTCAGCCGCGACTTCAGCCACGTCTTCTGGGGCGCGCCGAGCAGGGTGCTGAACTTCCGGTTGTACTGCTGGGGCGGACAGCCGAGCTGGAGCGCGCCGTCGGACGGGTCGCAGACCTGGTTCGTCCGGTACTGGCGCGTGTCGAGCAGGAACAGCTCTGCGGCGCCGAGCGGGATCGAGCGGTAGATCCGGTCGGCCTCCGCGGGGTCGCGCAGGCGCGGCATGGCCTCGAAGAACGCGCGGTAGGCGTTCGCGCGCCGGGTGGCGAACGGCAGCCGGCGGTTCTCGGCCGCGCCGCCCTTCACGAGGCCGGCGTAGTTGTCCTCGACCTCGTGGTCGTCCCAGACCCCGACCAGCGAATGCTGCTGCCGGACCGCCCGCAGGTCCGCGTCGCCGTGGTAGAGGGCGTACTTCGCGCGGTACTCGTCGAGGGTCTCGGCCTCACCGCTGGGCACCGAGTTGTCGGTTCGGACCGGCCGGGCGATGGACAGCGTGGTGGCGAACGCCTGCTCGTAGATGTAGTCGCCCAGGCACACGACGAGGTCGATGTCGTCCTGCGCGGCAAGATCGCGGTGCGCCCAGAAGTGGCCGGCGATGAACTCCTGGCAGGAGAAGACGGCGATGCGGGTCGGCTCGGCGCTGTCGGGCGGGCGAACGGTCCGCAGCCGGCCGACGGGCGAGTCGACGCCGCCGGAGGTGAAGCGGTAGTAGGCCTGGGTGCCGGGCGCGAGGCCTTCGACGCGAACACGCGCGGCGCCGCCGTCGGCCGGGTCGGCGAGCGCCTCGCCGGCGGCGAGGATCCGGCCGAAGCCGGGGTCGTCGGAGAGCTCGAACGCGACCCGGGCGGGGGCGTCGAGCCCGTCGAGGTGCGTCCAGAGGGTGATCGCGTTCTGCGTGGGCTCGCCCGACGCGACGCCCTGGGAGAACGCGATGTCGCTCGCCTGCGCGACGGCGAGGCGCGAGCGCTGCAGCAGGGGGTCGCCGAGGATGATGAGCCCGGCACCGGTGGCCGCGACGCGGACGAAGCGCCGCCGGGAGATGGTCCGCTCCATGGCGCGGACCGTACTCCTGGTCTTGGTCGGTTGTCCAGGTTCTTCACGCCCCGGTCACGAGTACATTTTCCGGCCCGTGCCGTTCAGTCTTCCCACCGCGCTCGCCGCGGCGACCGCGATCGTGCCAGGTGTGTCGTCCCCGGCGCCCGACCCGATGTGCGCCAACCCGGTCTACCGTTGCCCCGATCTGGTGATGGCGAGCCCGTACGACCTCTCCATCGTGCGCCGCCGCGGCCGCGTCCTGCTGCGCGCCGCGAACTCGATCTTCTCGCTGGGCCGCGGCCCGCTGAAGCTCTACGGGTGGCGGATCGGCAGGACGACGATGCGCGCCCGGCAGATCATCTACACGTCGGGCGGCTCGGTGACCCGTCCGACCCACGGCGGCAAGATCGTCTGGAAGGCCATCCCGGGGCAGGGCCACTACTGGAAGTTCCAGGACGCCGCGCGGTTCGAGCTGTGGACCGTGGGGGAGAACCGCCGTCGCGTGAAGGTCGGCCCGAAGGTCGTCTACTGCTTCCGGGACCTGCGCCGAACGCACCCGTCCTCGCGTTCGCCGCGCGACCGCGTGAACCCCGCGTGCAGCCAGGACTTTGGCCGCCGGCGGGTGGAGCTCGGCACCTCGATCGGCTGGGCGGACATCTACCCCGCGACCTACCACGAGCAATGGATCGACGTGACGGGCCGCCGTGGCTGTTTCGCGCTCTGGCACATCGCCGATCCGTACAACCACATCATCGAGAGCAATGAGGCGAACAACGCGGCGAGCACGATGCTCCGGCTGCCGTGGCGGGGGCGGGTGGGGCGCTGCTGAGCTGACCGTGTCATCTGGCGGACGGATCCCGTCCGCCGGATGACACAGTCCGGGAGCTCAGGGTCGCCAGGAGATTCCGCGTGAACGCCGCGCGCTCGCGGTGGAACTGCCGCCACGTCACGCGGAGGGGCATCCAGCCCGATCCCGCCAGGTCCATATCCCGTGCACGGTCCTCCTCGAAGGTCTTCTCGCGGATGTGCGCGGCTCGGCCGTCGGCCTCGAGGATGGTCCGCTGGTCGGGAAACACGAAGTCGCAGCGGTAGCGCTTTCCGCTCCGCCCGTAGACCCGGCGCTGGCAGACGAACGGGGGCAGATCGAGTGTGTCCAGATGCAGGAGGACAGGCTCCTCGAACTTCGACTCGGTCCGCCGATTCTCCGCGCGGTCTGGCGAGATGGCGCGGAGGTTCGCCGTGCCCGGATGCCGGCGGTAGCGGGTCAGCGAGCCGATGACCTCTCGTTTGGTGACGATCCTGTGGTGCAGCGCCTCCCCGACGAGCTTCTCGAGAGGTCGGCCCGACTCGGTGATCGCGAGGTCGAGCAGCATCCGGTCGGGCGGGACGACAGGAATGTCCCGGACCATGGTGACGGGGAGCACCAAGCGCGTGCGGTACACGACGAGGCCCGGGATCTCGCGCTTCGGTCCGCGGTGGACGACGTGGTGGTCGTCGTCAGGCCGCTCGGCGACGTCGTAGATCTCCGCGGCGGACCACGCCGTGAGTTCGGCGGTCGCACCGACGGCGAGCGTCGCGGCCTTCCGCCGCCCGTCCTCGGTGAGGGTCCGGCTGAGGGCATAGACGCTGCGGTACACCTCGAACAGCGTCTGCGCCTCGACGCGATGATGGATCCCGCGGGCCCCGAGCCCCAGCCCGACGATCTGAGTGTGCTCGGCGACGCCGTGCTGCGCGTCGCAGAGCGCGACCAGCCGCGGTTGAGCGTGTGATTTGGCGGACGGAATCCGTCTGGGAGACGACACACTCCGAACCCTGCACAACGCCCGCACCCACGGGCGTTGCGCACTGCGCCGACTCTACGAAGCCTCTCCGTAGGGGTACCACCACTCCTTGACCTCGATCCGCGTCTCCACGTGCACGTGCTTGGACTCCTGGAACGCGTGCAGACCCTCCACCCCGAGCTCCCGGCCGAGACCCGAGCGCTTGAACCCGCCGAACGGACCCGCATCGTTGTCGGTGAGCGGATCGTTGATCCACACCGTGCCCGCGCGGAGCTCCCGCGCGCAGCGGACCATCGTCTCGAGGTCACGCGTGTAGACGTTCGCCCCAAGCCCGAAGGGGGTCGAGTTGGCGAGCTCGATCGCCTCGTCGAGGGACGCGACCGGGACGATCGGCGCGACCGGCCCGAAGGTCTCCTCGCGCAGCAGGTCCGTCTCGGCCGCGGCGCCGACGACGACGACGGGGGCGAAGTAGTGCCCGCGCGTGTGGCCGGCCGCGCCGCCGCCGACCAGGACTTCGGCACCGGCGGCGACGGCCGCCTCGACTTGCGCCTCCACCTTCGCCCGCTGGGCGGCGCTCACCATCGGGCCGATGTCGGTTGCGGGGTCCGTCGGGTCCCCGACCCGCAGCGTCTTCGTGTGGGCGACGAACGCGGAGACGAACTCGTCGTAGACGGACTCGTGCACGTAGAACCGCTCCGCCGACGTGCAGACCTGGCCCGCGTTCAGGTACGCCGCCCAGGCGCCGCCGCGCGCGGCGATCTCGATGTCGGCCGCGACGTCGGGGCAGACGATGAACGCATCCTTGCCGCCCAGCTCGAGGTTCACCCGCGCGACTCGCCGCGCCGCGCGCTCGGCGATCCTCGTGCCCGTCGCGACCGAGCCGGTGAAGGCGATCCCGTCGACGTCCTCGTGCTCGACGAGGTGCTCTCCGACGTCGCCCGCGCCGGCCACGAGGTTCACCGTTCCCGGCGGCAACTCGGAGAAGAGCGGAGCGAGCGCGAGCGTCGACAGCGGCGTGATCTCCGACGGCTTGCAGACCGCCGCGTTGCCCGCCGCCAGCACCGGCGCGAGCTTCCACGCCAGCAGGAGCAGCGGGTAGTTCCACGGCACGATGCACGCGA
>JAEMSV010000247.1 GCA_016462625.1 Solirubrobacteraceae bacterium | reverse complement strand
CCGAGGGGATGTCGAGGTACGCCGCAGGGCCGGTGCCGCCGAGCGTCACGGCGAGATCGGCCGTCTCGACGTGGGGCGACGTCGCGTCATCGGCGGCGAATACCGCGACGCAGGGCAGGTCGAGGCTGTCGGCTGCTCGTGCCACGCGGACGGCGACTTCGCCGCGGTTGGCGATGAGGAGCTTGGCGGTCATCGGGCTAGTGTCGCCGATCAACCCCGCTTCACTGCTCCGCAACTCTCGTGACGGAGGTAGGTTGACCTGGGTATGAGCGTTTTCAGCCGTGCCATCGCCTGTCTGCTCGTCGCGTTTGCCGCACTGCCCGCTGCGGCTTCTGCCGGGGGACCACCGAAGGGTGATCCCGGCAGCACCCGCGTGGTCGGCACCGAGCAGGGCGTGAGGGTCACGAGCTCGACCCAGGACGACGGGGCGTTCCGCTGCATCTCCGCGCAGGGCCTAGCGTCGATCTGCGCGCGGCACACATCCGGCGAGGATGGGCCACTCCTCGTCTTCCACGAGGTGCGGGCCGGGCGGATCCTCGGTCCGCTCGTCGTCGCGGGGTTGGCCGGCGACAACGCGGTACGGGTACGGGTGCGGGTGCGCGGCGACGTCCGTGAGCTCAAGCCTGGGCGCTTCGGCGCCTACTTCGCGATGTTCTCGGTGAACGCCCGCCAGCGCGACCTCGTGGTTTCGGTCCGGACCCGCAGCGGTCTGACGCGGAGCACCGATTACCGCAAGAGCAACCCGCGCTGGCGGCCGGTTGCTGGGAGCGACGAGGTCGACCGGATGTTCCCGGGACCGGATGGCAACCGGCTCGGCCAGCTGGTCTGGCGCGCAGCCGGCGGGCAGCTCTGCCAGGCGATCGGTGACCTGCTCCGCGGCCGGGTCGGCAGCCTCCGCGGCCGGGTGTTCAACGAATACCCGATCAACGACGGCGGCTCGTGTGTCCGGTTGACGGCCGAGGTGCCGTTCGGTGTGAACGTGGAGCGCGCGGGGGAGCGGGTCACGATCGGAGGGTTTGCCCGCAACGACGTCCGGACGCTTTCGGCGCAGATGCCCGATGGCCGCACGGTCGACCTGCCTCGCAGTCGTCACGGGGCGTTCGGCGCAGTGCTCTCGGTGCCAGGAGGCCTGACCGGGGCGGTCAGCCTCTCCGGCACATTCACGAACGGGTCGCCGTTCACACAGGCGGTCGGCGGACCGCCGCCTGCCGGGTGACTCACCAGGTGAGTTCGATCTCCATCTCGGTGCCGTCGCCGTCGACCTCGAACTCGACCTTCAGGTGGACCTCGTCGGGCACCTTCGCCTTGATGGAGATCCCGTTGCGCTCGAACTCGAGGTCGTTGTGTCGCTCGAGCTGATCGGCGATGGCGTGCAGCCGCTTGGCAGCGTCCTCGCGGGACATCCGCTGCTGGTCCTGCAACTCGAAGAAGTCGCTCATGGTCGCGACTTTACGGACTACGTGAACTGTCCGCGCAGACTCGGGTCGACGTATTCGACGAGCTCTGGGTTGCGGCGGATGTAGGCGGCGGCGAACGGGCAGGTCGGCAGGACGGTCTTGCCCTGCTCGCGGACGGCTTCAAAGGCGGCGCGGACGATCTTCCCGCCGAGCCCCTCGCCCTCGTGCCCCTCGAGCACCTCGGTGTGGGCGAGGATCACGCTGTTCCCGGCCGGGAGGTACTCCGCCCAGCCGAGCAGCTCGTCGCCGACGTGCAGCTCCATGCGGTGGCGTTCGGGGTCGTCGGTGAGGACCGGTTCGCTCATGGCGGCGAGCCTACGCGGGATCCACGGCGACCAGCACCGCGTTGCCCGACGGGTCGCGCAGCAGCGCGCCGCCAGCGGCGTCCGTCACCGCGACGTCCGCACCGGCCGCGCGGGCTCGAACGGCATCGACGTCCGCGTCGCCGGGGACGTACACCGTCCAATGCCGCAGCCCGACCGCGTCGGCCGGCGCCGGCGGAACGCCCGGCCCGCGCCACACGTTCACCGCGACGTGGTGGTGGTAGCCGCCGGCCGACAGGAACGAGGCGGAGCCGGGCAGGGCCATGACGGGCTCGAAGCCGACGACCTCGCGGTAGAACCGGTCGGCGGCGTCGAGGTCGCCGACGTGCAGGTGGAGGTGGCCGGTGGTGAAGCCGGGCTCGATGTGCGCGGGGATGTCCTCGTCGAGCAGCCCGAGCAGCGCGTCCATGTCCAGCGCCTGCGGCCGGATGTTCTCCAGAGGGCCGGAGAGATCGGGCCACTCGTCCCGCGGGCGGTCGGCGGCGAGCTCCAGGCCGTTCCCGTCCGGGTCGGGGAGGTAGATCGCCTCGTGCGTCTTGTGGTCGGACGCGCCCTCGATCGGGGTCCGGGTGAGGGCGAGTCGCGCGGCCGCACGGGCGAGCTCGAGGCGGCTCGGGTAGAGCACGGCGACGTGGTAGAGCCCGGCGTGGCGACCGGCGATCTGCGCGCCGGAGTCCTCGGTGAGGATCAGGACGTCGTCGGCGCCCGCGCCGAGGGCCGCGCGCCCGCGATCGTCGTCGCGCTCATGCAGGAGCAGTCCGAGCGGACCGGTGTAGAAGGCGAGCGAGCGGTCGAGGTCGCGGACCGTCAGCTCGACAGGGCCGAGACGCGTGGTGGTGGGAAGGGTGCCGCTCATGCCGAGGACGCTAGCAGGTGATTGCATATGCAACTACTGCGGGATCGGCGCGCCGTCCTCTCGCGCCTTGAAGCGCCCGGTCGGCTCGGGCGGCGGTGGCCGGTGGGCCTCTCCGACGAGGCGCAGCAGCTCGACCATGTCGCTCGTGATCGTCGCGCCGAGGGTCGTCGCCATGTCGCGCCGGTCGGCGCTCAGGCGAGCGACGTAGAAGACTGCGGGCCCCTCGTAGCCCGCCTCGGTCCGCAGCCGCTGCAGGTCGTCGAAGCCCGCGTACGGCCGGTCCCCGCGGGTGACGTCGGAGACCAGGACGTCCGGCGGGTCGCTCGCGACGATCGGGAGCGCGTCGGCGACGTCGGAGAACTGCTCGACCCGGCAGCCGGCCTCACGCAGGGCGCCCGCCTCGCGCTCCGTCGCGGCGGGGTTGTCGTCGATCCACACGACGTGCGCGCCGCCCAGCGCGGTGAGGTCGGCGGTCGTCGTCGCGCTCTCTGCCGTCGTCGCCGTCATCTTCGGCTGCTCGGCCGCGGTCGTCCCCGTGAGCACGCGCCCGGCGACCTTCTCCCGGAGCTCGCGCTGGTCATCAGGGTCGCGCAGCGACTCCAGCAGGGAGACGAAGTCGGCGTCCTGGGCGAGCGTCGCAAGTGTCTCGGGCACGGCGTGGTCGAGCTGCCCGACCAGCTCTGCGGCCTGCTGCGCGTTCAGCTCGCCCGAGGGGAAGCGCATGACGTACCGGTCGCCCACCCGCGCGGCCAGGTTGGCCGCCGGCGCCTCGACCCGGCGGAGCTTCGTGCGGACGTCCTGGTAGTCGAGGAACTCCGCCACCGCGTCGCTGTCCGAGCGCTCCATCATCCGCG
>JAEMSV010000246.1 GCA_016462625.1 Solirubrobacteraceae bacterium | reverse complement strand
GCTTCAGGACGATGGCGTCCATCAGGTAGTACGTGTCGAGGTCCGGGTCGAGGATCAGGTTCGACTTGTCGCCCGCGAGGACGATCAGGCCCGACGCCTCGGCGTTGACCTCGGTGTGCGCGTCATAGACCGCGCGCGGCGAGGCGCCGTCCTTGCCGGCGAGCCCGGCGATCGACGCCTGCAGCTTCTTGAAGGCGGGGGTGGTCGTCAGCTCGCCGCCGATCCTCGCGTCGACGGACTGCAGGCCGGAGACGGCCTCCTCGACCCGCGCGCGGGCGGCGGAGACGTCAGCGGGACGGCCCGCTGCCGCCCGGACGGCGGCGGATCGCAGTCCCACGAGTTCGCCGAGGACGGTGTCCGTCGCGGCGATGTACTCGATGCCGACGCGCTCCTTGGCGCTGAAGGCGATCTGGTCCTGCTGCTGGTTGTAGTACTGGACGCCGACGTAGACGGCGGGTGCGATGAGGATTGCGCCGATCAGCCCGAGCTTCCACGCGACCCCCATGCGGTTGAGCACGGCTGTGGCAGGCAGCAGGAACAGGCGGGACAGGTGACGCATGCGAATCCTTTCGCGACCAGACAGGGAAGACTGCCCGTACTAGTCGGTTCCGGGGATGCGCGCTTGAGGCACCGTGTCCAATTGACACGTGGTGTCCGACTTCTACCTGGATCGCGGCCCCTATGGCATGCGAAACGCGCCGACCGCGCGCTCGAGCTCGACCGCGGTGTCGCTGAGCTCGCGCGCGGAGGCGGCGATCTCCTCGGCCGATGCCGACGTCTGCTCCGTCGACGCGGAGACGTGCTCGGTCGAAGCCGACGACCGATCCGCAACATCGGAGACCGACTGCATACCGCTGTGCACCTCGGCGGTTCGCGTCGCGACATCGTCGATCGCGGTCCCGATGGCCTGCACGCGGTCGGCCATGCCGCCGATCGCCTCGCCGATCCGTGCGAACGCCTCGCGGGTCCGGACGACGGTCGCGTCGCCGTCCTGGCTGATCTGCGTCCCGCGCTCGACCACCTCGACGGCGGCATGCGTCCCGGCCTGGATCTCGTCGATGAGCGCGGCGATCGAGGCCGTGGCCTGCTGGCTCTCCTCGGCGAGCTTGCGGACCTCGTCGGCCACCACCGCGAAGCCGCGGCCCTGATCGCCTGCGCGGGCCGCCTCGATTGCGGCGTTCAGCGCGAGCAGGTTGGTCTGCTCGGCGATCCCGGAGATGGTGTCCACGATCCCGCCGATCTGCGCGCTCGTGGCGCCGAGTTCCCGGATGGACGCCGCGGCGTCGTCGGAGGCCTGGCGGACCGTGCGCATCGCGGTCGTCGCGGCATCGGCGGCCTCGACGCCCTCGCGCGAGAGCTCCTGGGCGTCGCGGGCCGCGGTGTTGGTCGCCGCGGCCTCTGCGGCGGAGGCGCGGGTGGTCTCGGCGATCCGCGCCGTCGCGTCCCGCGTCGAAGCCACGGTGTCCTGCTGCTCCCGGGCACCGGCGGCGACCTGCTCCATCGCGCTGGCGATCTCTGCGACGGCCCGACTCGCCTCCTCGGAGGTTCCCGCCACCTGCCGTGAGGACTCCCCCAGCGAGGCGGCGGTCTGCGAGACCCGGCCGACGAGCTCGCGGAGCTGCTCGACCATGCGTCGCAAAGCCTGACCGAGGACGTCGCTCGAGCCCCGTGGCTCGACGTCGGCGACGAGGTCGCCGCCGGCGATCCGCCGCGCGACGTCGGCGGAGTCGACGAGGTACGCCGTCATCTGGTCGAAGGAGCGCGCCAGATCGCCGAGCTCGTCGCGGGAGCGCAGCGTGACCTGCTGGTCGACGTCGCCCTTCGCGATCGCCTCCGCCGCCGCGGTCATCTCCCGGACGCCGCGGGTGACCCGCCAGACGAGGGCGGTGAAGAGGTAGACGGCCAGGAGGATCGCGGCGATGCACAGGATCAGCGTCCTGTTCTTCGCGGCCTGCAGCGCGTCGATGCGCGCGGCGATCAGGGCGTCCAGGTCCTCCAGGCTGGCGACGTCGGTCGCTCGGGCGCTTCGCTGAACGGTCGCGTTGAGTGCGGCGGCGCGACGCGGCTCGGTGGTGGTGACGGATGCCGAGTCGAGCTGGCGGCCCATGGCGGTGGTCGCTGCGGTGAGCCCCGCTGCTCTCGGCCTGAGCGTCTCGGCGAGGCCGGACCGTGCCGTCGCGTCGAAGGCGGTCGCGAACCCGGCGTTCAGCGCCTCGATGTTCGACGTGATGACGCCGCGGGCGACGGCGAGCTCGATGCGGTCGCGCAGCGTGGACCGGCCCTCGGCGGCCATCACGGCCTGGAGGTCGGCGGCCCGACCGCTGGTGTTGCCGACCAGCGGGAGCTTCACGATCACCGCGTCCATCAGGTAGAAGGAGTCGAGGTCCGGGTCGAGGATCAGGTTCGACTCGTTGCCCCCGGTGACGATCCCGTTCACGAGCATGTCGGTGAGGGCGTTGTACCTCTCGTAGGTCTGGCGCGGGGTTCCGGCTCCGGCGCCGGCCATCGCGGGCTTCAGTGCCCGCAGGAGGCGCGGCCATTCCTCGCGCCGCTCCATCTCACCGCCCTCCCGGCGGTCAACGGCGCGCAGCTGCCCGACGGCGGCCGTGGTCTGCCGCGCGGCCGCGGTGAGTGCGGTGTCCCCTTCGGGGGTGCCCGCCGCGGCGGCGACGGCTGCGGAGCGCTCGTTCACGAGCGCGCCCGCGAGGGCCGCCATCGGCTCGATGTAGACGATGCCCGCGCGTTCGAGCTGGCTGAACTCCACCTGCTCCTGCATCGCTCGCTCGTACTGGACGGTGGCGAGGACCGCGGCGGCCACCAGCGACAGGCCGATGATGGCCAGCTTGGGGGCGAGGCGCAGGCGGTCGAGCAGCAGCGTCGCCGGTTTCAGAACCCTCGGCAGAAGTCGGGACATAGCCCCTGTGTCGCCCGCGTTCCAGCAGCCGGAAGAGCACTCGACGGAAGAGCCGCTCGCGTGCCCCGATGGCGGGGACGGAGAATGCCGCGTACGCGTGGCGGCGGACTACGGAGACGGGGACCGTGGAAGCCCGCAGGGCTCAGGCGGGCGCCGGCACCGGTTCGGCCTCGGGGGCGACAGCGAGCCCGTCGCGCGGCTCTCCCTCGTCGAGGAACGCCGGCGGGCAGATGTCGAGGTAGTGGTCGAATGACCACGTCACGAACTTCTGCCGATCGAACAGCCGCAGCGCCGTGTCCATCAGCGGGCGCGGGTTGGCGAAGCCGACGATCCGCTGCACGCGCAGCAGCCAGTCGTAGGCGAAGCGATGCTCGTCGTGGAAGCCGGCGTAGCGCGCGAGCGCCTGCTCACGGCTCTGGCGGCCCTCGATGACGGCGCGCAGTTCACGGCCGAGCGCGACCCCGAAGTACAGCGCGGGGCGGATGCCCTCGGCGGTGGTCGGCAGGCAGTGGCCGGCGCTGTCGCCAACGAAGAAGATGCTGCCCTCGGTCGCCGTGCGGAGCTTGTGCGGGATGTAGTTGC
>JAEMSV010000024.1 GCA_016462625.1 Solirubrobacteraceae bacterium | reverse complement strand
CAATCAAGGAACACACGAGCGCGCTGTACCGCAAGCTGGGCGTCCGCAATCGGGCCGAGGCGGTCCAGCGCGCCCAGCGGCTCGGTCTCGCCGGCTGACCCCCCACTTGTCGCCCACCCTCCCCCCACGTGGGGGGTGGACGGTCCGTCAAGTGACATACACGCGTGTCCGTCGGGAACCGTGTTGTCCATGGCAGGGGCCACAGATACAGCCGTACTCTTTCCGGGGCAGGGGAGCCACGACCCGGACGCCCGCGATTTCGTCGCCGGTGTGCTCCCGGAGCTGCTGGACCGCTGCGTCGACCTGGTCGGCGAGGATCCGTTCCCGCGCTCGGGTGAGGACACCCGCTTCGCGCAGCCGTCGATCTTCCTCGCCAGCCTCGCGCGGTGGGAATCGCTCGCGCATGGTGGCCGGGATCTCGGGATCGTCGCCTTCGCCGGGCACTCGCTCGGTGAGATCAGCGCGCTGGCCGCGGCTGGTGTCCTGACCTACGAGGACGCGCTGCACATCGTGGTCGAGCGCGGGCGCCTGATGTCCGAGGCGAAGGCCGGCGGCATGATCGTCGTCCGCGCCGACATCGAGGACGCCCAGCAGCTCGCCGCCGACACCGGCACTGTCGTCGCGAACGACAACGGTCCCGGCCAGGTCGTGCTCTCCGGCAGCGAGCGCGCGATCGAGACCGTCCGGCCCACTGCGGCCGATCGCGGGATCAAGGCCCGGCGCCTCGACGTCGCCGGCGCGTTCCATTCCCCGCTGATGCGTCGCGCCGCCCGTGAGCTGCGCGGCACGCTGGCCGACGTGACCGTGCATGCGCCGAGCGCGCCGGTCCTGTGCAACGCCACGGCCCGACCCTTCCACGACGTGCGTGCGCAACTGCCGCTCGCTGTCACCTCACCGGTGCGCTGGCGCGAGGTTCTGGACATCCTCGACGTTCGAGGCGCGCGGCAGTTCATGGATGTCGGACCGGGGGACGTGCTGTCTGGGCTCGTCCGCCGGACGCTTCCGCATGCGCAGGTCGTGGAGGTGGGCGATGCAGTCGTTGCCTAGCACTGAGTCCGGCACCGTCGTTGCGACTGAAGCTCTCCCTGCTGTGCGCGCGGCGGTGCTGGGACTCGGTGCGGCTGTCCCGCCCACCGTCGTCACCAGCGCCGAGATCGCCGAGCGGATCGGCGTCGAGCCGGGCTGGATCGAGCGGCGGACGGGGATCGAGACCCGGCGCCACCTGCAGCCGGGCGAGACGATGACGGCGCTCGCGAGTGAGGCGGCACGCGCGGCCCTCGCCGACGCCGGCGTCGACGCGGGCGAGCTCGACCTCGTGCTCTGCGCAACCACGCAGGGCGACAACCTCCTTCCGAACCTCGGGCCGCAGGTCGCGGCTGCGATCGGCGCGACGAGCGCGGGTGGCTGCGACGTCGGCGCGGCGTGCGCAGGGTTCGTGGCCGCGCTTCCGATGGCCGCCGCGATGATCGAGACCGGCCGCGCCCAGAAGATCCTGCTGATTGGCGCCGACGGGCTCAGCCGGTACCTGAACCACCACGACAAGGTCACCGCCGCCCTGTTCGGCGACGGCGCGGGCGCGATCGTCCTCGCGGCATCCGAGGACGGGCCGGGCATCGGCGCCGTCCGCGTGCGCAGCGACGGCGACCAGGGCCACATCGTCGGGATCCCGGGGACGCACGGCCCGATCGAGATGGACGGCCACGCGACCTTCCTGGGCGCGATCAACAACCTCACCGAGACGACGCGCGAGGCGGTCCTGGCCAACGGGCTGACCCTCGACGACATCGACCTCTTCGTCTACCACCAGGCCAACCGCCGGATCCTCAACGGGATCGCCGAGCGGCTGGAGATCGGCCCCGACCGGGTCGTCGACGCGATCGCTCACGGCGGGAACACCTCCGCCGCGAGCCTGCCGCTCGCCCTGAACGCCGCGCGCGACGCCGGCCGGCTGCTGCCGGGCACGCGCGTGCTGCTGGGCGCCGTCGGCTCCGGCTTCACGTGGGGCGCCGGCGTCCTGACCTGGTGACGCACCTCCGAGAACTGAGCAACGAAAGGAACCAGACACCATGAGCACTGTTGACACCACCGCCGTCGAGCAGAAGGTCTTCGAGGCCATCACCGCCCTCGGCACCGAGGCCGAGGTCACGCGCGACGCCACGCTCGAGGACCTCGACGTCGACTCGCTCGATCTCGCGGAGTTCGCGCAGATCATCGACGAGGACCTGGGTGTCCGGCTCGAGGGCAAGGACATGAAGGACGTCAAGACGGCCGGCGACATCGTCGACCTCATCACGGCGCGGGTGGCTGCGTAGCAATGCAGGACGTCGTCATCACCGGAGTCGGCGCGGTCACGCCCCTGGGCGTGGGTGCCGAGACGCTTCACCGCGAGTGGGTCGCGGGCACGTCGGGGATCCGCGGCGGCGAAGGCGCCTGCGCGGACTTCGACGTGACTGAGGTGATGACGGCCAAGCAGGCGCGTCGCGCCGACCGGTTCACGCAGCTTGCCGTCGGCGCCGCCGAGGAGGCGATCGCCCAGGCGAACCTCGAGGGGATCGACGGCACGCGCATGGGCTGCATCGTCGGGACCGGCATCGGCGGCATCGGGACGATCGAGTCGTCGCACACGACGCTCGGCGAGCAGGGCCCCGGCCGGGTCCCGCCGCTCTCCGTGCCGCTGATGATGAGCAACGCCGCGCCCGCCGCGATCGCGATGCGCCACGACCTGCGCGGCCCCGTCTTCGGCGTGGTCAGCGCGTGCGCTGCGGGCTCCCACGCGATCGGTGCCGCGGCACGGACGATCCGCTGCGGTGACGCCGACGTGGTCGTGACCGGCGGCGCCGAGGCGGCGCTCACACCGTTGACGCGGGCGGCGTTCGCTGCGCTCGAGGCGACGTCGCCGACCGGTGAGTCGCGGCCGTTCGACGCGCGCCGCAACGGCTTCGTCATGGGCGAGGGCGCCGGCGCGCTCGTGCTCGAGGACCGCGCCCACGCCGAGGCGCGCGGCGCAACGATCCTCGGTGTGCTCGCCGGCTACGGCGCGACCTCCGACGCGTTCCACCTGACCTCGCCCCGTGAGGACGGCGCGGGCGCGGCGCAGGCCATCGGGGCGGCGCTGCTCGACGCGGGGATCTCGCCGGAGGGCGTCGACTACGTCAACGCGCACGGCACCTCGACTCCGCTCAACGACGCGGCCGAGACGAACGCGATCAAGTCCGCGCTGGGTGACCACGCCACGAAGATCCCGGTCTCCTCGCTGAAGTCCTCGATCGGCCACCTGCTCGGCGCCGCCGGCGCGGTGGAGGCCGTCGCGACGGTGCTGGCGCTGCGCGAGCGCGTCGCCCCGCCCACGCTGAACTGGGAAGAGCGCGACGAGGGGCTCGACCTCGACTACGTCCCGGGTGCAGCGCGGCCGCTGACCGTTGACGGCGACCGCGCTGCAGTCGGGATCTCGAACTCGTTCGGCTTCGGCGGCCACAACGCGGTGCTGGTCCTGACGTCATGACCCTCGCCCTCGTCGACAGAACCGAAGACCGGCTCGACGCCACGCAGCGCATGCAGGCGCTGTTCGATCCGGGCAGCAGCCAGCGGGTCCGCGGCGGCGTGCGCTCCTCGCGGATCGGCGAGCGGGCGATCGACGGCGACGGTGTCGTCATCGGCAGTGGCAAGGTCAACGGCCGCGCGGTGACGTGCTTCGCCGAGGACGCCGCGTTCCTGGGCGGGTCGCTGGGCGTCGCCCACGCCGACGGGATCGTCCACGCGCTGCAGCATGCCGCCCGCGCCGGGGTCCCCGTCGTGGGCTTCGTCGAGTCGGCCGGCGCACGGTTGCAGGAGGGCGTCGACGCGCTCGACGGCTACGGGCGGATCTTCGCCCAGCACGTCGCGCTGTCAGGCCGCGTCCCGCAGATCAGCGTCGTGTGCGGCGCGGCGGCCGGCGGCGGCTCATACGCCCCCGCGCTCACGGACTTCGTGATCATGACCGAGCGCGCGAGCATGTTCCTCACGGGCCCCGGCGTCGTCCGTGAGGTCATGGGCGAGGACGTCGATTTCGCCGGCCTGGGCGGACCGCGGGTGCACGGCCGTGAGTCGGGTGTCGCGCACTTCGTCGTCGAGACCGAGGTCGACGGCGCACTGCTCGCCCGCGATCTCCTCTCCTACCTTCCGCCGCACGCCGGCGCGCGCCCGGCGCGGGCGGTGTCGGCTCCCTCGCCGAGCGAGCGCCCGGACCGCGCCGTGCCCGAGTCGGGCCGCAAGGTCTACGACGTCCGCCACGTCATCCGCGACCTGGTGGACGAGGGCGAGTACCTCGAGGTCCACGAGGGCTGGGCGCGCAACGTCGTCGTCGCCTTCGCGCGGGTCGACGGCCACGCGGTCGGCATCGTCGCGAACCAGCCGAAGCACATCGGCGGCGTGCTCGACGCGAACGCCTCGCAGAAGGCCGCCCGCTTCGTGCAGACCTGCGACCGCTTCGGCGTCCCGCTCGTCGTGCTCGTCGACACGCCCGGGTTCCTGCCCGGCACGAACCAGGAGCGCGGCGGCGTGATCCGCCACGGCGCGAAGCTCGTGCACGCGTTCTCCGCCGCGAGCGTGCCGACCGTGACGATCGTGCTGCGCAAGGCCTTCGGCGGCGCCCTCATCGCGATGAACTCGAAGGCGCTCGGCGCCGATGCGTATTTCGCCTGGCCTCAGGCGACCCTCGGCGTCATGGGCGCGCCCCAGGCGGTCGGCATCACGAACCGCCGGGAGATCGCCGCGGCCGACGATCCCGACGCGGCGCGCGCCACGCTGGCGGCGCGCTACGAGTCCGAGCAGCTCGGCGCGGACGTCGCCGCGCGCGACGGCCACGTCGACGAGGTCATCGCCCCGTCGGCGACCCGCGAGCGGATCTCGCACGTGCTCGACGGCTTCGCCAATTCGCCCCGCGACGTCGCTCTGGCGAAGAACGGGCCACTATGAGCACCATGTCGACCGCACTGAACTGGAGCGCACCCTTCCCCGAGCTGTCGGAGGGCCTCGCGTTCGAGACCGAGTGGCGCACGATCACCGACGAGGACGTCCAGGCGTTCGCGACGCTGACCGACGACCACCACCCGCAGCACACCGACGCCGCCTGGGCCGCCGACAGCGCGTTCGGCGAGCAGATCGCCCACGGCCTGCTCGTGCTGAGCGCGGCCGCCGGCCTGGTGCCGTTCGATCCTGAGCGGGTCATGGCGCTGCGCCGCGTCTCGGACGCCGTCTTCAAGCGCCCGGTGCGTTTCGGCGACGAGATCCAGGTCACCGGCAGCGTCGTCGCCCTCAAGCCGCTTGATGAGGACACGGGCCTCGTGACCTGCCGCTGGAACGTCGTCGGCCGGGATGGCAAGGCGATCATCCGCGCCGAGGTCGAGGTCGTCTGGCGATGAATCCTCTCGAGGGCCGCAAGTTCGTGATCACCGGCGTGATCACGAAGTACTCGATCGCGTGGGAGGTCGCCCGCCAGGCCCAGGAGGCGGGCGCCGAGGTGCTCCTCACCGGCTTCGGCCGCACGAAGCGGATGACCGAGCGCGCCGCCCGCGCGCTGCCGGTCGAGCCCGAGGTGCTCGAACTCGACGTGAACTCCGACGAGGATCTCGCGCGGATCGGTGACGAGATCGCCACGCGCTGGGACCACGTCGACGGCGTCCTGCACGCGATCGCCTACGCCCCCGAGGACGCGCTCGGCGGGAAGTTCCTCCAGACGCCGACCGAGAGCGCGCTCCTCGCGTTCCAGACCAGCGCGTTCAGCTACAAGGCGCTCGCCGTCGCGCTGCTGCCGCTGATGCAGCGCGCGCCGGGTGGCGCGGGCGTCGTCGGCCTCGACTTCGACGCGGGCGTCGCGTGGCCGGTCTACGACTGGATGGGCGTCGCCAAGGCGGGGCTGGAGGCGGTCAACCGCTACCTCGCGCGCGACCTGGGCCCGCACAACGTGCGCGTGAACCTCGTCAGCGCGGGCCCGATCCAGACCGCCGCGGCGGGAGGCATCCCCGGCTTCGACACGCTTGCCGACTCGTGGGAGAACGCCGCGCCGCTGGGGTGGGACGTGAAGGATCCGGCGCCGGTGGCGGCCGCGGTCTGCTTCCTGCTCAGCGAGATGGCGCGCGGGGTGACCGGCGAGATCCTGCACGTCGACGGCGGCTACCACGCGATGGGCGCTCCGGGGGCCGGCGCTGCCAAGGCGGCCTCCGAGGAACTCGTCGTCTCCTAGCTCTCTGTCAGGATCGGGGGCATGCCCCAGGTCGTCCGCCCGTACCGCGGCGTCAGCGCCGACGATCGTCGCGCCCAGCGCCGCATCCGCTTGATGGAGGCGGGGCTCGCCGTGATCGGCGAGCACGGCATCAACGGGCTGACGATGACCGCGGTCATCCGCGAGGCGGGCCTGACCGAGCGGTACTTCTACGAGAGCTTCTCCGACCGTGACGCGCTGCTCGTCGAGATGTTCCAGGAAGCCGTGCAGGCGACGAACCTCGCGGCGGGGACCGCACGCGATGCGGCGGACGACGACCTGTACTCCCGCTGCCGCGCGACGGTCGCCGGCGCGCTGAGCGTGATGACCGACGACCCCCGGGTGGGCCGCGCGTTCCTCGAGGCGGTCGGCAACGCCACGCTGCGCCCGTACCTCCGTGGCGCGCTTGACGGATTCTCCGCGTTCATGCTCACCGAGTTCAGCCAGGGGCAGCGCCGCAACGCGAAGGACCGCGCCCGGCTGGAGGTCGCCGCGACCGCGCTGATCGGCGGGATCACGGACGTCGCGACGGCGTGGCTCGCCGGCAGCCTGAAGGTCTCCCGCGACGAGCTCATCGACGAGTGCGCGCACCTGTGCGTCGCCGCCGTCGCGTCCGTGGACGAGCGCTCCACGAGCCGTTCCAAGCGCTGACGCGACAGGTCGGCCACCACTTCTGGGGACCCCTCGTCGTACAGGCGGCTGGCCGGATGGCCACCGGCTTGAACAAACCCAGCTGAGGCCGACAACCAGGGAGTCCACTGCCGCTCCCAATCCTGAGGGTCACATGCGTCTTTCTATCCGCACGAAGCTGCTCGGCAGCTCTCTCGTGCTCATTGCGCTCTGCGCTGCCATCGCCGCCCTTGCGGTCGTCCGCCTGGGCGACGTCAAGGACAAGGGCAACGATCTCTACGAGCAGGGCTACCAGCCCACCGTCGCTGCTGTCTACATCTCCTCGCTCGCGAAGGACATGAAGCTCCAGGGCACCACGTACGGCCTGCTCGCCGCTACGACACCGCCCGCGGCGCTCGAGAAGGCCACCGAGGACGCGAAGATTCTCCAGAACATCACGACCGACCAGAAGGGCATCAAGTCCGTCGCGCCGCAGCTGAAGCAGGCGCCCGCGGACCAGCAGGCTCTGGTCAAGGAGATCCTCGATTCGTCGAAGTCCTACGAGACCGCGCTGTCCAAGCTGCTGAAGGCGACGGACCCGGCCGCCAGCGCGCAGCTCGAGAAGCAGCTCGACGCCGCGCTCGCGCGCCTCGGTGCCTCGTCGGGCAAGTTCTCCGAGGCCGGCGACGCGTTCGCCAAGGACGCCGCGAATGACATCGACAACGTCTACACGCAGAGCCGCATGATCGTCCTGGTCGCGCTCGGCCTGGCCATCTTGCTCGGCCTCGCCCTGGCGTTCCTGATCTCGGGCTCCATCCGCAAGGGCGTCGCCGCGATCCGTGACCGCCTGTCGTCGCTGCAGGCCAACGACACCGCGTCGCTGCGCTCCGGCCTCGCCGCGATCGCCGAGGGTGACCTCACGCAGCGTGCCCACGCCGTGACCGAGCCGATCACGAAGTTCTCGAAGGACGAGATCGGCGACGTCGCCAAGGCCGTCAACGAGATCACCGAGGACACGAAGACCTCGGTCGACTCCTACAACGCGTCGCTCGACTCGCTCGGTGACCTCATCGGCCGCGTGTCGGAGAGCGCTGTCACCCTGTCCGCCGCGTCGCAGCAGATGGCGACGACCTCCGGCGAGGCCGGCCGTGCCGTGGAGGAGATCGCCTCCGCCGTCGGCGAGGTCGCCATGGGCGCCGAGCGTCAGGTGCAGGCCGTCGAAGGCGCGCGCCAGATGACCGACGAGATGGTCGAGGCCACCCGCGCTTCGGCGTCCGCCGCCGAGGAGACCGCGCACGCCGCCGAGGCCGCCCGCGAGGTCGCCCAGCAGGGCGCCGACGCGGTCAGCCAGGCGACCGCTGCGATGGCCGCCGTCCGTGAGGCCTCCTCGGAGGCGACGGGCGCGATCCGCGAGCTCGGTTCCAAGAGCGAGCAGATCGGCGGCATCGTCGACACGATCACCACGATCGCCGAGCAGACGAACCTGCTGGCGCTCAACGCGGCCATCGAGGCCGCCCGCGCCGGCGAGCAGGGCCGCGGCTTCGCGGTCGTCGCCGACGAGGTCCGCAAGCTGGCCGAGGAGTCCCAGCAGGCGGCCGCCTCGATCAGCTCGCTGATCGGTGAGATTCAGACCGAGACGCGTCGCGCCGTCGACGTCGTCGAGGCCGGCGGCGCCCGCAGCGACGAGTCCGCGACGACCGTCGACCAGGCCCGCGAGGCGTTCACGTCGATCAACCAGCACGTCGTCGAGATGGGCGACCGCATCGGGCAGATCGCCGCGGCGGCCGAGCAGCTGAGCGCGACGTCCTCGCGCATCGGCAACGAGATCACCGCGGTGGCTGCGGTCGCCGAGGAGACCTCCGCATCGACGCAGCAGGTGTCGGCGTCGACCGAGGAGACCTCCGCGTCGACGCAGGAGATCTCCGCGTCGGCGACCACGCTGGCCGAGACCGCTGCCGAGCTGCAGTCGCTGGTCAGCCGCTTCTCGCTCGATTCGGGCGAGCGCCACGACGGTCCGCTGGTCGTCGAAGACGACCTCGAGGTCGCAGAGGCCTAGCCGGAACGAATTGCGCAGCCTGTCGGGGGAACCTGGCAGGCTGCGCATTCGATGCCTCACCCAGTCGGCCTTCGCGAGCGCAAGAAGCGCCAGACCCGCGACGCGATCATCGAAGCCGCGCTGCACCTCTTCGACGAGCAGGGCTTCGAGGCGACGACCATCGCCCAGATCGCCCAGGCCGTCGACATCGCGCCCCGCACGTTCTTCGGCTACTTCAAGTCGAAGGAGCAGGTCGTCTTCTACGACTCCGACGCGATGCGGGAGAGCTTCGCCCGCCGCCTCGCCGCGCGGGCATCAGGGGAGACGACGATGGCGGCCCTGCGCGCCTGGATCGTCGGCCGGGCGGACCTGATGGAACGCCCGAACGAGGAGGCGGTGCTGCGCGAGCGGGTGCTGCAGGCGTCGCCGACGCTGCTGGCCCACCAGAACGAGGTGCTCGCCCGGTTCGAGGAGCTGCTGGCCCAGGGCATCGCGCAGGACCTCGACGACGTGCCCGACGGCCTGCGCCCACGCCTCGTCTCCGCAGCTGCGGTGGCGGCGCTGCGCTCGATGAAGCGCGACCAGACCGACGGCACGATGGACCCCGACGAGAACGTCGCGATCCTCGACGAGGCGATCGCGTTCCTGGACGGCGGGCTGCGCGCGCTTCAGCGGGCCGGCGCTACGGGCGGATCCCCTGGGTGATCTGAAAGCGGTCGTCCGGGTCGACTTCGGCCTTGATCTGCCGCAGCCGGGGCAGGTTGCTCCCGTAGTAGGCGGTGAGCGGGGAGGCCAGGTCGAGGTCGGTGTAGTTCTGATACGCCTGCCCGTTGCCGTAGGGCACGAGTCGCTTGCGCGCCGCCCTGACGCGGGTGCGGGCGGTGCCGATCGAGGTGTAGGAGACGATCTGCACGCTGAACCGCACGGTGCGGTGGACGAACGCGGTGGCGCTCGGAGCGACGTCGTCGATCTTCCCGCCGTACGCGTCGCAGACGAGCGTCGCGCCCCCGTTGGCGGCGGCGACGAACGCGCTGCGGGCGGCGGAGGTCAGCGGCTTGGAGATGTAGATCGAGGACGCGTCGAAGGCCTGGGGCGCGATGTCGATGCACTGCGCGTTGCTCGCGCCCTCCGCGCACGCCGCCCAGTAGCGCTGCAGCGGCAGCCAGCTCATGGTCCCGCTGCGCAGCTTCACCCCGGGCAGCTGGCTGAACGGCTTGATGAGCGCGAGCATCGCGGCCTCGGAGCCGAAGTACTGGCCTTCCAGGAAGCCGCCGGTCGGCGTCAGCGTGCAGATCGCGGTGAGCGCGGACGGGCCCTTCGGCACGAGCGCGTCCCAGGCGGCGAGTGCGTCGGCCCGTGACGATGCGGGCAGCGAGGCGCGGAACCACGCGGCGCGCTTGACCGTCTTCGCGCGCAGGCGGAACGCCGTGACGAGGCCGAAGCTGCCACCCCCGCCGCGCAGGGCCCAGAAGAGGTCGGGGTTCGTGTCGGCATCGACGGTCTGGCGCCGCCCGTCGGCGGTGACGACGTCGATGCCGACGATCCGGTCGAGGGTCAGTCCGAGCGCGCGCCCCGAGAGCCCCATGCCGCCGCCGGTCGCGATGCCGCCGACCGCGACGTTCGGGCAGGAGCCCGACGGGATCGCCGCTCCGCGCCTGGCCAGTGCCGCGTACACATCGAGGTTCCGCGCGCCGGGCCCGACCGTCGCGATGCCGCTGCCGTTCAGCGCCACGCCGTCGAGTCCCCCGAGGTCGACCACGACGCCGCTGCTGCTCGTCGACGCGCCGTTGTACGCGTTCCCGCCGGACCGCGGGACGAGCGGGATGTCGTGGGTGTTCGCCCAGGCCACGACGGCCTGCACGTCGGCGGCGTCACGGACGCGGACGACGGCGGGCGGCAGGATGCCCTTGTTGTAGCGCGCGTTGAAGACCTGCTTGGCGGCGGCGTAGCCCTTTGTTCCGGGGCTGAAGACCTGACCGCGGACGGCGCTCTTCAGCGCGCTCAGCTGCGCGGGCGTGAGGGTCGCGGCGCTCGCGGTCTCGATCAGCTGCGGGCCGAGGGTCAGCGCGGCCGCACCGGCGGCTGATCGCTGCACGAACTCCCGCCGCGTGAGGGCCACGGCACCGATCGTACGGTTCGCGGGGGTGACAGCTGGCCGGTCAGACGATGCGCAGCAGGTCCTCGCCGAGGCGGCTACTCGGGAAGACGGCTCGGGCGTCGGCCTCCACGGCCGCGGGGTCGCCCAGCGGGTGGACGTGGATGAGGACGAGCTCTTGGACCCCGGCGATGCGGGCGAGTTCCGCCGCCTCAGCGCCCGAGGCGTGGTTGTCGACATGCTGCGGATCGGCCTCGTGCCACCACCCCTCGTGGGCGAGGACGCGCACGCCGTCGGCGAACGCGGCGGTCCCCTCATCGAACGCGGTGTCCGTGCAGTAGGCGAGGTCGTCCCCGATGCGGATCCCGAGGGTGGGACACGCGTGGCGGTCCTGGCGGCGCAGCCGCACCTCGCCGACGGCGGTGGTGATCATGTCGGTCTCGATCTCGACGACCTCGCGCCACGGCGCCTGCCCGCCGAGGAACGGCGCGCCGACCAGGCGGGTGAGGAGCTGCTCGCTGGGTTCGCCGAAGTGGAGCTGTCCCGGGGCGAAGACGCGGGGCGTCGCCGGGAGGTACGCGAAGCCGACGACGTGGTCGAGGTGGAAGTGCGTGAGGACGAGGTCGAGCTGGGTGACCCCGTCCAGCAGCTCCGGGTGGCGCTGCAGGTGCCCGATGCCGGTGCCGGCGTCGATGAGGAGCGCCCCGTCACCGGCGCGGACCAGCGCGCTGCAGGTCTGTCGCTGCGGGGTGGGGATCCATCCGCCGCTGCCGAGGAGCCAGGCGCCGTCGATCGTCATGGCGCGCACGGTACTGCGGGTGTGGCGTCGGACCACCATCGCCCAGGCACTCGCGGGTACCCTTCAGGAATGGAGGCCCGGCCGCCCCACGTCGCCATCCGCGACACCCCGCTGGACCCTGCGGCGATCACCGCGCTGGTCACCGACGAGCGGGCCGGTGCGGTCATCACGTTCTCCGGGGTGACCCGCGAGGTCCCGAGCCTCGACTACGAGGTCTACGGCGACATGGCGGAGAAGACGATCCGCGAGATCGCCGAGGCGGCCCAGCGCACGCACGGGCTGGCCGCCGTCGCCGTCGAGCACCGCACCGGGACCGTCGCGCTGAGCGAGCCGAGCGTCGTCGTCGCCGTCTCCGCCGGGCACCGGCCCGAGGCGTTCGAAGGCGCGCGAGAGATCATCGACGAGCTGAAGGCGCGAGCCCCCATCTGGAAGCGCGAGGAGCGCGACGGCGAGTACGAAGCGGTCGAAGGGACGCTGCCGGCATGAGCCTGACCGACGCGCACGGGCGCATCGTCGACGACCTCCGCGTCAGCGTCGTCGATCGCTGCAACCTGCGCTGCACCTACTGCATGCCGGCCGAGGGGCTGCCGTGGCTGGACCGCAGCGAGATCCTCAGCTTCGAGGAGCTCCAGCGGCTGGTGGGTGTCTTCGTCCGCGAGGGCGTCAAGACCGTCCGGCTCACGGGCGGCGAGCCGCTCGTCCGCAAGGACTTCCCGGTGCTGGCGAAGATGCTGAAGGACATCGGCGGCATCGAGGACCTCAGCGTCACCACCAACGGCGTCCTGCTCACGCGCGACGCCGCGAAGCTCGTCGCCGCCGGGATCGACCGGTTCAACGTCAGCCTCGACAGCCTCGAGCACGAGCGTTTCCACCAGCTGACGAGACGAGATGAGCTCACGCGGGTCCTCGCCGGGCTGAAGACCCTGGGCGCGCAGCCGGGCGTCGGCACCATCAAGGTCAACTGCGTCGCGCTGCGGGGCGTCACCGAGCACGAGGTCATCGCCTTCGCCGACCTCGCCCGCAGCGAGCCCTACGAGGTGCGGTTCATCGAGTTCATGCCGCTCGACGGCGACCGCGCGTGGCGGCCCGACGATGTGCTGACCGGCGAGGAGATCCGGAAGCTCATCCACGCGACGTACCCGATGACAGACCCGGTCCGCCCCGAGCACGCCACCGCCAAGATCTGCGACTTCCTGGACGGCAAGGGTCGCATCGGGTTCATCAACCCGGTCAGCGAGCCGTTCTGCTCGGACTGCAACCGACTGCGCCTGACCGCTGACGGGCGTTTGCGCACCTGCCTGTTCAGCCAGCGCGAGACCGATCTGCGCGCGCCCATGCGCGAGGGCGCCACCGACGGCGAGCTGGCCGAGATCATCCAGAACGCCGTCTGGCGCAAGGAGCTCAAGCACCGCGTCGGCGAGGAGGGCTTCGTGGCTCCCGAGCGCACGATGTCGCAGATCGGCGGCTAGTCGACCGCATGAGCGAGCTCACGCATCTCGACGACCAGGGCGCAGCCCGCATGGTCGACGTCGGCGCGAAGCCGGAGACCGAGCGCGCCGCCGTCGCGCGGGCGACGGTGAAGGTCTCGCCCGGGACCGCCGCGCTCGTGGCAGCGGGCACGGCGAAGAAGGGCGACGTCGTCGCCGTCGCGCGGATCGCCGCGATCGGCGCGGCGAAGAAGACCGGCGACCTCATCCCGCTCTGCCACCCGCTCGGCCTGACCGGCGTCGACGTGGACATCGCCGTCGACGAGGCGGCCGGCGAGATCATCGTCACCTGCGAGGCGCGCTGCTACGGCCGCACGGGCGTCGAGATGGAGGCGATGACCGGCGCGAGCGTCGGCGCGCTGACCGTCTACGACATGGTCAAGGGCGTCGAGCGCGGCGCGTTCGTCGAGCAGGTCGTGCTCATCGAGAAGCGCGGTGGGAAGTCCGGCTACTGGGTGCGGTCCGACCAGGAATGAGCAATCACGCGTGCGCGGGTGAGGTCGTCCGGCGTGTTGACGTTCATGAAGGCATGGCCGGTGGGGTCGAGCAGCGCGAGACGGGCGCCCTGCAGGGGTGCGAAGCCCAGCGACCGGACCGTTGCGGTGATCGACGCGTCGTCGGCCAGCGCCGCCTCGAGAGAGGGCAGCAGCGCGCGCTCGTAGCGCGCGACGAGCGGCTGATGGCGCCCGGCAGCGACCGGCACCGTCGATCCGTCCGCCTCGGCGAGGGCCCGGACCAGCGCGACGGGCACGAACGGCAGGTCGCCGCCGAGCACCACGATGGCCTGTGCGTCGGGCAGCTCCTTCATGGCGGTGACGATGCCCAGCAGCGGATGCTCGGGTTCGACGGGCTCGTGCAGCACGGGTGCCGCGACCGCCGGCAGGCGGGTGTCCGGCTTGGTCACGACGACGGCGGGAAGGCCTGCCTCCGTCGCCCGCGCGATCGCGATCTCCAGCAGGGGCCGCCCGTCGATCTCGGCCTGCATCTTCGGCTCGCCGAGACGGCGCCCGCGCCCGCCCGCGAGAATCACCGCCACGACGTCTGCTGATGCGCCCATGACCAGAGTGTCCCTGGAAGACGCGCTCGACGCCGTCCTGGTCCGGTCGGCACCGTTGCCGCCCGAGGACGTGCCGCTCTCCGACGCGGTCGGCCGTGTGCTGACCGAGGGCGTCCGCGCGCTGGAAGACCGGCCCACGGCGCCCGAGTCGGCCATGGACGGCTACGCGGTCCGCGCGGCCGACACGGCCGTTCCGCCGGCGACGTTGCGCTTGGTCGGCGAGTCCCAGGCGGGCACGCCGTTCGACGCGGAGCTGCAGCCCGGCGAGGCCACGCGGATCTCCACCGGCGCGCTGCTCCCCGCGGGCGCGGACGCGGTCGTCCGCCAGGAGGACACCGAGCCCGCAGATGGGGCGATCACCATCACCGTGACCGTCCCGGTGGGCTACGACGTGCGCAAGGCGGGCGAGGACTGGCGCGGCGGGGCGACGCTGCTTCCGGCCGGCACGACGATCACGCCCGAGGCACTCGCGCCGCTCGCGGGCGCCGGGGCGGCGATCCTCCGCGCCTCGCGGCGGCCGCGCGTCGCGGTCATCGCCACCGGCGACGAGCTCGCCGGGGTGGGGGACGAGCTTCCCGAGGGCTGGGTCCGAGAGACGAGCACCACGACGCTCCCGGCGATCCTCGAGCGCGCCGGCGCGCACACCGTCTGGACCGGGATCGCACGCGACGACGACACCGACCTCGACCGCGCGATCCACAACGCACTCACCGAAGCGCCCGATCTCGTCCTCGTCTGCGGCGGCGCGTCGGTCGGCCCGCACGACCTCGTCCGTCCCGCAGTCGCCCGCCACGGCTTCGAGGAGGTCTTCGGCCGGGTCCTCGTCAAGCCGGGCGGTCCGGCCTGGAGCGCGCACCGGGACGGCGGGCCGCTCGTGCTCGGACTGCCCGGCAACCCGGTGGCGTCGGTCGTCGTCTGCCATCTGCTCGCCGTGCCCGCCGTCGCCCGGATGCTGGGCGCCGAGAACCCGATCCGCGAGGTCACCGCGACGCTGACGACGACCGCGCGCGGCGCCGGCCCCCGCGCCCACGCCGCCCGCGGCCGCCTGACCGCCGGCGCGGGGGGCTGGGAGCTCGAGGTCCTCGGCAAGCAGGGCTCGCACCAGCTCACGTCGCTGGTCGACGTCAACGCCCTCGCCCTCGTCCCGGCCGGGACCGACGCGCCGCTCCAGCCGGGCGACCGGGTCACCGCGAGGCTGCTGTGACGGTCACCGTCAGGCTGTTCGCGACCCTGCGGCGCGAGGCCGGTGTCGGCGAGCTCGAGCTGGAGCTGGATGAGCCTGCGACCGTCGCCGACGCCATCGCGGCGCTCCGAGCCGGCCCGCTCCCGTGGCTGCCCGACCGCGCGACGTTCGCCGTCGCCGTCGACCGGGAGTACGCGGCCGACGACGTGCCGGTCCGGCCCGGCAGCGAGCTGGCGCTGGTGCCGCCGGTCAGCGGTGGCTGAGCAAGTACATGTGATGCACATGCGTTATGGTGGAGCACATGGGCAAGATGATCCAGGTGCGCAACGTCCCTGACGAGGTGCATCGGACGCTGAAGATGCGCGCGGCGGCCGAGGGCATGAGCCTCTCCGACTACATCAAGCGCGATCTCGAGCGCGCCGCGGCGAGGCCGTCATTCGCCGAGCTCGATGCGCGGGTCCGGGCGCGCGGTCCATCAGGCATCAAGACGGAAGAGAACGTTGCGATCCTCCGGGAGCTCCGCGGCGAGTGATCGTCGACGCGTCGGTCGTCGCCGAGTATCTGTCTCAGGGCACGGGGGTCGATCTGGCGGCCGCGGTCCTCGCATCCGATGGGCTGGTGGCACCGCACCTGATCGACGCCGAGGTCGGGCATGTCCTACGCGCCCATGCCCGGCAGGGCCGGCTCGACCCGGGCGCGGCCGCTGCCGGTATCGCTGAGCTTCCTCTGCTCGGCATCGAACGCCTGGGGCACACGCCGCTGGTGTTGCGGGCATGGGAGTTGCGCGACAACCTCTCCTTCTACGACGCGCTCTACGTGACGCTGGCCGAGGAGCTGGACATGCCCCTCGTCACGTTCGACGGACGGATCGCCGGCGCACCGGCGCACCGCGCCGAGGTCGTCGTGCTCAGCGCTTGAAGCGCCCGGTCCGCCGCGGCGCGCGCAGGTCCAGCCAGGCGACGACGTCCGTCGTGACCGCCTCGCGGTCGTCGGGTAGCTCGTTGAAGATCTCGTGGAGCAGCCCGGGGTAGATCAGCAGGGTGCGGTCCTCGCTCCCGGCCCGCTCGTCGATCATCCGCGCCGCGGCGACGGGCATCAGCGGGTCGTCCTCGCCGTGCATCACCAGCAGGGGCACCGTGAGACCGCCGAGCTCACGGTGGAAGGCGCGGATCATGCGCCGCATCTCCGCGACGGTGCGCATCGGCAGCTTTCCGCGCGTGACCAGCGGATCGCCGACGTAGGCGGCGACCTCGTCAGGGTCGCGGCTGAGTCCCGCGGCGTCGAGCTCGAGGACGCCCAGCCCGGGGGTGACACGCGAGAGGATCCGGTCCAACGCGAGCCACCGCGAGGCGAAGCGCATCGCGGCAGGCGCGGCGTCGTCGGTCGCGGCCGGTGCGCTGACGATGAGCCCGGTGAGCGTGCCGGGATGCGCAAGCGCGTAGCGCAGGGCGATCGCGCCGCCCATGCTGTGCCCGAGCAGGAAGATCGGCCGGCCGTCGTCGGACGCGGCGACGTGATCGATCAGCGCGGCGAGATCGGCGACGGCGTGGTCCGCGCGATCGACGTAGAGCCGCGGGCCCTCGGAGCGTCCGTGGCCGCGGTGGTCGATGGCCCAGACCGGGAAGCCGCGGGGTGCGAGCTCCCGCGCGAGCCGCGCGTATCGGCCACCGTGCTCGGCCACGCCGTGGGCGAGGACGACGTGCGCGCGCGTCGGCGCGGTGGCGTCTTCCCACGACTGCCACGTGATGCGCAGATCGCCCGCGCCGACGAAGGCGCCATCGGCGTGCAGCAGCGTTGCTCCGGTCCCCGCCGAGTTCACGCGCGCCAGTCTGACGGACGGCGCGGCGTGCTGTCATTTTTTCTGGGTACCGCCTGGTTCCGGCCCAGGGCCGGACCATTCAGGCGGGCGGAATGGCTCGGTCCTCGGGGCCGATCTCGCGCAGCACGCGCGCGGGGTTCCCGACCGCCACGACGCCCGCCGGCAGGTCCCGGGTCACGACGGATCCGGCTCCGACCACCGTCCCCTCCCCGATCGTCACGCCGGGGCAGACGATGACTCCGCCGCCGAGCCAGACGTCGTCGCCGATCGTGATCGGCAGCGCGTACTCCCACAGCGCCGACCGGGCCTCCAGTCCGATCGGGTGGGTCGCCGTGAGGAGCTGCACGTTGGTCGCGATCCAGCAGCGGGCGCCGATGCGGATCGGCGCGCAGTCGAGCATCACGCACCCGTAGTTGATGAACGATCGCTCGCCGAGGGAGATCTGCGCGCCGTAGTCGCAGTGAAACGGCGGAAGGATCGTCGCGTCCGGCGCGATCTCGCCGAGCAGCTCGCGCAGCAGCTCTGCGCGGCGCTCGCCCTGCGCGTGGGGCGTCGCGTTGAACGCCTCCACCAGCACCTGCGCGGCGGCGTTGTCGGCGATGAGATCAGGATCGTCGGCCCACCGGTAGAGCTCGCCGCGGAGCATGCGGTCCTTCATCTCGCCCATCAGCTCACCCGCGGCTCACCGCGTGATCTCCCACGCCAGGTGCTGCAGCTCGGGCTCGAGCAGCTTCTCCCAGGCGAGGCGTACAGCGTTCGTCGATCCGGGCATGCAGACGACGAACGTGTCGTCGATCGTCCCGGCGGTCGCGCGCGACAGCATCGCGGCGGCTCCGACCTCGTCCCAGGACAGCATCCGGAACAGCTCGCCGAACCCGGGCATCTCCCGTTTGAGGGAGGACGCGATGACGTCGTACGTGCGGTCGCGCCGCGCGATCCCCGTGCCGCCGTTGAAGAGCACGACGCGTGCGGACGACGCGAGCGCCTCGTCCAGCGCGGCGCCGATCGGCACCGGCTCGTCGGGCACGATCCGGTAGAGGACCACCTCGTGCCCCGCCGCCGCCACGGACTCGCGCAGGTAGCCGCCGCTGCGGTCGTCGGTCTCGGTCCGCGTGTCGCTCACGGTCACGACCGCGACCGGGATCGGCCCGAGTTCGGCGGCGGCGGCCCTGTGCTGGTCAGTCGATTCGCTCATCTCCGGCGTAGATGTTGACGCGTCCGTCGCGGGCGAAGCCGCCGAGGGTCATCCCGCACTCGCGCGCGAGGGACACGGCGAGAGATGTCGGCGCGCTCACGCCGACCAGAACGGACGCGCCGGCCATCGCCGCCTTCTGCACGAGCTCGAAGCTCAGCCGCCCGCTGACGCACAGCAGCAGGCCGGTCAGCGGCAGGGCGCCGTCGAGCAGGCGCCGGCCGATGACCTTGTCCATTGCGTTGTGCCGCCCGACATCCTCGCGCGCGAGGAGCAGCTCGCCGTCGCGGTCGAACAGCCCCGTCGCGTGCAGGCCGCCGCTCGCCTCGAAGCCCGGCTGGCGCAGTCGCTCGGGGAGCGCTGCGAGCAGCGCGCGCGTGACCCGCGGGGTGTCTCGGGATCCGACGTCCGGCGCCGAGAGCATCACCTCGTCCAGCGCCCCGCGGCCGCAGACCCCGCACGACGACGTCGTGTAGAAGCGCCGGGCGCCCGGATCACGCGTCAGCACCGCGTCGACCTCGACGACGTTGGCGGCGAGATCGTCGGTCAGTCCGGCGCGGATCGGCGCGGCCGGGTCGAGCAAGCCCTCGCCGTGGAGGAACCCGACGGCGAGCTCCTCGTCGTGCCCAGGGGTGCGCATCGTGACCGCAAGCGGCTGACCGCCCACGCGGATCTCCAAGGGCTCCTCGACGGCGACGACATCGCTGCCGCCGTCGTGGGTGACGCGGGAGGTCAGGCGAGCGGTGTCGGACACGAAGACCAGTATGGCCCTGGCGTAAGAAACGCCGCCGACGTAGGTTTGGCAGCCATGGGACTTTTCGGGAACAAGAAGAAGAAGGCCGCCAACCTCATGGCCGAGGGTGCGAAGGCGGTCGGGACCGTCGTCCAGGTGCAGGACACCGGGATGACCGTCAACGACAACCCGCGCGTGAAGATGCTCTTCCGCGTCGAGCCGCTCGACGGTTCACCGGCCTTCGATGCGGAGAAGACGAAGACCGTCTCGCGCGTCGAGATCCCGCAGGCGGGCCAGCGCTATCCGGTCTGGTACGACGTTGAGGATCCGAGCTCGTGGCTGTACGCGACGATCGCCGATCCGAGCGGGCGCCAGCAGATCGTGCAGCTGTTCGGTCCAGAGCCGTTCGGTGCTGACGGTTCCGGGGTCGGCATGCCGGCGATGGCCGCTGCTCCGGCGCCGGTCGCCGACGACCCGATCGCGCAGATCGAGCGGCTGGCGAAGCTGCACGCGGCCGGCGCTCTGAGCGACGAGGAGTTCGCCGCCCAGAAGGCCAAACTGCTCTAGGGCCGCGGGCCGAACCGCCTGAGGAACCGCATCTGCTGCTCGATGGCGGCGGGGGTCAGGAACACGAAGTGCCCCGTCGCCTCGCCGAGCTCGGCGATCGGCAGGCGCCCGATCGGCAGCGGGAGCTGTCGCACGCCGTAGCCGTCCGGGTCGAAGTCCGCCGTCTTGCGGATGCCCGGCATCGGGAACAGCTCCGGGCCGATCAGCGGCAGGTCGGCGAGGTTCGCCATCGCAACCGACGACGCGTTCGGCATCAGCGAGTCCGCGTTGCCGAGCAGCAGGAACATGGGCTTCCTCGACTGGCCCGGCCGCGGATGGCGGACGTAGTCGAGCGTGTTCACGCCGTCCGATGGGTCGAGCGCCTGCTGGACCGCTGCCTGGAGCACGGCGTCCTCGGTGCCGGTGCGACCGCGGGGCATGATGAAGCCGAACCCGTTCCACAGCGCGGTCTGGGCGATGACGTTCGAGATGCCCAGGCCGGCGACGTGGAAGTCGACGAAGTCGAGCTTCGGCGACAGGGCCGCGAAGTTCGCTCCGAGCACGCCGCCCAGCGACGTTCCCTGCATGCTGATCGAGGACGTGTCGAGATCCGGGCGCCCGTCGCGGATCACGTCGAGCTCCAGGGTCTGGATCGCCCGGTACAGGCCCGTCAGGTCGATCGTCGCCTGGTTGAAGAGCCCCGACAGCGTGCCCATCTTGTGGGGGCTCAGCAGGCTGAGGATGTAGCCGCCGTCCGCGCGTGCGCGGGCGCCGTGGTTCGGCCAGTCGATGGAGATCGTGGCCAGCCCCAGCTCCGCGTTCATCTGCGAAACGGCGAGGTCGGTCTCCTTCTGCGCCGTGATGCCGTGGGCGTAGATGACCACCGGGGCGGGGCGGGTGCGGGCGGACCGCGGGAGCGTCAGCTGGAAGGGCAGCCACTGGTCCTTGCGGGTCTTCCCGCTGAAGTCGACGGGGCCGCGGCCCTCGCGCGTGCGGTAGTTGTCGACCCGGACCTGGCCCGTGACGATGCCGGCCGCCCAGGGCGTGGCGAACTCGCGGTGCAGCCGGACGAAGCGCGTCTCGTGCGGGCGAGAGCTGGTGTCGTCCATGAGCCGCTGGGTGGCGTCGACGACCTCGGCGCGGTCGCGGACGGTGAACAGCGTCGCGGTGCGGACGCCTGCCTCTTCGAGTCCGGCGGCCTGCAGGCCGGCGCGCACGTCATCGACGTACGCGGCGGCCGCACCGCCTGAGCCGACCCTGGCCGCGCGCTGCGCGATCGCCGGCTCGTCGAGCCCCATCCGCGTGGAGACCGCGATCACGATCCGGTGGCCGAACGCCCACCGCGCCCGTGGGAACACCCGCAGCACGTTGGACTGCTTGCCCGCGACGACGATCGGGTTGCGGGCGTGCGTGCTCAGGAACGCATGGATCGGGACGCGCTCGCCGGCCGTGAGGTCGTACGCCGTAACGACGTCCCCGCCGTCCGGCGGCACGGGCGCCTGGCGCTGGGTGAACTCGAAGACAGCGCCCATGCCGGCGCTGAACCCGCTCGCGCCGCCGAAGATCCCGCGGGGTGTGATGCCGTCCTGCGCGGGCATCTGCTCGAGCAGGCGGGGCCGCAGCAGGTCGTCCTGCACGTTCGCCCGCTTGCCGGTCGGAGACGACGGGTCGTTGGCCATCCAGATGTCCGAAGGGAACGGCGCGAGGCACGTCTTCGCGGACAGCGGATTGCAGGTTTCGGCCGCAGACGCGGGCGCGGAAGACGCGCAGGCGGCAGCGGCAACGGCGAGCGCGAGCGACGCGCGCCGAGGCGACAAGAACATGGACCCTCTCCCCGAGGTAGTGAAGTACCGGACCGTACTCCAACCACCTCGGGCCCGTCAACTGCGCGGTCCGAACCTCTTGATGAATCGCACCTGCGCGTCGAACGCGCCCTGGTGGATGAACGCGATGTGCGCCGTTCCCTCGCTGAATCGCGGGATCGGCGTCGGCCCGATGAGCGCCGGGTACTGGCGGATCTCGTACCCGTCCTCATCCGCCTGTGCCGCGCGGCGGACGCCCGGCATCGCGAACAGCTCGGGTCCAGTCAGCGGGAGGTCGACGAGGTTCGCCACGGCCACCGAGGCCTCGTTCGGAACGATCGCGTCGCCGTCGCCGACCAGGATGAGCATCGGCTTCTTCGACTGCCCCGGTCGCGGGTTGCGGACGAAGTCGATCGTGTTGATCCCGTCCGACGGGTCGATGACCTGCTGCAGCGAGGCCTGGAGCACGGCGTCCTCGGTGCCGGTCCGGCCCTTCGGGAGCACCGCGCCGAACGCCTCCCACAGCACGGTCTGCGAGATGACGTGTGAGAGCCCGAGCCCGGTCACGTGGAAGTCGATGAAGTCCAGGTCGCGCGACATCGCCGCGAAGTTGCCGCCGAGGACGCCGCCCAGCGACGTGCCCTGCATGCTGATCGACGAGGTGTTCAGATCGGGACGGCCATCGGCCCCGCGACCGAGCGGGTTGCTCCAGGTCGGCCGCCGGACGACGTCGAGCTTGAGTGTCCCGATCGCCTCGTAGAGCCCCTGGAGGTCGACGGTCGCCTGGTTGAACAGGCCTGACAGCGTGCCGAGGTCGCGCGGGCTCAGCAGGTCCAGCAGGTACCCGCCGTCCGCCCGTGACCGCGCCCCGTGGTTCGGCCAGTCGATGGAGATCGTGGCCAGGCCGAGCTGGGCGTTCATCGTCGAGACGAGGAGGTCGCTCTCCTTCTGGATCGTGATGCCGTGGGCGTAGATCACGACCGGTGCGGGGCGTGTTCCGGCGCTGCGCGGGAGCGTCAGCTGGAAGGGCAGCCACTGGTCCTTGCGCGTCTTGCCACTGAAGTCGACCGGGCCGCGACCGTCTCGGGTGCGGTAGTTGTCGACGCGGACCTGGCCGGTGACGATCCCGGCCGTCCACGGGGTCGCGAGGTTCGATCGCAGCCGCACGTCGCGCGTCTCGTGCGGGCGGGTGCTCGTGTCGTCCATGAGCCGCTGGGTCTTGTCGACGACCTCGGCGCGGTCGCGGACCGTGAAGACCGTCGCGACCCGGGTCGCGGCCGGATCGATGCCGGCCGCCTCCAGCGCGTCCCCGACCTCGCCGACGTAGTCCGCCGCCTTCGTCCCCGCCGGGACCTTCGCGGCCCGCGTGGCGAAGTCGGGGTCGTCCTCGCCCATCGCCGTCGACACCGCGACCAGGATCCGATGGCCGAAGCCCCACCGCGCCTGCGGGAAGACCTGGAGCACGTTCGAGGTTCGCTCGCCCACGAGGATCGGGTCGCGCGCATGCCGGGACATCAACGCGTGCACGGGGACGGCGACGCCCGCGTCGAGGTCGAACGCCGTCACTGCTCCGGCCGGCGGCGCGCCCTGTGGCTGCGCGAACTCGAAGACCGCGCCCACCGACGCGGCGAAGCCCGTCGCCCCGTTGAAGATTCCGCTGGGGGAGACGCCGTCCTCGAGCGGGAGCTGGCGGAGCAGCTCCGGGCGCAGGAGGTCGTCGCTGACGTTCCCGCGCTTGCCCGTCGGCGAGGTCGGGTCGTCGTCGGCCCAGTAGTCCGACGGGAACGGCGCGAGGCATGTCTCCGTCGCGAGCGGATTGCAGCCTGGGTCCGCCGCGCGGGCGGGCGCAGCCAACGAGCAGGCAAGTACGGCGGTGGCCAGCGCGATGAGCGCGCGGCGCGGCGACACGGGCATGTGGTTCCTCCCCAGGACCCAGAGCGAAACACGACCGTACCCGCGCGTATCGTGCGGGGTCAACCCGTCAGAAGATGCTCCCGGCATCCTGCGCGACCACGGTGGCCGCATTGCGCTCGGCGAGCGCCGCGATCGTCAGCGACGGGTTCGCGCACGCGGTCGAGCCGGGGATCAGCGCGCCGTCGATGACGTACAGGCCCCGCTGGCCCTGCACCCGCCCGTGGGCGTCGCACACCTTGCCGATGACGGCGCCGCCGAGCTGATGGAACGTGGAGTTCCCGGCCCGGGTGGAATCGAAGTTGCCGACGGCGCCGGCGGCCCGCGTCAGCTGGGCCATCCGCCGGCGCGCCACTCCGATGGCCTTCGCGTCGGCCGACTTGGGCCAGCGGACGTTGAGCTTGTCCCTCGCGCCGTCGTAGCTCAGCGAGCCGTGGCCGTCCGGGATGAAGATCGCCACGAGCTGCATCATGTGCGCCTCGCCCGAGAGCGGGAGCGGGGCGAACAGCAGCGTGACCGGGCCCTCCGGGTTGTCCCAGTCCAGCGACGCCACATTGGCCGGCCCGCCCTGCCAGGTCCCTGTGTTGTCCTTCAGGAAGGCGGTGTGGATCACGTCGCCGTTGGTGCCCCAGTACCGCCCGATGTCGTCGGGCAGGTCCGGGATGGCGCCGGTGTCGCGTGCCCGCAGCAGGATCTTCGACGTGTTCATCGTCCCGGCGCCGAGGAACAGCGCGTCGGTGGTGACCCGCAGCCGCTCGACGATCTCGCCGGCGGTCGTGATGACGTTCGCCTCGACCACCCAGCGACCGCTGGCGTCTCGGGAGATCGCGGTGACGTCGTGCTGCGGGCGCAGTTCGAAGCGTCCTGTCGCCTGCGCGGCCGGCTGGTAGTTCGTGTCGAGCGAGTGCTTGCCCGGGCCGTTCACGCCGAGGACGACGTTGCCTGTGCTGATCACCGGCGGGATCTCGCCGCGCAGCTCGCGCCGGACCTGCTCCCAGTCGATGGTCATCGGGACGGGCTGGGCCTCCGGGAAGCCCGCGCGCTTGACGTACTCCATGAACTGGCGCGAGGACCGGTAGCGGGCGTGGGCGAGGACGTCGGCCGGCATGCGCCCCACCTTCAGCATCGCCTCGGCGCGCGGGTAGAAGACGCTCGCCATCTCCTCGTAGTCGAGCTCCGCGGGCATGACACGCGCGAAGTGGTCGGCCCGGGGGCGGACCGACATGCCGTGGTACGGCAGCGAGCCGCCGCCGACGGCGGCGGGGGCGATGATCTCGATCCCCGAGCCCTTGAAGCGCTCGAGCAGGCCCGTGTACTTCTTCGCCCCGGGCAGCGGGACGGTCTTCATCCACACGGCCCGGTGGTCGGCATCGGTCAGGCCGGGGAAGGTGCCGCGCTGCCCGACGGGCCAGCGCTTGCCCCGCTCGAGCATGAGCACGTCGACGCCGGCCTGCGCGAGGCGCAGCGCCGTGACCGATCCGCCGAACCCGCTGCCGATGACGACCGCGCGCCGCCGCTCCTCGCGCACCCCCGTGGCCGCGAACGCGGACCGTCCACCCACGCCTACGCCGTACGCCGCCAGCGCCGCCGCGGACCCCGCGACGAAGCTGCGGCGCGAGTACCGCACACCGTCCATCTCTCTCTACCCCCGTAGAAGCTCGACGACGAGCGTCCCGTGCACGTCAAGGGCGCCACGGGTCCGATTGCGGCGAATTCCCCAGAAGCCCAGGCCTTTCTGGACGTCGCGTCTTTCAGGGAAACGCGATCAGTTGTCGCGCTTCCCGTCCAGGGGATCAACGGGTACCTTCTCGGGCGGATGGGGGGAACCACGGAGGATCGACCGCGCCGCGCGCGACGTGACGTTGCTCGCAACCGCGAGGCGATCCTTGACGCCGCCGCCCTGGTCCTCGGGCGCGATCCGGACGCGAGTGCCGACGAGATCGCCGCGCAGGCCGGCGTCAACCGGGCGACGCTCTACCGCCACTTCGCCACGCGCGAGGCGCTCATCGCCGCGATGCGCGATGAGGCGAGCGAGCGGGGACGGGCGCTGCTCGCCGACGCGCTCGAACCGATGCTCACGGCCGAGGGGCGCACCGTCATCGACGCGATCGACGACCTCATCTGGGCAGCGGTCAACGACGGCAGCCGCTTCCGCCGTCTCATCCTCAGCGACCCCCGGCACGGGGACGAGGTCGCCGGGCAGTTCGCGGAGATCGGAGAGGCGCTGTTCCGTCGCGGCCAGGAGCGGGGCGAGATCGTTCCGGACATTCCCGCGGCGCTGTTGCACCGGCAGCTCATCGGTCTGGTCCTGGCGACGGTCGCCGCCGTCGAGGACGGCAGCGTCTCGCCGGAGGACGCCGCCGCCGCGATGCGCCGCTTCGTGCACGCCCTGCGCCCCTGAGACGCAGCCGATCATCTAGCGTGCCGGGCATGGCTTGGACGCCGTCACTGTGGGCCAGCAAGCGCCCGTTCGGGATCGGGCTGCAGCGCCCCAACAACTACAAGGAGCTGTGGAAGGCCGCGCGCGAGAGCGCCGACGACCTCCCGCACGCGGCCCGGATCCTGCGCGACGGCTGCTGTGACGGCTGTGCGCTCGGCACGACGGGCATGCGCGACTGGACGCTCGACGGCGTCCACCTCTGCAACATCCGCCTGCGGCTGCTCTCGCTGAACACGATGGCGCCGCTCGACCCCGCGCCGCTGCTGGCCGACCCCGACGCGCTGCGCGGCCGTCGCACGACCGAGCTGCGTGAGCTCGGCCGCATCGGTGAGCCGCTGCTGCGCCGTGCCGGTGCCGACGCGTTCTCGCCGCTCTCCTGGGACGCCGCCCTCGATCTGATCGGCGAGCGGATCGGCGCGACCACGCCCGACCGCGTCGCCGCGTTCCTCACGAGCCGCGGGATGCCGAACGAGTCGTACTACGCCGCGCAGAAGGCGATGCGCGCGATCGGCGTGAGCTCGATCGACAACGCCGCGCGCATCTGCCACGCACCGAGCACCGTCGCGCTGAAGGAGCAGATCGGCGTCGCGGCGACGACGTGCTCATACCCCGACGTCATCGAGTCCGACCTCGTCGTCTTCATCGGGTCGAACCCGGCGAACAACCAGCCGGTGATGACGAAGTACCTCCACCACGCGAAGAAGCACGGCGCGCGCGTGGTGTGCGTGAACCCGTACCGAGAGCCGGGCATGGAGCGCTACTGGATCCCGTCGGTTCCGGAGAGTGCCGTGTTCGGCACGAAGATCGCCGATCGGTTCTTCGAGGTCCACGTCGGCGGTGACCTCGCGTTCCTGACGGGCGCGCTGCGCCACATCGTCGACCAGGGCTGGCAGGACCAGGACTGGATCGACGCGCACACCGTCGGCTTCGCAGACGCCGCAGCGGCGGCGCGCGCGACCGACTGGGAGGCGCTCGAAGCCGCGGCGGGGTGCTCGCGCGACGAGATGCTCGCGTTCGCTCGCGAGCTGGCCGACGCCGAGTCCGCCGTCCTCGTGTGGTCGATGGGCATCACCCAGCACGCCTGCGGCGAGGACAACGTGCGCGCGATCGTGAACCTCGGCCTCTCGCAGGGGTTCGTCGGCCGGCCGGGCTGCGGGCTCATGCCGATCCGCGGCCACTCCGGCGTGCAGGGCGGAGCGGAGATGGGGTGCTACGCGACGGCGCTGCCCGGCGGCGTGTCGCTGACACCGGAGACCGCGGCCGAGTGGAGCGGGAAGTGGGGCTTCGAGGTGCCGTCGTCGCCCGGCCACACCGCGCCCGAGATGCTCGACGCCGCCGCCGACGGCGAGCTCGACGTCCTGCTGAGCGCCGGCGGGAACTGGATGGAGGTCCTGCCCGACCCGGCGTGGGTGGAGGCGTCGCTGGAGCGGGTCGGGTTGCGCATGCACCTCGACCTGGTGCTGACGCCGCAGATGCTGGTTGGCGGTGGCGACGTCCTGCTGCTCCCGGCCGCGTCGCGCTACGAGATCCCGGGCGGCTGCACGTCGACGAGCACCGAGCGGCGGATCATCTTCTCGCCGGAGGTTCCCGGCTCGCGCGTGCCCGAGGCGCGCGGGGAGTGGGAGGTCTTCGGCGACATCGCCGCGCGCGTGCGCCCGGAGCTGGGCGACGCCGTGCGGTTCGAGACGACCCAGGCGGTCCGCGACGAGATCGGCGCGCTCGTGTCCATGTACGCCGGGATCGAGGCACTGCGCGAGAAGGGCGACCAGATCCAGTACGGCGGGCGCCGGCTCTGCGAGGGCGGCGTCTTTCCGCTGCCGGACGGGCGCGCGCGGTTCGTCGCGGCGACGCCCGCGGTTCCGGTCGGCGACCCGGACGACCGTCTGCGCGTGACGACCCGCCGGGGCAAGCAGTTCAACTCGATGGTCCACGAGGAGGGCGACGCGATCACCGGAGCCCAGCGCGAGGACGTCCTGCTCGCGCGCGACGACGTCGAGCGCTTCGGCCTGGCCGACGGGGACCGCGTGCTGCTGCGCTCGGCCCACGGCGAGCTCGCGGGCCGGGTACGCGTCGTCGAGCTGCTCGCCGGCAATGCGGAGGTCCACTGGCCGGAGGGCAACGTGCTGCTCGATCGCAAGGCGCGCTCCCCACAGGCCGGAGTGCCCGACTACAACGCCTGGGTCACGGTCGAGCGCGCGGGCTGAGCAGGCGGACGCGGAGGGCGCCGACGGTCGTGTCCGGCAGCCTCAGTGTGTCGGCCACGTCGACGGTGTCGACCAGCTCGCGCACGAGTGCTCCGCGCGTCTCGCCACGGTCGGCGAGGAACGCATCGACGATCTCGTCATCGCGGGCATGGCCGGCGCTGAGCTCGTGGTCGGCGGCGATGACGTCCCCCGGAACCCCGAGGAGGGCGAGGACCAGGAGCGACGCGAGGCCGGTGCGGTCCCGCCCGGCGGTGCAGTGCACGACGACCCCGCCCGGCGGTGCGTCGGCGATCGCCGTCAGGACCGCCGCGCTGCGGTCGGGGAAGCGCTCGAGGTGGGGGCGGTAGTACAGCGGTGTCGCGAACTGCGGACCCGCTTGCCAGACGTCCCAGAACTCCCGGTCCTCGATCGCGTCGAGCGGGAGGTGCACGGTCGGGATCGGATGGGGTCCCTCGCGCTCGTCGTCGTTGCGCAGGTCGATCGCCGAGGTGATCCCGTGGTCGCGCAGCGCAGCCCAGCCGGCCGGGGTCAGGCGGCCGAGATCATCCGATCGCACGAGCGCGCCCGGACGCGTGACGCGTCCGTCAGCGGTCTCCAGGCCACCAAGATCGCGCGCGCACAGACAGCCGTCCCAGTCGAGTCGACGCATGCGGGGGAACGATGCCATCTCGTGACCGTGCGTCTACCGAGCAACAGCGCCCGGTGAACGGCCGTTCACCGGGACGGAAGGGTGAATGGACCGGGATGTCTTGTGGAATACTCAGCAGATGCCGATCCGTCCCATCGCGCGCGCCGGGGTCGTCGCTGCGCTGCTCGCCGTCGCACCGATCGTCGCCGCGCCGCTGGCCTTCGCCATCGAACCCCCGTCGAAGGCTGACCGGCAGGCCCACCGCCTATACGCCCAGGGTGCGAAGAAGAACTGGAAGCGCCACCCGGCGTGTCGTCCGACGGTGCCGAATGTCTGGGACGCGACCACGACCGACCCGGCCCCCGCGGCGACGACCGAGCTGGTCGGGCTGCTCCGCCGCCCCGCGGCCGCCGAGGATGCGCTCCCGCAGCTCGCGCCGGGCACCCTCGTGTTCGGACGGGTGCACCTGGCCGCGATTCGTTCGGTGGTCCTGGGCTCGGGCGAGCGGATCTGGATGATGCCCACGCAGCTGACCCTCTGGGTGGATCCCCCGACGGAGAGGTGCCGCAATCTCGAGGCCGCGCAGGTCCGGCGCCTCGCCCGGGCGGCTCCGGCACGGGTTCAGCGGAAGGTGGAGCGGATCCTCCGGGAGGTTCGCCAGGACGATGCACGCGCACGAGCGACGAAGCCGATGCTCGACGGCCTGGCCATCGGCGCGCTCCGCACGCCGCAGACGACGTTCGCGGTCGGCCAGGGCGACATCGAAGAGCTTGCCGACCGAGGGATCTTCGGCTCCGTCGGCGCCAGTCTCGAGACGGTCGTCGGCGTGGTCCCGGACGGAGTCGCCTCGATCGACATCGTCTCCACGAACGGGGCCCGGACCACCGCCGCCGTCAAGGACAACGTCGTGTCGTTCCCGGGGGCGCTGCCGGGCGTGGCCGGCTATGGCTTCGCGCAGACCTGGCGCGGGCCGGGCGGCGAGGTCCTCAAGGAGATCCCCGCGAGGCGGTTGCCGAAGCTCTGACGTTTGGCGCGTTGGGAGCCGGATCGTGATTTCATGAGTCGATGCGCGCTCTACTTCTCGGTGTCTTCGTTGCGTTGATCGCCGCGCCGGCCGCGCACGGCGCCTCGGTCGCCTACATCGACAACGGGTCGGTCTGGATCTCCTCGCTCGACGGGGCCCAGAAGGTCAAGCTCGCGGACCCTGTCACCAACAGCGACGGCGACATCGAGAAGTGGCTCGACGTCGCGCAGTCGGACAACGGACGGATCGTCGCGGTCCGCAACAAACCCGGCCGGGTGTCGAGCTTCAACTGGTACAAGGTCTGGGAGCCGAACGGGACCTCCACCGTGGAGGGGCCGCTGAAGGCCCCCAGTGGGTGGTTCGTCTACGTCTATCCCGTCGGCTTCGACATCACCGCGGACGGCAAGTTCCTCGTCTACGGCTACTCGAACAGCTCGTCGTGCTGCCCGATCAGCTTCGGACAGGGCACGTACGTGCGGAGCGCGGACGGCAACGTCCTCGATCCGATCGCGATCTCGGGTCAGCAGAACCCATCGGTGATCGGCAACCGGGTCGTCGCGCGCAGCGGGAATACGGTCACGGTGCAGAAGACGCCTGGCGCTCCCTTCGGCAGCGACTTCACGTCGTGGCTGGATCTCTCCGGGACAGGGCTCGAGCTGAGCGAGTCCGACGTCTCCGCCGATGGGCGGTTGTTCTCCTGGGAGGGCGAGCAGTGGACTGGCGGCACGCAGACCACCGGGAAGATCGGCGTCCTGTCGATCCAAGGGGTCGACGCCATACCGGCGTTGCCCGGGGCGGTGGACTGCTGGATGCCCGTCAGCGGGGTGGGCGAGGAGCCGTCGCTGTCCCAGGACGCGACCAGGCTGGCGTGGAACGACGGCCAGGGGCTGAAGGTCGCGCCGACGCCGGTGACCAACGCCGACCCGTGCGTCCTGCCCGGTGCGCCCGTGGTGATCTCGCCCACCGGCGAGCACGGCTCGATCGGCGGTGCCGACGTCGGCACCTTCGCGCCTGCGGTGCCGGCACCGCCCGGATCGTCGACGCCCGGTGGGCCCGGCGGGACGACGAGCAGCCCAGGACCGACCGGAAGCGGCCTCCCGGGCGTCGGCGGAGCGCCGGTGGTCACGTTGCCGGCGAAGGCGAAGGTCAGCGTGCTCGCCGCCTCTTCGGGCCTCCCGATCAAGGTCAAGGTCGCCGGCCCCGGCAAGGTGACCGTCACCGGGACCGTCCCCGCGAAGACGCTCGGGCGCAAGGGCAAGCCGGTGGTGGTCGCGACGGGCTCGACGACCGCGAAGCAGGCCGGCACGGTCACCGTGAAGCTGAAGCTGACGAAGGCCGGGAAGGCCAAGCGCAAGCGGCTGAAGGGCGCGAAGCTGACCGTGAAGGTCAAGCAGGGAACGAAGGCGACGACGAAGTCCGTCACGCTCGGCTGACGCGGAACTCCCGCAGAAGATTGCGGTCTCACCCGCCTCAGCACGCCCACCCGGCTCGCTACGGTTTGCCTTATGAGTTCTCGTGCAGAGGAGAAGGCCGCGCGCAAGGCAGAGCGCGAGGCGGCACAGGCCCAGCAGCAGGCGGCCGATCAGCGACGCAAGCGCCTCTCGATCGTCGGCGGTGTGCTCGCGCTGGCCGCGATCGTCGTGGTCGTCGCGATCGTCGTCAGCCAGGCCGGCACGGATGACTCCGGCCCCGGCGGCTCGGCCGAGGGCAAGGCCGCAGCGGCGCTCCTCGCGGGCGTCCCGCAGGACGGCATCGCGCTCGGCGACCCGAAGGCGCCGCTGACCATCGAGGAGTTCGTCGACTACCAGTGCCCGTACTGCGGCCAGTACAGCCGCGAGGTCTTCCCGCAGATCCTCGAGGAATACATCAAGACGGGAAAGGCGCGGATCGTCCTGCGCACCCTGAGCTTCCTCGGTGACGATTCCGTCAAGGCGGCCCGCTTCGGCAACGCCTCCGGGGAGCAGAACCTGCAGTGGCAGTTCACCGAGGCCTTCTACGCCCAGCAGGGCAAGGAGAACACCGGCTACGTCACCGATGACTTCCTGAAGGGCGTCGCAGCCGACGCGGGCGTCGACTACGACAAGGCGGCGGCCGCCGCTGACGGCGAGCCCGTGACGAAGCTGATGACCGAGGCCGACCAGGCCGCGTCGAAGGTCGGCGTGGACTCCACCCCGAGCTTTGCGATGGGGCCGACCGGCGGCACGCTCGAGAAGGTCGACGCGAATCCGCTCGACGCCGACGCGATGAAGAAGACGATCGACGAGCAGCTCGCCGCCGCGGAGGGCAAGTGACCGAGCGCCGGCTGAGGACGGTCATCACCGTCCTCAGCGTCCTCGGGATCGGCGTCGCCGGCTACCTGGTCTACGTCCACTACGCGGACATCAAGCCGATCTGCGCGAGCGGGGGCGGCGGTTGCGAGAAGGTCCAGGCGTCGGACCAGTCGAAGCTGCTGGGCGTCCCGGTCGCGCTGCTCGGTCTCGGCGCGTACATCACGCTGTTCGTGACGTCCCTGGTCGACGCCGAGTGGGCGCGGATGCTGGGTGCGCTGACGGCGCTCATCGGCGTCGGGTTCAGCGCGTACCTCACGTACGAGTCGGTGTTCTCGATCGAGGCAACGTGTCAGTGGTGCCTGACCAGCGCGGCCCTCATGGTCGCGCTGGCCATCACGTGCACCTGGCGCCTGCTCAAAGCGCCATAGCTACCGGGCGATGCCCTGCACCGTCGCGACGCCGAGCGGCACGGTCGGCACGGTCGTCCCGAACGCGCTGCTCAGTGCGCCGGCGCCGGCGGCGTTCAGCTTCGCAACGACGCCGTCGACCGTCACGTTGCGGCCGCTGACGGTGACCTTCGCGCTCGCGGCGTCGAGGTCGATCGCGGGGGCGGGCTCACCGCCGTTGACCTTGACCAGGAGCTTCGGCAGCTGGATGTCGAAGTCGGTGAGCGCGACGCGCGTGGCGCCGGCGGTCAGGCTGATGCCGCCGCTGTGACGGATGGAGCCCGCGAGGGTCTTCGCGTTGACCTTCCCGCCGGTGATCGGGAACGAGGCGGTCGTCGCGGCGAGCGTTGCCGGCGCGATGATGCCCGGGGACACGCCGAGGCCGCCCAGCGCGGTCAGCGTCGAGGCGTCCAGGGCGAGCTTCGTCTCCCCACCGGCGAACACGATCTCGCCGAAGCGCGCCTCGCTGCGCACGGTGCCGAGCGTGAGGCCGCGCGTGAAGAGCGACACGCCGAAGTAGGCGTTCAGCGCCTTGGCGCCGGTCGAGCTCAGCCGGGCCACGATGCCGCGCGCCCCGGTGTTGATCCCGCTGCGGGTGATCTTCGCCTTCGTCGTGCTCAACGAGATGATCGTCGCCCGCGAGCCGCCGTTGACCACCGCGCTCAAAGACGACGACGAGCCGACCTTCACGCGGAACCTCGTGAGCGAGAGGGTCTTGCCCCCGGCCTGGAAGCGCAGGCCGCCGGTGTGATTGAGGGTGCCGGCGTACGTCTTGGGATCCAGCGACGAGCCCTTCGCGGCGACCGGGAACGTCAGGCCGCTCTTCGCGCTCTTGGCCGGCGAGACGAGCCGCACGGCGATGTCGTTCGCCGCCAGGACCTTGGCCGTCCCGGCGTCGAGCTTGAGCATGGTCTGCCCGCTCGCGACGGCCGCCGACGTGTCGGACTGGGCGTGGGCGCCCGGGGCGGCGGTGCACAGGATGATTGCTGCGCCGAGGGCGGCGCGGCGCACTGTCGATGGGGTCACGGGGAGACTCCTCGTGTCGGGGTTCGGGATGAGACGCCTGCCTGTCCGAGCGGTGGCGCGCGGCCGGTTCGCGCTGCCTTCGTCGTGGCGCGTCCGCGCTCCCGAACCGCTGTGACGTCGCCGTCCGTACACCGGACGTGGAAGCCGTCGCTCTGCCCCTGCAGCCGGAACCCGTCAAGCTGCGCGCAATGACGGGTCGTCGGCATCGTCCGGAGCGCACCGAGCGCAAGCTCGCCGCCCGCCTGCGCAAGCGGGATCCCGCCGTGATGGACGAGATCTACGCGCGCTACGGGCGCATCACGTACGGCTACCTCGTGCGGGTGCTCGGTGACCCCGCCGCGGCCGAGGACGTCCAGCAGCAGGTGTTCCTCGAGGTGTGGCAGCGCGGCCCCGCGTACGATCCGGCGCTCGCGAGCCCATCGACCTGGATCATGACCATCGCCCGCAGCCGCGCCATCGACCACCTGCGCAAGCGGGTGCCCGAGCCACGCGACCCCGCCGGGTCCCTGGCGACGTTCGAGGACGCCGAGACGCCGATCGACGACCTGCACGAGGAGTGGCGCCTCGCCGCCATGCTCGCCGAGCTGCCGCCCGAGGAGGCCGACGTGCTGCGGATGCGCTTCCAGCTGAACCTCAGCCAGAGCGAGATCGCCGAGCGCACCGGCATCAAGATGGGCACCGTGAAGACGCGGATGGCCCGCGGGCTGAACCGGCTGCGCGACGAGCTCGGGGAGGAGGCGCGATGAGCGACGAGCGCGACGACGTCGTCCGCCGCCTCGAGCGGCTGCCCGACGAGGCGTGGGATCCGCCGGCGGCGCCCCCGCTGCGGATCGATCTCGGCGATCAGGCTGCGCCCGCGCCCACGAGGCGGCGGTTGACGCTGCGCCCCGCCTTTGCGGCGCTCGCCGCGGCGGTCTTCGTGGGCCTGGGCGTCGCGGGTGGCGTCCTGCTCGACGACGACGACGCGGGACGGATCGAGTTCGTGCCGATCGAGGGCGCCCAGAAGGTGGAGCTGGCGGCGCTCCCGGGCGCCGGGGCTGCCTCGGCGATCGCGGAGATGGGCGGCAACCTCGAGGACACGATGCTCCTGTCCACGACCGACCTCGCACCCTCCAAGCCCGGCGAGTACTACGAGCTCTGGGCCCTGAACTCGCCGGACGATCTCGCACCGATCGGGACGTTCCGGGTCGGGAAGGACGGCGCCGCGACGGTCGAGTTCCCGCTCGGCGTGGACCCCGCGAAGTACAAGGCGCTCGACATCAGCATCGAGCGCGACGACGGAGACCCCGGCCACTCCGGGGACTCCGTCCTGCGGTCGGCCTGACCGTCAGCGGGCCTGGCCCCTGACGGTCAGGGTCCCGAGCTTCACGGGCGCGATCTTCACGCCGAACGCGCGGGCCAGCTCCGCGGCGCCGGGGACGCTGAGATTCGCCGACACGTCGCTCACCGTCACCTTGCGCCCACTGACGGTGGTCTTCGCCGCCGAGGTGTCGAGGTCGATCGCCGGTGCGGCGGCCGCGTCGTTGACCTGGAGCAGGAGCTGCGGCGCGCGGATGTCGAAGTTCGTCAGCTGCGTGCGGATCGGCCCCGCCGTCAGGCTCAGCCCGCCGCTGTGGGTTATCGAGCCCGCGAGTGTGGTGATGTTCGCTTGGCCGCCGGTGATCGGGAAGGACGCGGTCGCCCCCGTGAGCGTCGCGGGCGCGACGCCGGTGAGCGTCACGCCCAGGCTGCGCAGGCTGCTGACCGCGGCCGCGTCGAAGGCGAGGCCGGTCGTCCCGCCGGTGAAGATGGCCTCCGCGAACGCCGCCTGGCTGCTCAGCGTGCCGAGCGTCTGGCCACGCCGGAACGCCCGCACGCCGAGGTTCTGATTGAGCACCTTCGCGCCCGCGCTGGTGAGCCGGGCGGACACGCCGCGCAGGCGCGCGTCGAGGTTCTTGCGCGTCACCTTCGCGCGTCGTGTGGCGAGCGACAGGATCTTCGTGCGCGCGCCGGCGCCGGCCACCGCGGTCAGTGATGACGACCTGCCGACGGAGGCGACGAGGCCGGTGAGCGCGAGCGACCGGCCCCGGGCGGTCAGCAGCAGCCCGCCCGCGTGGTTCAGCGCCCCGGCGAACGTCTTGGGGTCGAGGGCGGACCCCGCCGGGTCGACCGCGAGTGTCACCCGCCGCCCGGAGCGCGTCGACGGCGCCGTCGCGCGCACGGAGACGTGGCTCGCGCGCAGGCGCTTCAGCGTCTTGGCGTTCAGCGTCAGGACCGTCTGGCCGGAGGCGACGGCCGCGCGCGGCGCGGTCTGGGCGGGGGCGGCCGGCGGGGCGGCGCACAGGAGAGCGGCCGCGGCCAGCGCGGCCCCGGGGGTGAGGCGTGGGGACATGCACTACTCCTACCAGGGGCGGTTGCACCGGTGGGTCTGCCCGGTCCATACTGGCTCCATGCTCGAACCCGGGCAGGTCGTGCGCAGTCCCCGCGGCACCGTGATCGAGGTCCTCGAGAACACGCCGGAGCGGTTCTCCATCCGGCGCCGCTTCCCGCCCGGCACCGGTGCGGGGAAATCCCACTACCACCTCGACAGCAACGAGCGGTTCACGGTCGTCGAGGGCGAGGCGGTCGGATCGATCGAGGGCGAGGAGCGCCTGCTGCGCCCGGGCGACGTGCTCGAGGTGCCGCCGTCGAGCCCGCACGTCCACCCGCATCCGATCTCCGAGCCGGCGGTTGTCGAGCAGGAGATGTTCCCGCGCCCCGACTTCGTGCCGATCTTCTTCGCGTCGTACTTCACGTGGCTCGAGGAGGGGCGCTGCGATCGCCAGGACGAGCCGACGGTCGGGCAGGTCATGGCGATCATGCGCAAGGCCAAGGGCCACACCTGGGTTACCGGCGTCCCGGTCACGGCGCAGCGGGGCCTCGCGGCGGTCATGGGCCGTGCCGCGGAGATGCGCGGATTTCACCCCGTGCTGCCCACTCGCTGAAGGGGCCTCGAAAAGCCCCGGACGGCTAGGGTGGACCCTCCACCTGACACAGACTCTGCGAAGGATCCGACATGGCCACGAACAGCTTCGACGCTCGCGCGACCTTGACGGTCGGCGACCGTTCGCTGGACATCTACCGGCTGGACGCGCTTCAGGCCAAGTACGACGTGGCGCGCCTGCCGTTCTCCCTGAAGATCCTCCTGGAGAACCTGCTGCGCACCGAGGGCCAGGGCTCCGTCGACGCCGACGACATCGTCGCGCTCGCCACCTGGGACGCGAAGGCCGATCCCAGCAAGGAGATCGCCTACACGCCGGCCCGCGTGGTCATGCAGGACTTCACCGGGGTCCCGGCCGTCGTCGACCTCGCCGCGATGCGCGAGGCGATGGCCGCCCTCGGCGGTGACGCCGCGAAGATCGAGCCCCTCGTCCCCGCAGAGCTGGTCATCGACCACTCCGTGCAGGTCGACGTCTTCGGCACCCGCGACGCGTTCATGATCAACGCCGAGAAGGAGTTCGAGCGCAACCGCGAGCGCTACCAGTTCCTGCGCTGGGGCCAGTCGGCGTTCGAGACCTTCAAGGTCGTCCCGCCGGACACCGGCATCGTGCACCAGGTCAACCTCGAGTACCTGTCGCGGGTCGTGTTCGTCAACGACAAGGACGGCACGGCGTACCCCGACACGCTCGTCGGCACCGACTCCCACACGACGATGGTCAACGGCCTGGGCGTCCTGGGCTGGGGCGTCGGCGGCATCGAGGCCGAGGCGGCCATGCTCGGCCAGCCGATGCCGATGCTCATCCCGCAGGTCATCGGCTTCAAGCTCAACGGCGAGCTGCCTGAGGGCACCACCGCCACGGACCTCGTCCTCACCGTCACGGAGATGCTGCGCAAGAAGGGCGTCGTCGGCAAGTTCGTCGAGTTCTACGGCGCGGGCGTCGGCCGCCTGCCGCTGGCCGACCGCGCGACGATCGGCAACATGAGCCCGGAGTTCGGCTCGACCTGCGCGATCTTCCCGATCGACAACGAGACGCTCCGCTACCTGACGTTCTCCGGCCGCGCGCCGGAGCAGGTCGCGCTCGTCGAGGCCTACGCCAAGGAGCAGGGCCTCTGGCACGACGAGACCAGCGACGAGCCGACGTACACCGACACGCTCGAGCTCGACCTGTCGACCGTCGTCCCGTCGTTGGCCGGCCCCAAGCGCCCGCAGGACCGCGTGCCGCTGAGTAACGCCAAGGAAGCGTTCATCGAGGCGCTGAAGGTCTACGTGCCGCAGGATTGCGACGAGACCGACGATGGCGTCAACGGGACCTTCCCCGCCTCCGACCCGCCGGCGGCGATGGAGCCTGGCGCGGATCCGGAGACGGCTGGCCATCCCACGCGTCCGGTGCCGACGACGGTCGTGGACGACCCGGACCGCAGCGCCGTCCCGATCACCATGGAGGACGGCACGAAGACGTCGCTGAATCACGGCCACGTCGTCATCGCCGCGATCACGTCGTGCACGAACACGTCGAACCCGTCGGTGATGGTCGGCGCCGGCCTCGTGGCGCGCAAGGCCGCGGCGAAGGGCCTGACGAGCAAGCCGTGGGTCAAGACGTCGCTGGCGCCGGGTTCGAAGGTCGTGACCGAGTACCTCGATCGCGCGGGCCTGACGCCGGACCTCGAGAAGCTCGGCTTCCACCTCGTCGGCTACGGCTGCACGACGTGCATCGGCAACTCCGGGCCGCTGCCCGAGGCGGTCAGCGCGGGCGTCAACGAGGCCGACCTCGCGGTCGTCTCCGTGCTCTCGGGCAACCGGAACTTCGAGGGGCGCATCAACCCCGACGTGAAGATGAACTACCTCGCGTCGCCGCCCCTGTGCGTCGCGTACGCGATCGCCGGCACGATGGAGATCGACCTCCTGAACGACCCGATCGGCGTCGGCACCGACGGGCAGGACGTCTACCTCAAGGACATCTGGCCGAGCGCCGCCGAGGTCGCCGCGACCGTCGAGCAGGCCGTGCAGCCCGAGCAGTTCACCGACAGCTACGGCGGCGTCTTCGACGGCGACGAGAGCTGGCAGTCGCTCGAGATCCCCACGGGCGACCGCTTCGAGTGGGACGACGCCTCGACGTACGTGCGCAACCCGCCGTACTTCGAGGGCATGTCCGCGGACATCGATCCGGTGGAGGACATCTCCGGCGCGCGCGTGCTGGCCAAGCTCGGCGACTCGGTCACGACCGACCACATCTCCCCGGCCGGCGCGATCAAGAAGGACTCGCCCGCGGGCACGTACCTGATCGAGAACGGCGTGTCTCCGCGGGAGTTCAACTCCTACGGCTCACGACGCGGCAACCACGAGGTGATGGTCCGCGGCACGTTCGCCAACATCCGCCTGCGCAACCAGCTCGCGCCGGGAACGGAGGGCGGGATCACCCGTCACCTGCCGGACGGTGAGCAGATGTCGATCTACGAGGCCTCGGAGAAGTACATCGCCGACGGCGTCCCGCTCGTCGTGCTCGGCGGCAAGGAGTACGGCTCCGGCTCGTCGCGCGACTGGGCCGCGAAGGGCACGAGCCTCCTGGGCGTCAAGGCGGTCATCGCTGAGTCGTTCGAGCGCATCCACCGCTCGAACCTCGTCGGCATGGGTGTGCTCCCGCTCCAGTTCCCCGACGGCGAGTCGGCCGACTCGCTGGGCCTCACCGGCGAGGAGGAGTTCTCGATCACCGGGATCGCCGAGCCGATGAACGCGGGCGAGCTGCCGAAGACCGTCGAGGTCCAGGCGGGCGACAAGACCTTCACGGCGAAGGTCCGGATCGACACGCCCAAGGAAGCCGACTACTACCGCAACAAGGGCATCCTGCTCTACGTCCTGCGGCAGCTGGTCGCCGCATGACTCGCGCTGCGCGCTCGCATGCGGCCGGGAGTGCTCGCTGCGCTCCCACGTCCCGCTTCGCCGGTCAGCGCTTGATCTGAAAGCTCCCGGTCAGTGGCGCTGCGGCATGGCCCGCGGCGTCGCGGCCGGTGAGCGTGAAGGTGCGGCGGCCCGGCTTCCAGCCGTGCTTCGGGGGCCGCCAGGTGAGGTCGATCGTGTTGATGTCCATACGGACCGTGGCTCCCGCCGGGAGTCCTGGCCGGAACCGACCGGGATCGCTCAGGGCGACACGCGGCCGGCCGTCGACCGACAGCACGACGGCCTTGATGCCCGCGCCGTGCTCACGGACACGGACCCGGAGCGCCCGCATGCGGCTCGCGGGGAGTTTGAGGACCCCGAGCGACGGCGGTGTGCGATCGACGGTCACGGCGGTGGCGTGGCGCGGACGGTCGGGGTAGGCGAGCGCGCGCAGGGTGAGAAGGTAGGTGCCGTCGGGCACCGGGGCCCCGGCAGCGTCCGTGAGATCCCAGGTGAGCGCGCCGGACGTCGCGACATCGCTCGACCCGATCTGGCGCACCAGAGTCGTACTCGGATATCCGGGGGGTGAGACGTCGACGGCGACCGCAGTGGGTCCCTCGCTGGTCCATGTCAGCCCGACGGGGTCACCGGCGGTGACGCCTGCTGTGGGTGGGTCGACGGCGATCCGCGCCGGCCAGTCCTCGACGGTGTCAAAGCAAATCGGCGCGGTGCCCACGAGGCCACCCGCGCACGCGGCACCGGCGGACGCCGGAGCGGCCAGGCTGATCCCGAAAGCTCCAAGAACACTGAGCGCGCGACGCATGTCCTGCATGCTACGCGGGAGCCATCGTTGCCGTGTTCCTCGCTCTGTGTATCCGAGGCTGAACGCGCCAACTGTGTGGCGGCAACGGTCTCCTTCTGCAGAAGTAGCGTGTGTGCAAGCTGGGGCACCCCTGACCGTCGCTGCGGCGCAGCCCCGGGTGACGCCCGGGGATGTCGCAGCGACCGCGCGCGCCCACGCGGAGTCGGTCCTCCGGGCGAACGCGCGGCTCGTCGTCTTCCCCGAACTGTCGCTCACCGGCTACGAGCTCGACGCGCCGGCCGTGGCGCTGGACGACCCGGCGCTCGCGCCGCTCATCGCGGCGTGCGGGCAGGCGGGCACGCTCGCGCTCGCCGGCGCACCGGTCGAGGAGGACGGCGCCCGCTCCATCGCGACGCTGTGGATCGATGGCGACGGCGCGCGCATCGCCTATCGGAAGTCGTTTCTCGGGGGCGAGGAGGTGGGACGGTTCGCGCCCGGTCCCGGGGCGACCGCGCTGGACGTCGACGGCTGGCGGGTGGGTGTCGGCATCTGCAAGGACACGGGTGTGGTGGAGCACGTCCGCGACACGGCGGCGCTCGGCATCGATCTCTACGTCGCGGGGATCGTGCACCTGCCGGAGGAACTCGAGGAACAGGAGCGGCGCGCGCGGACGATCGCCGCGGCGTGCGGGGCGCCGGTCGCGCTGGCGAGCTTCGCGGGCGCCACCGGCCACGGCTACGACGAGACGGCGGCCGAGTCGGCCGTGTGGTCGTCCGACGGCGTGGCGCTCGCTCGCGCTGGTGACCAGCCGGGCGGGCTCGCGGTCACACGCCTCACGGCGTCTTCCTGAGAGGTTGTCGCAAGAGCAAGGGACTGCCAAAAAGCGCTAATTTGCAGGAGATTTTATCGAACCTCCGCGTATGATCGGGCGTAGTGAAGGGGGCAGTGCGTTCCTACACACACCCCAAGGGAGTTCTCCCCATGCGCAAGCTGCCGATCCTGATCGGTGCCCTGGTGGCCGCCCTCGCGGCCGGTGTCCTCACAGCGTCGCTCGGCCTCACGTCGAGCCACCGTGAAGCGCCGCTCACGTCCCAGGACCCGACCGGCGACGACACCGACGTCTACGCCTTTACTGCCAAGGACGCCCCCGACAAGCTGACCGTCGTCGCGAACTGGATCCCGTTCGAGGACGCCGCCGGCGGTCCGAACTTCTACGGGTTCGATGACCGGGCGCGGTACTACGTCAACATCGACAACACGGGCGACGGCGCGTTCGACGTCCGCTACCGGTTCAGCTTCCGGACCAAGGTCGAGAACAAGGACACGTTCCTCTACGCCTTCCCGGGCGTGCAGTCGATCGACGATCCGAAGCTCAACATCAAGCAGTTCTACAAGCTCGAGCGTTTGACCTACCGCAACGGGAAGGTCACGTCGATCAAGAACCTCGGTTCCGACTTCAAGGTCGGGCCGAACAACGTCGGGCCCCGGACGTTCCCCGACTACGCGAAGGTCGCGAACCAGGCGATCGCCGAGCTGCCGGGCGGCGGCAAGGTGTTCGTCGGCCAGCGTGAGGACGCGTTCTTCGTCGACCTCGGTGCCGCGTTCGACGGGATCAACATCCGCAAGGGCACCGGCAACGCCGGTGGCGGCAAGGACGACGTGGCGGGCTACGGCACGCATTCGGTCGTGCTGCAGGTCCCGGAGATGGGCGTGACCCGGGATGCCAAGCCCGTTGCGGGCGCGGACGCGAAGAACGCCGTCGTCGGCGTGTGGGCCTCGGCCGAGCGCCGGAAGTTCCAGGTGACGAACAAGACGGTCGTCGGCACCCCGTTCTCGGCGAAGGCGAAGACGCCGAAGGCCAAGGCGTCGACGCTCAACCTGAACCCGTGGGTCCAGGTCAGCCGTCTCGGCAACCCGCTCATCAACGAGCTCGTCGTGCCGCTGCGTGACAAGGACAAGTACAACGCGACCCAGCCGCAGGACGACCTGAAGAACTTCGGCAAGTACGCGCTGAACTCGCATCTCGCCGACGTGATCAACCAGGTCTTCGGGACCGACATCCCGTCGACGAACCGCACGGACATCGTCAACGCGCTCCTCGTCGGCCTTCCCGGCCTGACGAAGATCAGCCCCGACGCGGTTCCCGCGGACACGCTGAAGATCAACCTCGGTACGCCTCCTTCGGAGAAGGAGAACCGGTTCGGCGTCATCGGCGGCGACACGGGCGGCTTCCCGAACGGGCGGCGCCTGGCGGACGATGTCGTCGACATCGAGCTCCGCGTCATCGGTGGCTTCCTGCTCGGCAAGAAGCTCCCGCTCGGCGACGGCGTCGACCGCAACGACGTGCCCTTCCAGAGCACGTTCCCGTACGTCTCGCCGCTGCAGTCGGGCTTCGACTCGAAGCTCAAGCGGATGGAAGACGAGCACGCGCCGACCTCGGCGGACAACCCGTCCTGATCGACGCCCCACCAAGGGCCCGCCGGTGCTCCGGCGGGCCCTTCGGGGTTCCACACCATGCGCCTAGCTCTCCTCACCACCACCGTCACCTTCGCCCTCGCCTTCGGGATCTTCACGCTCGCGCGGCCGAGCGGTGATGGGCCGGCTGTCACGCCTGCCGCCGCCGCCCAGGGCGGCCTCGACGCGGTCCCGGCCGCCACCACGCCGCAGCGGATCGCGCGGCTGCAGTCGGCGCTCCGCGCCGGCGACCCGACCCCCGTGCTCTACGCGGGCCTCGCCTCCGCCTACCTGCAGCGGGTGCGCGAGACCGGCGACAGCAGCTTCTACGCGCGGGCCGACGACGCGCTGCGCCAAGGCCTCGCGCTTGGGCCCGGCGAGCCGGCGCTCCTCGCCAGCCGCGGCGTGCTTCGGCTCGCCCGTCACGACTTCCGCGGCGCGCTTGCGGACGGGCGTGCGGCCCACCGCGCCGCGCCCGACGCGATCAAGCCGCTGGGGGTCCTGGTCGACGCGCTCGTCGAGCTCGGCCGGTACGACGAAGCTGCGCAGACGCTGCAGCAGATGGTCGATCGCAAGCCCAACGCCGACTCCTACGCCCGCATCTCCTACCTGCGCGAGCTGACCGGGGACCTCGAAGGCGCCCGCGAGGCACTCGACTTCGCGGCGTCGGCCGGCGGAGAGGCGGCGGAGAACGCCGCCTACGTGCGGACGCTCATCGGCAATCTCGAGCTGCAGCGCGGGCGGACAGCCGCCGCGCGGCAGGCCTACCGCCAGGCGCTCGCCCGGGTTCCGGGCTCGCTGCCTGCGCGGGTCGGTCTCGCGCGGGTCGATGCGGCCACCGGGCGGCTCGGTGCCGCGGCGCGCACCCTGCGCGACGTCGTCGGCCGCCGGCCGCTGCCCGAGTACGCGGTCGCGCTCGGTGAGGTCGAGCTGGCGGCCGGGATGCCGCAGCGCGCGCGCCGGGATCTCGCGATCGTCGGTGCGGAGAATCGGATCCTGGGCGCCGCCGGCGTGAACACGGACGTCGAGCTCGCGCTGTTCGAGGCCGACCACGGCGACCGGTCGCGGGGCATCGCGCTGGCGCGAGCGGCGTGGGCGAACGCGCCGAGCGTGCGGTCTGCCGACGCCCTGGGCTGGGCGCTGACCCGGGCCGGCCGCGCGGACGAGGGTCTTCGTTGGGCGCGCCGCGCGCTCCGGCTCGGGTCCCGCGATCCGATGTTCCTGTACCACGCCGGCATCGCCGCGAAGACGGCCGATCGCCCCGTTCTCGCGCGGCGCTGGCTGCGCGCCGCGCTGGCCGGCCGCCCGCACTTCTCGCCCCTGTATGCGCCGCGTGCGCAGCGTGCCCTGGAGGAGCTATGACCCGTCTCGCCGTCGTTCTCGCGTTCGTGCTGGCCCTGGTGGTCGCGGCACCCGCGGGCGCCCATCCGCTCGGGAACTTCTCGGTGAACCGGCTCGACGTCGTGCGCGTCTCGGCCGACCGCGTCGACGTCCGCCACGTCCTCGACCAGGCCGAGATCCCGACGTTCCAGCAGCGAGATCGCACACGGGCGCAGCGGCTGGCGGCGGCGCGTGCGGCGTTCACCCGCGGGGTGGACCTTCGGGTGGACGGCCGCCCGGTTCCGCTGCGTCTCGCGGGCCCCGGCCGCCTGTCGTTCCGCCCCGGCGCAGGCGGGCTGAAGACCATGCGTGTCGAGTTGACGGCGTCCACCGCCGTCAAGGCGACATCGACCGCCATCGAGCTGCGGGACGACACCTACGCCGGCCGGGTCGGCTGGCGCGCGATCGTGGTGCGCCCGGGCGAGGGAACCGCGGTGCGCTCGTCGGTCCCGAGCGCGGATCCGACGAACGGCCTGCGCACCTACCCGCGCGACCTCCTCTCCAGCCCGCCCGACACGCGCGCCGCGACCCTGCGTGTCGCGGCCGGCGACGGCACCGTGGTCGCCCCGCGCGCCGACGGCACCGGGCAGGAGACGACCTCCGAGCGGGGCGGCTCGACCGAAGGCTTCGCCGGCCTGCTCGAGGACGCGGCGGCCGGGCGCTCCGTGCTCATCCTGCTTCTGCTCGCCGCGATGGGCTGGGGCGCGCTGCACGCGCTCTCACCCGGGCACGGAAAGGCGATGGTCGCCGCCTACCTCGTGGGCACCCGCGGGACCGCCCGGCATGCCGTCGGGCTGGGCCTCACGGTGACGGTCACCCACACGATCGGCGTCTTCGCGCTGGGGCTCATCACGCTGTCCCTGTCGGCCTACGTCCTGCCGGAAGACCTCTTGCCGTACCTCACGCTCGCGAGCGGCCTGCTCGTGGTGGCGGTGGGGGCGAGCGTGCTGCGCGGTCGCGTGCGATCGGCGCGCCATGAGCACGCGCACGCCCACGGGCATCACCATCACCACCACGGGCACGGCCACTCCCACGGCCACAGCCACGACATCCCCGATCAGATCACGCCACGCGGGATCGTGGCCATGGGCACGGCGGCGGGGATCATCCCCTGCCCGTCCGCGCTCGTGGTGCTGTTGGCGGCGATCGCGCAGGGCGAGATCGCGCTCGGCCTGCTCCTCATCGTCGCCTTCTCGGCCGGCCTCGCGCTGACGCTGACGATCCTCGGGCTGCTCGTGGTCTCTGCCGGGCGGGTGCTGGCGAAGGCGCCGACGGGTGGCCGAGGCGCTCAGGTGGTCGCGGCGCTGCCGGCTGTGTCCGCCGTGGTGATCATGGGCGCGGGCGCGCTGCTGTCCCTCCAAGCGCTCCCGCAGCTCTAGCTAGCGCTTCGCGCGGAACGTCTTCGTGACGGTCCGCGCGTTGCGGGCCTGGTCGGTAAGCGTCAGCGTGAGCTTCACCGAGACCGACGGCTTCTTGGCGAGCGACGCCTTGAGCTTCGCCGCGCCGGTCTTCGAGAGCTTGAGCTTCAGCTTGCCGTTGCCGGGATCCGCCGGGGTCGCGCTCGCCGCGCCCACCGTCGTCTTGCCGAGGGAGAGCGTCGCCTTCGCCGTGCACCTCTCGCTGCACGCGAAGCGCAGGGTCAGGCCCTTGCGCAGGGTCGCCTGACGGGTCGTCGCAAGTGCCTGCAGGAGGTACCCGGGCGCGGTCTTGTCGGGCGGGGTGACGGTGACCATCGTGGTGGTCGGCGCGGGCTGCGTCACGGGGACCGGCGGCGTGACCGGGGCGCCGACGGCGAGCGCGTCCAGCGGCACGGGCAGCGTGCCCTTCGCGGTGAGGGCGCCGGTCGTCAGGGCGACGGTACTGAGCCGGGTCCCGGATACGGAGAACGCGGTGCCGTCGGCGGCGATGTCGAAGCTCGCCGTGGCGCCGACATCCGCACCGAGACCGCCGACGGTGGTCAGCACGCCGCCGTTCGGGGACGGGGCGCTGTCGATGCCCCCGAGCAGCGCGAGCGCGTCGATGTCGGGGCGCAGGACGTAGGCGGTCGTCAACGTCGCGGGGTCCGTGTCGGGCCGGTCATAGGCGAGCGCACCCGTCCCGGTGCCGGCGGGTGACAGCGAGGTGTCGAGCCCGGCGAGCACGCCGGAGTTCGGGTTCAGGCGGAGATTCGCGTCCCCGCCGTTGATGACGCGCAGCCTGTCCGGGACGGGGTTGAAGTCGACGTCGTAGTGCGCGCCGGTGGTGGCGGACACCCCGCCGGCGCCGATCGCGGTCGCCGTGCCCGTCGCGCCGTCGATGCGGTAGAGGCGCAGCGCATCCGTGGCGCCTGTGGTGACGCCCACGCCGTAGAGCAGCCCGTCGGCCGGGCGCACGTCGATTGCGGCGATCCGCTCCTGGCTCGCCAGGCCGGTGATCTCCAGGAAGCGCACGTCGGCCGGCCGGTCCGTGTCGAAGATGGCGAGGACCGTGGGCTCGAGGATGCCGGCGGCGGGGATCGCCGCGGCGGGGGCGGCGGCGCCGAACGCGAGCACGCCGGCGCCGAGCACGGTGAGGGTGGCCTGCCGGGGACGCGTCATACGCGGAGTATCCGCGCCTGCCCGGGCGGTATCGGCTACTCGTCCGCGCAGTCCCCGCACAGCGCAGCGAGCGGCTGGTGGGTGAAGCGCGGATGGAAGCCGGTGGCTTCGAGGATCGCGGCTCGTGCCGGGTCGAGCTGCGCGGGCGCCAGCGCCTCCCACCGGCCGCAGCGCTCGCAGACGACCAGGTCGCGAGCCGGCACGCCGCTCGGCTCATAGAGCCCCGCACCGTGGCCGAGGTGCCGGTGGCGCACGAGTCCCAGCTGCTCGAGGGTCTCCAGGTTGCGGTAGACCGACGTGAGGTCCGACGGGGGCAGCCGCCCGTCCAGGCCGGCCGCGAGGGCCTCCGCGGGCACTGGCCCGTCGGCGGTGAACAGCGCCTGCAGAAGCACGCGACGCGCGGAGGAGAGCCGCAGTCCGCGGGCTCGCAGGGCGTTCGCCGCGGTCGCGACGTCGTGCACGCCGGCGGTCGTCGTGTGGGATGGGACGGTCATGCGGCAGCCCTCCGGAAGGAGACGGGATCGGGAAGCTCGAGGTCGTGCGCGGCGAGCAGCTCGGGGTTCCCCAGGACGTCGGCGCATTCCCCGTCCGCGGCGACCCGGCCGGCGTCGAGCACGACGGCACGCGAACAGAGCCGCTCGGCGAACCCGAGGTCGTGCGTGACGACGAGCATCGTCGTGTCGATGGCGTCGAGCACGGTTAGGAGCTCCCGGCGCGAGCGGGGGTCGAGGTTCGCCGACGGCTCGTCGAGGACAAGCAGCTGCGGCCGCATCGCCAGGACGGTGGCGATCGCGACCCGCCGCCGCTGACCCATCGACAGCTGGTGCGGCGCGCGGTCGGCGACGTGCCGCATCCCGACCGCGCCGAGCGCCTCGTCGACCCGTTCGGCCGCGGCCTCCGGCGAGAGGCCGAGGTTCAGCGGCCCGAACGCGACGTCCTGGCCGACCGTCGGCATGAACAGCTGGTCGTCGGGGTCCTGGAAGACGAGGCCGACCACGGCGCGCAGCTCGTTGACGGTGTCGGCACCGGCGACGACCCCGCCGACCTCGAGCTCGCCCTCGCCGAGCAGCAGCCCGTTGAGGTGGAGCATGAGCGTCGTCTTGCCGGCGCCGTTCGGGCCGAGCACCGCGACGCGCTCGCCGTGGCCCACGACGAGGTCGACCCCGTCGAGCGCCGTGTGTCCACCCGGATACGCGTAGCGCAGTCCGCGGGCGCGAATGGTGCAGCTCATGTGGTGACCTCAAATCCGATGCGAAGCGCCAGCAGCGGGAGCGCCGCCGCGGCGAGGAACAGG
>JAEMSV010000023.1:2046-48372 GCA_016462625.1 Solirubrobacteraceae bacterium | reverse complement strand
GACCCACGGGGGCCGTGGGGTCGGCTCGGGGCGGTGGTCGGCTCCATCAGAACAAGGTCTCCGTGGGTGGCTCGCGTACGCGCACGGGTCGCAGGGGACCCGGACGGAGGAATATACCCAAACCGGATCGGGATTCTCCGTTCTGGACCAAGCTCGGGGGGAATTGGGCCGAATCCCGCTCGGACAACGGCAGTATTGCTCGGCGCGTGCCGTCCGGCCGCCCTGGACGAAGGGTGCGGACAAATGCTCACCAAATCTTCACCGATCGGTCACGCCGCCCGCGGTGCCCCGGATTACGGTCGGATCCAGTCCGCTCGCCCTTCCCCTGGATGGTGCTCCCATGCGTCGTCGTCTGCTCCTCGCGTTCCTTCCTCTCTGCGTGTTGGCCGCCACCGCGGCTCCGGCACAGGCCGATCCGCGCTGCGATCTGCCTGGCGCGATCGTCGGTGGACCGACCGGCGAGACGCTGGACGGAACGTCCGGTCCCGACATCATTTGCGGCGGTGGCGGGAACGACACCATCAACGGCCTGGGCGGCAACGACGTCTTGGTCGGCGGCCCTGACGACGACACGATCGAGGGTGGTCCGGGCGAAGACGAGCTCGTGGGGCAGAGCGGGGCGGACCGCCTGACCGGCGGTGCCGGGCGTGACCTCGCGAGCTACGCCGACCGCACGGCGGACATCACGGTCAACCTCAACGGGCTGGCCGACGATGGCGCCATCGGGGAGGGCGACCGCGTGGACGCCGATGACGTCACGACGGGATCAGGCGATGACGTCGTCAACGCGACACCCATACCCAACCGGATCGAGACCGGCCCGGGCGAGGATGTGGTCCGGGCGCGCGCGGGTGTGGACCTCGTGATCGGCGGGGACGACGATGACCGCCTCGACGGCGGGCAGGGCGTCGACGAGGTGCAGTGCGGGAGTGGCGCGGACGCGTACGGCGCCGACCCGCAGGACACGTTCGCGGACTGCGAGGCGAGTGTGGACGCGCGCGGCGCGGCGGCGCCCGGTGAGAGCGTCGCGACATCGGACCATGTGACGTGCGTGATCCTGCCGGGTGGGACCGACGTCGGGTGCGCCGGCGATCCGAACAAGAACTTCGACTCGCGGCGGAGCCTCGGTATCTTCGTCGGCTTTACGAGCTGGCCCTCCGGGCCGGCCACGGCTGAAGGGGCGCCGTACCTGCACCGGATCCCGCTCGGAGCGGGGCGCAAGGCCACCGCGATCCGGTTGGGCGTCACGAAGGCGTGCGCCATCCTCGAGACCGGTCGGGTCCTCTGCTGGGGCGGCTGGGGCGGCGGCTACGGGGTCCCCTCGACGCCGTCGGCGGCCGCGACGGCCGACGCCGGGCTGCTGCAGGGCCGCAAGGCGGTGCGCTTCGTCTCCGACCGCTGCGTGATGGCGGACGACGCGACGCTCCATTGCCTCGACGTCTCCGGCGGGACGACGCGCGCGACCATCGTGCGTCCTCCGTCAACCGCGGGCGCGCTCAGCGATGCGGTCGACTTCGGCGGAGGGTTCTGCGGGATCTTCACCGGGGTTGTGCGCTGCTGGTCACAGGGCAGCTCGACGCTCGGCCCGGCGATCGCCCTCGGCGTAGGTCGCACAGCGGTGAAGCTCGCCGCCGGGATCACGTCGCACCCGCATGCCTGCGTGATCGTCGACGACGGTGGCGTCCGGTGCTTCGGAAGCGGCGCTCTGGGTCAGCTGGGCCGGCCCGGCACTGCGTCGACCGACACCGCGGCGCCGGTGGAGCTCGGCGCCGGCCGCACCGCGGTCGACATCGCCGTCGGCCGTAGCCACACGTGCGCGGTACTCGACGACGGCGCGGTGCGCTGCTGGGGGCAGGGCTTCTTCGGCGCGACTGGGCAGGGAAACACACGCAACATCGGTGACGACGAGACACCGGGATCGGTGCCGCCGGTTGACCTCGGTGGCGGGCGCACCGCGGCCCGGCTGGCCCGTGGCGAACTGGCCTCTCACACGTGCGTAACCCTGACGAACGGTCAGGTCCAGTGCTGGGGCGGTGCGTTCTACCGTCAGCTCATCACGCCCGACCGTCAGACGATCGGGGACAACGAGACACCCGCGGCGCTCGGACCCGCCGACCTCGGCGGTGACCTCTAGCCCCAGGGGTGGGGCTCGCCCCACGGGCTCGGCGCGTAGCTGTACCCGGCGTTCTCGAGCAGCGAGCTGCGCTGCCAGGGATTGCGGGGAGCCTCGGCCGGTGCCAGGGGCGGCGCCGTGTTCCGCATGAACTGCTCGAGCGCGGCGGCGATGGCCGCGGCCTCCTCCGGAGAGGCGGACGGCGCGATGAGCTCGAGCTGCGGACGGCGGTTCATCGCGCAGAAGCGTATCGCTGTGCCGATCCGGATGCCCGGCCAATAGATTCCGCCCCATGCCCGAACTCGCGCTCCTGGACTACGACACCGTGCTCGCCGCGGTCTCGCCCACCGGGGCGATCGAGGCCACGCGCGACGCGTTCCTGCGCCACCACCGCGGTGAGTGGACCATGCCGAGCAAGGTCTACCTCGAGAACTACCCCGCCGGCGACTTCCGCGCGATGCCCGCGCTCGGCGGAGACCTGGCGATGCTGAAGTGGATCAGCTCGTTCCCGGGCAACCCGGCGATGGGACTGCCGACGGTGAGCGGCGTGCTGCTGCTCAGCGACGCGGACACGGGCGTGCCGCTCGCGATCATGGACGCGCGCGCGGTGACTGCTCTGCGGACGGGCGCCGTGGCCGCCGTCGCGGCAGAGGCTCTCGCGCGCGCGGGCGCGCGAACCGTCGGGATCGTCGGGTGCGGCCTGCACGGCGTGTGGGCCGCTCGCTGCCTTGCGGCCGCCGGCTACGGCCCGGGCATCTGCGTCGACACGAACGAGGGCGCGGCGAGGGCGCTGGCCGGCGAGCTGGGCTGGCGCGCGGGCGGGGACCCGTTCTCGTGCGACATCGTCTGCTGCGTGACCCCCGGCTACGAGGTCGTCGTGGGCGTCGACGAGGTCCGCCCGCGCGGCCACCTGAACATGCTCGGCGCGGACGGGCCCGGCAAGGCGGAGGCGAGCATCGAGGCCGTGCAGCGCTGCCGGCTGTTCTGCGACCAGTGGGCGCAGGCGTCCCACGGTGGCGAGCTCACCGGCGCGGTGGAGGCGGGCGTCGTCACCCGCGACGACGTGACCGACCTCGGCGCTGTCCTCGCAGGCGACGCGCCGGGACGGACGGATGAGGAGGCGACGACGCTCTTCGACTCCACCGGCCTGGCGATCCAGGATCTCGCGGTGGCGGCCGCCGCGCTGGACGCGGCCCGGGCGGGCCGCGTCCCTGCGCAGACGGTGACGCTCTAGGAGCCCGAACCGGGGCGGACGCGCAGCGTGGACCGGGTGTTCGGCCCGTTCAGCTGCGTCGCGTTCACCCGGAAGGAGAGCCGCGGGCGCCCCTGCTTGCGGAGGCGCGTGCTGACCCGGAGTCCGCCCTTGCTCATCCGGACGCGCAGGATGGTCGCGGACTGCCCCTTCGGGACGTTCACCCGGATGCTCGTCCCGGACACCGTGATCGAGGCCTTCGAGCCCTTCTTCAGGCCCTTGGCGCTGATCCGCAGCCGCTTGCGAACGACCGCGGCCCGCTGGAACTCCATGCCCTTCGGCACGACGAGCTGGATGGACTTCATCTTCGTGCGCGCGCTCACGGCCCGCAGGTCCACCGACGGGCGGCCGCCCTTCAGCGAGCTGACCCGCAGCGTCGCAGTCGGACCGCAGCCCTCGATGGTCGCCTCGGCCTTCGATTTGTAGGTCGGGCCGGACTGGGCGCCGAACGTGCCGTCGAACGGGACGCTCGCCTCGGCGCACAGGTTGCGGTTGGCCTGCAGGACGCTGTCGTCACCGCCGTTGAACGACAGGTCGAACTTCGACAGCGGGACGTCGGGCACCGGGTTGATCACCGTGATGAGGCGGTTGTTGGCCCCGAATTGGATCTTGCCGGCGAGCGTCACGGGGAGGAGCCCGTTGAGCTGGATCCGCAGCTCCGGCAGCGGGGCGCCCGGCACCGTGACCATGACCACGTTGCCCGCCAGCGGCGTGTTCAGCAGCGGGGTCGTCGCCGACGCCTTGCCGAGGATCGACTGCGGCTTGCACGCGCCGGCGGTGAAGTCGGCGACCGGGCAGGCGCGGTTGACCCGCGTGACGTCGATCGAGATCCCGGGCGGGAGCGCGATCTCGGCACTGCGGGTGTTCGCCTGACCCGGGCCCTGCGCGAGCGTGGTGCTGACGCCGGGATGCCCGTTCTGCGCCATCTCGGCGGCCCCGCCCAGCAGCGATGCGCTGAGCTTCGGCGAGTACGGCAGGTTCTCGCAGCCGGTCGCCTGGTACGGCGCCGACACGTCCGCCGTCGTGCCCATGTCCGAGCGCAGGGTCGCCGTGATCGTCTTGGGATCGCAGTTCGTCGCGTTCAGGGCGAAGCCGGGCTTGTCGAGCCGCACCTCCAGGGCGCGGATCGCCGTCGAGATGCCCTCCTTGCGCAGCGGCACGTCGGTGACGACCAGGTCCAGACCCTGGTCGGTGTCCCGGACCCTCAGGCGCCCGGGCACGACGACCTTCCCGAGATCGATCGGGCCGAACTTCGCCACGGCCGTGATCGTCAGGCCGGCGGGGTCGCCGCCCTGGCCCTCGGTGAGGTAGACCTCGCCTCCGAGCTTCAGCGGCTCGGGGCCCGGCCCGGCCGTCGCGACGACGTTGCCGACCTTCGTGTCGGCGGGGCAGTCACCGGTCGCCGCCGCGCCGAGCGGGCACTGGGCCGCCGCGCCGAGCCGGCCGAGAAGGCCGGGCGGGAGGTGGACCGTGGCGCCTGCGAGACGGGCGTGCCCATCGGGACGCGACATCGTGGTGATGATGCTCGTGTCCGCGCCGGCCTGCGACGGGGACGTCGACGCGCCGAGCTCCGGCGCGAATCGCGCCGGGTCATCGCACTTCTTGTCGACCGCGATCGGGCTGGTGGTCGTCGTCGGCGGCTGCCCGCTGTACGGGATCGCCGTGGTCGACTGCGTGTACGTCCCGCATGCGCGCGGCGACGCGACGATCGCGTTCGGCCCGCCGCGGAACTTGAACTGGAACAGCGTGAACGGGACCGGCGGCAGGCCTGACATGCGGGTCGTCACCTGGCCGGTGCTCGGGTCGACGGTCGCGACGGCCTCGAGCTTGACGCGGACCGCGTCGACCTCCGGCCCGAGTGCGGCGGTCGCCATGAAGCGCAGCTGCTTGCCGGGTACCGGGTTGCCCAGGTAGGCGGGACCGGAGATCGCGCCTCCGAGCAGCAGCGGCGAGTCGAACACGACCTCGCCGATCTTCGACGCCTCAGGGCACTTGGCGGGCCCCGGGTCGAAGCGGCCGAACAGCTCGTCGCTGCAGCCCTCGAGCGGCGTTCCGCCGGCGGCCGCCGGCGACAGCTCGAAGCCGGGGGGCAGGACCAGCTCGGCCTCCTTGACGTGCGCGTAGACCCGCGGCTCCTTGGGGGCCGGGACCCGGATGTCCGCCGTCACGGGCGTCGGCGAGTCGGCCTCGCCGTTGGTCGTGATCAGCGACGCCTGCTGGTACTGGAGCGTGCTGCAGTCCGTCGGCGTGTAGCTGTCCTGCCCGGCGGTCGCGATCCCTTGGTAGGACACGATCTTCACCCGGCTGACGGCGGGCTTGCTGCAGTCGGTCGCGTTGCTGGTGAAGCCCTCGTTCATGCTCGGGTGCGCCGATTTGCTGCCCCAGAGCCGCAGGCTCATCCGTCGCATCTCGATGGGGATCCCGAAGAAGTCGCGCGGCGCCTCGACCACGGAGTCCAGGCCACCGTCGTCCATCCTCAGGCGGATCGGGCTCTCGAGCTTGATCGCGGGAACCCCTGGCAGCCCCGGCAGCGTCACCTCGATCTGGACGCCGAGCCGCGCGGCCTCGGTGCCCGCCGGTGACAGGTTGAAGACCTTGCCCTGCAGCAGCGACTCCTCAAGCGGGAGCAGACCCTCGACGGCCGCGGAGACCGTGCCGACCTGCGACGCGTTCGCGCAGCCGCCCGTCGACCGGAACCGGGTGGGCGAGCAGACGGTCGCCGCGCGCGGCGAGCCGATCTGGCCCGGCGGCAGCGAGATGGTGATCTCCTTGGCGTCGTCCCCGAGGCCGGGGATGTTCCCCAGCTCGGAGTCGCCGTGCCCGTTCATCGCGAGCGCGATGCAGAAGTCCGTGTAGGCGCCGGACTGCGGCGACACGGTCGGCGCGCTCTTCGTCGTACACGAAGAGGCTGGGGTCACCGGCTTGGCGACCATCGAGGTGACGTGCACCACGGCCTGCGCCGTCGTCACCGAACACAGCAGTACACCCACAGAGAGCGCGCTTCCGAGCACGCCGCGACCAAGACGTCCTGACACGAGTCCTCCCCCCGTTCAGTCGTCCAGAACGTAACATCTGACTCATGGAACGCGCAACTGGGTAACGGCGCAACCGAGACGCCGTGTCAGGCGCTCAGGGCCCGGAAAGGCTGGTGCTGCGGGCGGTTTTCACCACGAAGCCCCGGGGTGTCGTCCGGCGCAGAATGACCTTCACGCGCACCTGATCGCGGGTGCGGAGCAGGCGCTGCGCGGCAGCGGTGAGGACGAGCCGCACCCGCAGCGTCCCGCCTGGTTTCGCGCCCGAGAACCGCGCCGTCCCGAACGTGACCAACCGCGCCCGTCGGACCCCCGGCAGTCGCAGGCGCTGCGCGCTCTGCAGCTGGATCCGGCCCGAGCACGAGGTGGTCCCGGCGCACAGCACCGAGACCCGGACGCGTCCGCGCGCGTCGGCGCGCAGGGCCCCGGCGAGCAGGCGCGCGCGGCCGGGCGGGGCGGTGGTCGTCCCGCCGCCCGCTGCGGCCGGGGGACCGGTCGTCGTCGGCACCGGGCGCGGGGTGACCGGGTCAGGCTGCGGAGTGGTCCCGCCGCCTGGGGCAGGGGCGCAGGCGGCGCTGTCGGTCCGATTCGCCGCCACGCGGTACGCCGTGGCGTCGCCCATGACGTAGATGCAGCCCTGCGCGTCCTCGCCGAACGAGGTGAGCGTGTGCGAGCTCGCCAGCGTGAGTCCGGCGGGCTGCGCCGTCGCAGGGCTTCCGAGGTCGATCGTCCTCAGGGCGGCCACGCAGAAGTCGCCAAACAGGTACCGGCCCGTCAACCCGGTCAGCCGCGGATCGCGCACCACATGGCCGGAGATGACCGCGCAGCCCCCGAGCGGCCCGGCGTGGGAGTAGGCGTGCAGCGGGTTGACGAGTCCCGTCGTGGTGCACGTGCCCTCGCAGGTCGGCCAGCCGTAGTTGGCCCCGGACGCGCCGACGTCGAGCTCCTCCCAATCATCCTGGCCGACGTCTCCGATGATGAGGCGCCCGGCCGGGTCGAACCCCGCGCGGTACGGGTTGCGCAGGCCGAGCGCCCAGACCTCCGGGCGGGCACCCGGGCTCCCGACTACGAAGGGGTTGTCGGTGGGCACCGAGTAGGACGCGCCGCCCGGGCCATCGGGGTCGGCCGGGTCGATCCGCAGGATCTTGCCGAGCAGGTTCGTCAGCGTCTGGGCGTTCGACGGGTTGGCGTTCTCGCCGATCGCGATGTAGAGCTTGCCGTCTGGGCCGAAGGCGATCTGGCCGCCGTTGTGGTTCGTGGCACTGCCGAGCGTCTGCTCGATGACGGTGCGGGCGGAGGAGGGGTCAGCGACGTTCGGATCCCCGCTCGTGCGGTACTCCGCGATGCGGATCCGGGCTGTGGTTCCGCCCGCCACGTAGAAGACGTAGAAGCGGCGCGACGTCGCGTAGTCCGGCGCGAACGCCATCGACAGCAGGCCGCGCTCGCCGCCGGTCGCGACCCCGGGGATCGTCAGGAAGGGCGTCGGCCGGAGCACGCCGCCGCTCACGATCCGGATCGCGCCGCCGCGCTCGACGACGAACACCCGCGTGTCACCCGCCGGTGCCGTGGCGTGGATCGGGGCGGTTCCCCACGCGCTTGGGGGCGCGAGCGGGACCAGGGCGGCCGCGTCCGCTCCGGAGGGCGCGAGGAGCAGCGCCGCCAGTGCCGCGAGGATGCCGCGAGCCAGGGTCACGGCCTCGGAATCTACGGATCCCGAGGCCGTGAGACCAAATGTCAGCCGCCGGGCCGCGCGCGCAGCGTTGCGGTGCGGACCCTGCCGTCGTTCGTCTGCGTGGTGCGCAGGCTGAACTTCAGCGCGGTCCGGCCTTGCTTGCGCAGGCGGGTGCTGGCCTTCAGGCCGCCCTTCGTCACCCGCACGCGGAGCGTCGAGGCGGACTGACCCTTCGGCACGGTGACCTTCAGGCTCGAACCGGTGACGGAGATCGTCGCCTTCGTGCCCTTCTTCAGGCCGGTCGCCGTGACCTTCAGGCGCTTCTTCACGGCCGAGCCGCGGCCCAGCTCGAGGCCCTTGGGCAGCACGAGCTGCGCCGTCGTCACCTTCGAGCGACCGCCGGTCACGCGGAGGTCGAGCGTCGGCCTGCCGGACTTCAGCGAGCTGAGCTTCAGCGTGCCGCTGGGGCCGCAGCCGACCAGCGTCGCGTTGGCCGCGGCCTTCGCGTTCGTGCCGGCGTGCGAGGCGAATTCACCCTCGAACGGCTGCTTCGCCTCGGGGCAGAGGTCCCTCGTCGCGATCATGAGCGACTTCGCGCCGCCCTCGAGGTTCAGCTCGAAGCGCGACAGCGGGACGTCCGGGATCCCTTCGAAGCCGGCGACCAGGCGGTTGCCCGCGCCGAACGTGATCTTGCCCTTGAGCGTCACGGAGATCAGGCCGCGCAGCTCGGCGCGGAGCTCGGGGAGCGGAGCGCCGGGAACCGACACGAACGTGACCGGGCCCTGCTGCACGCCCGGCAGGAGCGGCGTCCAGGCCTTCACGCCGCCGACCGTGGCGTTCGCCGGGCAGCCGCCCTGCTCGTACTGCGCGATCGGGCAGGCCCGCTTCAGGCGGTCCGTGTCGGCCGCGAGGCCGGGCGGGAGCGTGACCTTGACGGTCTTGTTGTTCGCGTTCCCCGGAGCCTGGGTGACGATGGTCGTCAGCGCCGGGTGCCCGTTCTCGGCGAGCTCTGCTCCGCGGGAACCGCCGTCCATCGTGGCCTCGATGCCGGGCGAGAACGGCAGGCTCTCGCAGCCGGTCGGCTGGTACGGCGAGCTGACGTCGGCCGAGCCGCCGAGGTCGCTGAACAGCGTGCCGCTGAACGTCTGGGCCGCGCAGCTCGTCGCGTTGACGCCGAAGCCGGGCTTGTCGAGCGTCAGCTTCATCGAGCGGACCTGCGTGGAGATGCCCGACGCGCGCTGCGGGATGCTGTCGACGGCGATGTCCAGGCCCGTGTCGGGGCGGACAGAGAGCTGGGCCGCCACGACGAGGTTGCCGAGATCGATCGGGCCGAGCTTCGCCGGCACGACGATCGACAGCCCCGCCAGGCCTCCGGGCTTGTAGGTCTCGCTGATGTAGACGCTGCCCGTGAGCGAGGACGGCGCCGACCCGGGGCCGACGATCGCGGTGACCGAGCCGACGCGGCTCTCCGCGCCGCACGTGCCGGCCGTGGCCTGCGCGACCGGGCACAGCGGCGCCGCGGTCAGGCGGCCCGAGAGGCCGGTCGGCATCGAGATCTTCGCGCCGGCGAGCCGGGCGTGACCGTCGGGGCGGCCGAGCGTCGTGATGATCGCGGTGTCCGCGCCGGCCTGGGTGGTCGACGTGCCGCCCTCGAGGAACGGCGCGAACGGGTCCGGGTCGTTGCAGTTCTGGTCGACGACGAGTGGTGCGCTGCGCGTGGTCGCGGTCGTCGAGCCCCAGGGCTGGTTGACGGCCTGGCCGGTGTACGTGCCGCAGGAGCGCGGGAACGACGTGATCGCCGTCGGGCCGCCGCGGAAGGTCAGGCGGAACTCGGTGAACGGCGTTGCCGGCAGGTCGTCGAACGTCGTCCGCATCTGGCCGGTGGCCGGATCGGGCTCCACGACGCCGGTGAACTTCACGCGCGTGGCGTCGAGCTCCGGGCCGAGCTCGCCGACGACGAACAGGCGGATCTTCGCGGAGGTGGCGGTGGGCTCGGCCAGGTAGACGTTACCCTCGACCGGCTTGCTGATCAGCGGCGAGCGGAAGACGACCGTGCCGACCTTCGAGCCGGCCGGGCAGGTCGACGGCGCGCCCTTGCCCGAGCCGAACTCAGCGTCCGTGCAGCCGACGAATCCCGGCTCCGAGGCGGACGCGGGGGAGAGCTCGACGCCCTCCGGCAGGATGTTCACGCTGCGCTTGATGTGCGCCTGGGCGAGCGGCTCATCGTCGCTCGGCAGCGAGACGCCCGTGCTGACACGGCCCGGCGCGTCGGCCGCGCGGTCGCCGTCGAGGATCATCGACGGGTTGAACGGGACCTTGTCGCAGCCGGTCGGCGTGTAGCTCGTCTGGCTGGAGTCGGTGTCGCCGCCGTAGGACGAGATCTCGACCCTGGTGACCGCGGGGTGCGTGCAGTCGGTCGGGTTCGCCATGAAGGACTTGTTCATCCCGCGGCCCGAGCCCCACAGCTTGAGGTTCAGCTTGCGCACCTCGATCGGGAGGTTGATGCCCGCGAGATTCTGCAGGCGCGGCTGGTTGAAGCTGATCGAGTCCAGGCCGCCGTCGCCCGGGCGCATGCGGATCTCGACCTCGATCTTCTGCATGTCGATCGGGCCGATGCCGAGGTCGAGGCCGAGGCGCGCGGCCTCGGTGCCGCGCGGCTTGAGGTTGTAGACGTTGCCCGCGAGGAGGTCCGACGGGATCGTCACGACGCTGTCGGCGGTCGCGCTGACCTCGCCGACGCGGGTGTTGGACGGGCAGCCCGCCGCGCGCTGGAACTGCGATGCATCGCACGTCGCGGTCGCCGTCGCGGCGCCCACCTGGCCGGCCGGCAGGGAGAGCTTCAGGTCCTTCATGTCGTCGCCGCCGCCGAGGCTGCCGTGACCGTCGAGGCCGAGGGCGACGCAGAAGTCCTCATGCGCGCCCGCCTGCGACTGGGTCGCAGCGCCGGTGTTCGTCGAACACGTCGCGCCGGCCGGAATCGGCTTGGCGACGAGCGCCGTGATGTCGACTGTGGCCTGTGCGCTTCCTGCGCAGCCCAGCACGACGATGGCGGTGACGACGAGCGACGTCGTCACCGACCCAAAACGATTGAGATGCACCCCTGCGCCCCTTGCCTGGTCGACGAATGGCTGAAATCTGGACTTCCAGCCTCAACCCAGGGTAGCGAGCAAAGTTTCGCTTCTGTAGGTCTGAAAGTGTGTCCCTCGTCACAGGCCGCCCGCCCGGGGTGCTGGGCGGACGGCCTGGAGACGGTGGAGCGTGTGGCTAGCGCGTCGCCGGGCGGACCCGGAGCGAGGCGCGGACGGCCTTCTTGTCGGCCGTCGTGGTGCTGAGGCGGAAGGTCAGCCGCGGCCGGCCCTTCTTCCGCAGCGACGTGGTGGCCTTCAGGCCGCCCTTGCTGAGGCGGACGCGGAGGACCGAGGCGTTCTGGCCCTTCGGCACCGTCACGCGGATGGTCGACTTGGTGATGCGGACCGTCGCCCTCGTGCCCTTCTTCAGGCCGGACGCGGTCAGCTTCAGCCGCTTCTTCACGGTCGCCGACTTGGCGAACGTGAGGCCCTTCGGCAGCGTGAGCTGCGTGACCGTCATCGGCGCGCGGCTCCCGCTGACGCGCAGGTCCATCGTCGGGCTGCCGGACTTCAGCGACCCGAGCTTCAGCGTGCCCGCGGGCTCGCAGCCCGGGATCGTCGCCTCGGCCTTCAGTGTCGCCTGCGTGCCGGCGTGCGACCACGCCGTGCCGTCCACCATCGCCTTGTCGACCTGGCAGAGGTCCTTGTTGGCGATCAGCGGGCTGTTCGGGCCGGACGCGAGCGTCAGCTCGAACCGCGAGAGCGGCGTGTCCGGGATCGGGTCGACCTGCGTCACGAGCCGGTTCTTGTCACCGAACTTGACGGTGCCCGACAGGTCGATGTTGAGCGCGCCGCGGAGTTGGATCTTCAGACCCGGCAGCGGCTGGCCCGGGACCGTCACGAACGTGACCGGACCCTCGAGCGTCGTCGGCAGCAGCGGCGACCAGGCCTTGGCCGTGCCCTTCACCGACTCGGGCGGGCAGCTGCGGGCCGCCCACTGCTCGGGCGAACAGACCGACTTCAGCCGCGTGACGTCCGCCGCGATGCCCTCGGGCATGACGATCTCCATCTTCGAGGAGTTCGCCTCGCCCGGCGTCTGCGTCACGGCGACGTTCAGCGACGGGTGACCGTTGACGCCGGTCTCCTTCGGGCCGCCCGTGATCGACGCCTCGACCTTCGGGCCGAACGGGATCGAGTCGCAGCCGGTGGGCTGGTACGGCGCCTCGACCTTCGCCACGGCGCCGGTGTCGGCGGTGATCGTGCCGCGGAACGCGTTGGGCTGGCAGCTCGTCGCGTTCAGGTTGAAGCCCTGCTTGTCGAGCACGACCTCCAGCTGGCGGATGTTCGCCTCGACGCCCTCCTGGCGCTGCGGGATGTTCGGGACCGAGAGCGTCAGCCCCGTGTCCGGGCGGACGAGGATCTTCGCCTGGGTGATGACCTTGCCGAAGTCCAGCGGACCGACCTTCACGTCGACGTTGATCGCGAGCCCGGCGAGCGCGCCGTCGGGACCCTCGGTCAGGTAGACGTCGCCGCGCAGGCCGACCGGGTCGGGGCCGCTGCCCGCGAGGGCGTTGACGTGGCCGACCTTGCTGTCCTCACCGCAGTTGCCCGCGGAGGCGAGGCTGAGCGGGCAGAGCGTCGCCGCGGTCAGCTTGCCCGAGAGGCCCGTGGGCAGCTCGATGTCCATCGCCTTCATGCGGGCGTCGCCGCTCGGGCGGTTGATCGTGGTGATCACGCCCGTCGGGCCGCCGGCCAGCGGCGACGTGACGCTCGCGCCGAACGTCGGCGTGAACGGGTCGGGGTCATTGCAGTCCTGGTCGATGACGGTCTTCGCGGTCGTGGTCTTCGGCGCGCCGCCGCTCATCGGCTCAGTCTTCGTCGAGGCCTCATACGTCCCGCACGAGCGCGGCATGGAGGCCGGGCCGTTCGGGCCGTCGTTGAAGCTGAACCGGAACTCCGTGAACGGTGCCGCGGGCAGGTCGTCGAGCACCGCCGTGAGCTGGCCGGTGGCGGGATCTGCGTAGACGCGGGTCAGCAGCTTGATCCGAAGCGCGTCGGCCGCGGGGCTGGCCTCGGCCACGATGTAGAACCGGACCTTCGGCTCGCCCGGCTCCGGGTTGGCGACGAACACCTTGCCGGTGATCGCGCCCTGGAGCAGCAGCGGTGACTTGAACGACACGGTGCCGATCTGGGACCGCGCCGGGCACGTGGCGGGCGCTTCCTTCTTGAGGCCGACCTGGGCGGCCGAGCAGCCGACGAATCCCGGCTGGGAGCCGACCGTCGGGGACAGCTCGATGCCTTCCGGCATCACCACCGTGGCCTTCTTGAGGTGCGGTGCGGCGAGCGGCTCGAGTCCGTCGTCGGGTTGGGTGACGCCCACCGTCACGAAGCCGGGCGTGTCTGCCTTGCGGGACGTCTCGAAGAGCGACGCCGCCTTGGAGACCAGCTGGTCGCAGCCCGTCGGGGTGAAGGACGTCTGGGCGTTCGTGATCTGCCCGGAGTACGCCTTCAGCTGGACCTTGGTGACGGCCGGGGTGCAGGTCGTCGCGTTGCTCATGAACGAGCTCTTGAGCGACGGATGGTCGGTCTTGCTGCCCCAGAGCGCGAGGTTCATGCGATGCACCTCGATCGGGATTCCGAAGAAGTCCCTCGGGGCGTCGACGGTGACCGAGTTCAGTCCGCTGTCGTCCGCGCGCAGGCGGGCCTCGGTGACGAGGTGCATGACGCCGTCGATGCCGAGCGGGCCGATCTTCACGCCGATCGCAAGGCCGAGACGGGCCGGCTCGGTGCCGACCGGCTGGAGGTTGTAGACCTGGCCCTGAAGGAGGTTCTCGTCCAGGGGGATGCCGAGCGCGTCGATCGCGAGGCTGACGGTGCCGACCTGGCTGGCCGACGAGCATCCGCCGGTGGACTCGAAGCGGTGCTCGGTGCAGAGCGTGGCGGCGTTCGGGGACGCAAGGACGCCCGGGGGCAGCCCGATCGTCAGATCCTTCATGTCATCGCCGGTGCCCGGCACGGCGGTGCCACCGCCGTCGAGCTTCAGTGCAACACAGAAATCCGTGCGCTTGCCGGCCTGCGACACCGTCGCGGGCTCGCCGAGCGCGGAGCACTTCGACGTCGCCGCGATTGGCTTCGCGACAAGCCCGTTGACCGACACCTTGGCGCTTGCCGCGCAAGGAACTGCGAGTACGGCGAATGTCGCCAGCGCGCATGCGAGCACGCCGCGACCCCTCTGCCTGGACAAGTTCTCTCCCCCCAGTCCAACAATGGAACGACTGCAACTAAAGGTAGCAATCGACCGAAAAATTCGGGGTCAAGACATCCGACCGGTGTGCCGATACGTGGCTGTCAGGCGGTTTAGGGCCCGGACAGCCTGGAACCAGAACGTTCGTCCACTCCCCCCGGGACGACGTCAAGCCTCACCTCATCAGTTCGGTGGACGCCTCGGATGGGCGTCCACCGTCGTTAATGGCCTGTTGCGGCGCTGGAGGGCCCGCTACAGCGGGATGTTCCCGTGCTTGCGCTTCGGCCCCGGCTCACGCTTGGTGAGCAGCGTCTTCAGCGCGTTGATGACCTTCGGACGCGTCTCGTGCGGGATGATCACGTCGTCGATGTAGCCGCGCTCGGCGGCGACATACGGGTTGGCGAACCGCGCCTTGTAATCGTCCATCAGGGTCGCGCGGCGCTCGTCGGGCGTCGGCGAGTCCTTGATGTCGCGGCGGTAGATGATGTTGACCGCGCCCTCGGCGCCCATGACGGCGACCTCGGCCTGCGGCCAGGCGAAGTTGAAGTCCGCGCCCAGGTGCTTGGAGGCCATGACGTCGTACGCGCCGCCGTAGGCCTTGCGGGTGATGACCGTGATCTTCGGGACGGTCGCCTCGGCGTAGGCGTAGAGCAGCTTCGCGCCCTTGCGGATGATGCCGTTCCACTCCTGGCTCGTGCCCGGCAGGAAGCCCGGGACGTCGCAGAAGGTGAGGATCGGGATGTTGAAGGCGTCGCAGGTGCGCACGAAGCGCGCGGCCTTCTCCGAGCTGTCGATGTCGAGCACGCCGGCCATCGACTTCGGCTGGTTGCCGACGACGCCGACCACGTGGCCGTCGAGGCGGGACATGCCGCAGACGATGTTCGTCGCGAAGTGCTCGTGGACCTCGAGGAACTCACCGTCGTCGACGACGGAGCGGATCACGTCGCGCATGTCGTACGGCTTGTTCGGGTTGTCCGGCACGATCGTGTCGAGCTCGGCGTCCTGGCGCGTCGGATCGTCCGTCGGGAGCACGCGCGGCGGCATCTCGAGGTTGTTCTGCGGCAGGAAGCTGAAGAGGTAGCGCGCGTCTTCGAGGCACTCGTCCTCGTCGCTGGACGCGAAGTGGGCGACGCCCGACTTCTGGTTGTGCGTCATCGCGCCGCCGAGCTCCTCGAACCCGACCTCCTCACCGGTGACCGTCTTGATGACGTCGGGGCCGGTGATGAACATGTGCGACGTCTCCTTCACCATGAAGATGAAGTCGGTGATCGCGGGGGAGTAGACGGCGCCGCCGGCGCACGGGCCCATGATCAGGCTGATCTGGGGGATGACGCCGGAGCTCTTGACGTTGCGCAGGAAGACGTCGCCGTAGCCGCCGAGGGCCACGACGCCCTCCTGGATCCGCGCGCCGCCGGAGTCGTTGATGCCGATGACCGGGCAGCCGATCTTCGCGGCCAGGTCCATGACCTTGCACATCTTCTCGGCCATGACCTCGCCGAGCGAGCCGCCGACGACGGTGAAGTCCTGGGAGAAGACGCAGACCGTGCGGCCGTCGATCGTGCCGTGACCGGTGACGACGGCGTCGCCCCACGGCCGGTTCTTCTGCATGTCGAACTCGTACGTGCGGTGCCGCACGAAGGTGTCGAGCTCCTGGAAGGACCCGGGATCCAGCAGCTTCTCGATGCGCTCGCGGGCGGTGTACTTGCCCTTCGCGTGCTGCTTCTCGACGGCGGCTTCGGTGGCGGAGTGGATCGCGTGATCGCGCAGCTCGTTGAGCTGGGCGAGCTTCTCCTCATAGGTCTCGAGCGACTTCTGGCGGGTCATACCGCCGGATCGTATGGGAGTTATCGCGAAAACGGCCTGTGATGCGCCGCACCCAGCGTGTCGAGCACGCCTTCCAGTGCGGTGGTGACCTGCGCGGGGTCGATGCTGGGCTCCGGTTCGGGCAGAGGCTCCACGGGCGCTGCGACGAGCACGGGCTCGGGCGCGATGGCTTCGGGGATCGGCGCCGCCAGCGCGACGAGCTCAGGCTGAGGTCCACGGTGAGGCTCGAGTCCCGCGCCCCAGCGGCGGAACAGGCGGGCCATCAGGCCCTTCCTCGCCACGGGAGCCGGCGGCTCGGCGCGCACCACGACGTCTGCGGGCGGGGTGGCAGCCGGCCCACCGGCCGGCTCGATCGCGGCGACAGGTGTCGTGTCGCCGGCCTCCTCCTCCTGCGGCGGCGCAGATTGCGCGGAGCCGTCGGCCTCCGGGGCCTCGATCGGTGCGATCTCGGCGGTCAGCGTGACCTTCGTGCCCCACCCTTCTGCGTCGAGGACCACCGTGCCGCTGGCGCGGTCGCCCTCCCAGGCGACGGTGGTCTCGGGCTCGAGCCGGGCGATGCGGATCTCACCGAACAGGTCGAGGTGTCGGCTCAGGGCCTCTGCGTCGCTGACCTCCGCCCACAGCTCGGGCGGGGACTTGACCAGGCGTCGTTGCACACACAGCTCGTCCATCGCCTCAGGGTTTCGACCGGCGCGGTGCTTGCACCTTCCCGAGTTTTCAGAACACCGATCGTGCAGGCAGACGTGCACAGACCGACTGGTCGGTCGGTCTGCTATGGTTCGCGTCGTGCCCCATCCGCGTCGTGCCGAAATCGCCCAGACCGCAGCCGGGCTCATGAACCGCGGCGGCTACGTGCAGACCTCCGTCGCCGAGCTGCTCGACGCCACCGGCCTGGAGAAGGGCGGGCTCTACCACCACTTCCGCTCGAAAGAGGAGATCGCGCTCGCGGCGTTCGACCACGCTCATGGCGTCCTCCTCGCCTCGATGGCCGCGGCGATCGATCCGGAGGCCCGTCCGCGCGATCAGCTCGCCGCGAGCGTCGACGCCGCCTTCGGGCAGGTCTGCGCGAGCGAGCTCGGCGGCGGCTGCCCGATGGTGCGCCTCTCGACCGACGCGGGCGACCGCCACCCGGCGCTGAAGGCCCGCGCCGGCGAGGCGATGCAGGGCTTCCGCGACGCCACCCGCGCGCTGCTGCGCGCCGATCCCGATCCGCCGTCCGACCCCGACGCGCTCGGGGACCTGATCGTGACGCTCGTCGAGGGCGCCATGGTCGTCCGCGAGGTCACCGGCGACGACGCCGTCCTCGAGCCCGCGCGCGCCCACGTGCACGCGCTCCTTGCCGCATGACTCGCGCTGCGCGCTCGCATGCGGCTGGGAGTACTCGCTGCGCTCGCACGTCCCACCCAAAGGAGCACCCGCATGAGCGTCCATGAGCTGGCCTCCGGCGTCCTGCACCTGCCGCTGACGCCCTTCGCCGGCGTGAACGCGTACCTGCTCGGCGACGTGCTCGTCGACGCGGGGTCGCGCCACGACGCGGGACGGATCGTCAAGGCGCTCAGCGGCCGGCGGGTGCGGGGGCACGCGCTCACGCACGTCCACCCCGACCACCAGGGCGCGACCGCCGCGGTCTGCACGCGGCTCGGGCTTCCGCTCGCGGTCGGTGCCGGGGAGGTCGCTGACATGGAAGCCGGCCGGGCGGCGGGCATGGATCCGCCCTCGCTGCCCGGACGTATCGTGCGCGCGCTCTCCCAAGGGCCGGGGCACCCGGTCAGCCGCACCCTCGCCGAAGGGGATGAGGTCGGCGGCTTCACCGTCCTGCACACGCCCGGCCACAGTCCCGACCACCTCGCCTACTGGCGCGAGGCCGACCGCGTGCTGATCGCCGGTGACGCACTGCGCAACCTGTCCTACGCGACGCTGCGCCCCCGGCTCGACCTGCCGTACTCCGGGTTCAACTTCGATCAGGACAGGGTCGTCGAGAGCGCGCGCCGGCTGATCGCGCTGCGGCCGTCGCTGGTCGCCTTCGGGCACGGCCGCCCGCTGAGCGGTGACGCGTTCGCGCGGGAGGCCGACGGCCTGCTCGCGGCGCTGCCGCAGCCCGCTAGGGCTTGACGACCATGAAGAACGCTGCGACCAGGATCAACACGTTCGTCAGCAGGCCGACCTGCGCGATCCGGCTCGCGACCGCCTGATACTCGGCCGACAGCTCGCCGGTGCCAGCAGCGAGGTCGCGCTCGGCGAGCTCCGCGGCCTTCGTCTCCTGCGGGCCGAAGAACATGCCGCCGAGGCCGCCGAGGATGATCAGGATGATGAACGGGATCGTCACCCAGACCTCGCTCCAGAGGTCCGCGTCGGACGCGAGGTAGATGCCGGCGATCAGGGCGACGAGCATGCCGCCCGAGATGACCGTCTTGCCGACCTGGGCCTGCGCGCGGTGGAGGACCGGCAGGGCCTTCGGGTCGTTGCGCGTCACGAACGCGCCGATCACCGGGTACGCGAAGGTCACCCCGAAGGCGACGATGATCGCCGAGACGTGGATGAAGACGACGACATCGTAGAGCTCCATGTCGCGCAGCCTATCCGCCAGGCGACCCGATCCGCCTGGCGGGCTCGTGTGGCGCTATCCGCGGCGCCGCGCCTTTCGCGGACCGCTCGAGACGGTGACCTTGACCGTTGCCGTGGTCGTCTTTCCCGCGGCCGGAAGTGTGCTGAGCACGCGGCCCTTGCGGGTCTTCGACGCCTTGCGGGTCAACTGGGTGCGGCACCCCGCGGTCTTGAGCTTCTTTACGGCACGCGCGGTCGTCAGCCCCTTCACCGACGGCACCTTGCAGGTCGAGGCCGCGACCACGGGCGGCTTGACCACCGGAGGCGTCACAACGGGCGGGGGCGGCGGGGCCGGCACGGCGAATCCGAGCGCGAAGAGCAGTTGTGGCACGTCGCGGTTCGGGGCGGTGTCGAGGAGCGCCTCGCTCCCGTCCAGCATCCGGCTGTTGAGCCGCACGCCGATTGGGCCAGGCGCGGTGACGCCGATCGCCGAGAGCGGCACGCTGAATCCGACGGACCCGGCCGCGGGGATGGGACGCGCTTCGGCGAACAGGTACCCGTTCCAGCGCAGCAGCTGCACGGTGTCAGGGCCGTTGTTGCCATCGACGAGCACGCGCCACTCGGCGCCCGTGACCGTTCCGCCGGTTGCGGGGTTCGCGTCGACGTCGAGGTCGTAGCGCAGGCTCTCCCGCTGGACGAGCGGCTCGGTCTCGCCAGGCGGCAGCGCGAGAGTCGCGTCGAGGGCGAGCGTGCACGCGCCGTCCATGGAACCCGTCAGGCGGGTGATCTCGGGCGCGCTGACCACCAGGACCTCGGTCGGATCGGCGCCCGGATATTCATGGAATTGGGCGTCGTCCACCGGATCGTCGATGGCGAACGAGGAGGGCGTCGAGGTCAGGCAGCTGGCCGACGCGACGGCCGGGAAGGCGGCGAGGGCGAGGATCGCGGCGAGCGCGCAGAGAAAGCGGACAGGATTCATTGAGCGCGCCAATGTACAGCAACATTGGCGCGCTTGACCGAACTAGAACGTTGGCGCGTACTTCCCGAACACGTCCTGCATCGCGCCGCAGACTTCGCCCATCGAGGCGCGGTCCTTCAGCGCCTGCTTGATGAAGGGCAGGAGGTTGTCGGTGCCGCGGGCCGCGGTGCGGAGCTCCTCGAGGCGGGTCTCCACGAGCGCCTTGTCGCGGTTCTCCTTGAACGCCTTCAGGCGTTCGAGCTGCTCGCGCTCGGACTCGGGGTCGACGCGGAGCAGGTCCGGGACCTGGAGCTCCTCCTCGACGTGCGAGTTCACGCCGACCACGATGTCCTGCTCGATCCGGTAGCGCTCCTGGTAGCCCCAGGCGCTCTCGTCGATCTCGCCGGTGATGAACTCGATCGCGTTCGTCGAGCCGCCGAGCTGGTCGACCTTCTCGATGAGCTCGTAGGCGCGCGACTCGATCTCGTCGGTCAGCGACTCGATGAAGAACGAGCCGGCGAACGGGTCGACCGTGTCGGTCGCGCCGGACTCCGCGGCGAGGATCTGCTGCGTGCGCAGGGCGGTCTTCGCCGCATCCTCGCTCGGCAGGGCGAGTGCCTCGTCGAAGCCGTTGGTGTGCAGGGACTGGGTGCCACCGCAGACCGCGGCGAAGCCCTGCAGCGCGACGCGGACGATGTTGTTGACCGGCTGCTGCGCGGTGAGCGTCACGCCGCCGGTCTGCGTGTGGAAGCGCAGCATCATCGACTTCGGGTTCTGCGCGCCGAAGCGGTCGCGCATGATCGTCGCCCACATCCGCCGGGCGGCGCGGAACTTCGCGACCTCCTGGAAGACGTTGTTGTGGCCGTTGAAGAAGAACGCGAGCCGGGGCGCGAAGCTGTCGACGTCGAGGCCGGCGTCGATCGCCGCCTGCACGTACGCGATGCCCGAGGACAACGTGAACGCGACCTCCTGGACGGCGCTGCAGCCCTTCTCGCGGAAGTGGTAGCCGGAGATCGAGACCGTGTTCCACTTCGGGATGTTCTCGGCGCAGTACGCGAAGAGGTCCGTCGTGAGCCGCATCGTGGGCTCCGGCGGGTAGATGTAGTTGCCGCGCGCGATGTACTCCTTGAGCACGTCGTTCTGCGTGGTGCCGCGCAGCTCGTGCGATGGCACGCCCTGCTCCTCGCCGACGAGCTCGTACAGGCAGAGCAGCACCGCGGCCGGCGCGTTGATGGTCATCGAGGTCGAGACCTTGGCGAGCGAGACCTGATCGAACGCCGTGCGCATGTCGTCGAGCGTGTCGATGGCGACACCGGTGCGGCCGACCTCGCCGAGGCAGCGCGGGTTGTCGGAGTCGAGGCCCAGCTGCGTCGGCAGGTCGAAGGCCATCGAGAGGCCGGTCGAGCCCTTGCTCAGCAGGTAGCGGTAGCGCTCGTTGGACTCCTTCGCGCTCGCGTAGCCCGCGTACTGACGCATGGTCCACGTCTGCTTGCGGTACATGTCGCGGTGGGGCCCGCGCGTGTACGGGAACTGGCCCGGCTCGCCCAGCTGCAGCTGCTCCGGCAGGTCCTCCTCGGTGTACAGGGACTTGATCTCAATGCCCGAGTCCGTGAACACCCGCGGGTCGTCTGGACCCACGATCGGTGCGACGGTGAGGCGCTCTTCGGTGGCCATGAGGCCAAGGGTACGCCCCAAGGGGGGTCGCGGGCGGTGTGGGCAGGCCCCTCTGCGTGGGATGCCTGCGCAGTTCGTCCGCACACTTGTTGCAGTCCCGCGCACTCGCTCATCGGCTCGGCATGGACGATCTCGCCATGCCTTCACACCCGAGCGACCTCATCTACCTGACCGTCGTCGGTCGCCCCGACGATCCACGGGCGGCCGAGCCCCCGCCGCCGGGTGTGGTGATCCGACACGTGCCCGAACTGCATCCGGAGGAGATGACGGTCGTCGACGGGCTCCCGGTCACGTCGGTCGCCCGGACGCTCGTCGACGTCGCGGAGGACAGCACGCGCGAAGAGCTCGCGGCCATGTTCCGGCGTGCGCGCGAGAAGGGCCTGCTCGACATGGCCGCGGTGGAGCGGTCCTACGCCCGCGTCGAGTGGCGACCGTCGCTGCCGATGCTGCGGAGCGTCATGGACGAGATCCTCGCGGAGGGATAGACTTAGTCATATGACTAAGTCTGTTGGCGTGCACGAAGCAAAGACGCATCTCTCGGTGCTGATCGAGCGCGTCGAGGCCGGCGAGGAAGTGGTGATCACCCGTCGCGGCGCGCCAGTCGCGAAGCTGGTCGCCATCGCGCCGGCGCTCCGCGAGTTCGGTGTGGACGAGGGCGTCTTTGTCGTGCCCGCAGACTTCGACGCGCCGCTGCCCGACGCGTTGATCGAGGCGTTCGAGTCGTGAAGCTGCTCCTGGACACGCATGTCTTCCTCTGGCTGCAGACCGACCCGGGTCGGCTCGGGTCGGCGGTGGACACGCTGGCATCGCAGGAGCACGAGCTCGCGCTGTCGGCCGCGAGCTCCTGGGAGATCGCGATCAAGCATGGTCTGGGCCGGCTGCCGCTGCCCGAGCAGCCCGCCTCGTACGTGCCGAGTCGAGCACGGCGCAGCGGAGTGGATCTGCTTCCGATCGAGCACGCGGATGCGCTGGCTGTCGCCGAGCTCCCAGCGCTGCATCGCGATCCCTTTGACCGCCTCCTTATCGCTCAGGCGATCCGCCGAGGCCTCACCGTCGTCACTGCCGATGACGCTCTGCGCGCGTACGACGTGCCCGTGCTGGCACTCACGAACCTTTAAGGCTGTCCCCAGCCCCCGCTTATCGGACGTTCAGGGTCCGCGGCTTCCATAGCCGTCATGCCCACACGAGTGCAGAACTTCCTCTCGGCGATGCTCGGCGCCCTCGTCGTCGCGGTTGCGTTCGGCGCGCTGGCCATCGGCGGCGCCTTCGACAGCAAGGACGACGGGACGACCACGGTGGAGCAGGAGTCCTCCTCCGCCTCGTCCTCGACGCCTGCTCCGGCGCGCAGCCACAACGCCACCGACGTCTCCGCGCTCTACGAGCGGGTCCAGGACAGCGTCGCCTACATCGCCGTCAGCAGCCGCGCGAGCGCCGGCAACCTCAACCCGTTCGGCGGAGGCGGGCAGGGTGGCCAGCAGCAGTCCGGCTCGGGCTCGGGCTTCGTCCTCGACGACGACGGCTACATCGTCACCAACCAGCACGTCGTCGACAACGCCTCCAAGGTCCAGGTCCGCCTGGGCGAGGGCAAGGACCTCATCGATGCAAAGGTCGTGGGCAGCGACTCGTCGACGGACATCGCCGTCATCAAGGTCGACCCCAAGGACGTCAAGGGCGGCCTGCACGCGCTGAAGCTCGGGGAGTCCAAGGCGCTGAAGGTCGGCGAGCCGACCATCGCGATCGGCTCCCCGTTCGGCCTCTCCGGCACGCTCACCACGGGCGTCGTCTCCGCGCTGAACCGCAACATCGAATCGCCCAACGGCTTCGGCATCGACGGCGTCGTCCAGACCGACGCGGCCATCAACCCGGGCAACTCGGGGGGGCCGCTCCTGAACGGCGACGGCCAGGTCATCGGCGTCAACGCGCAGATCGCCTCCAGCGGCGCGGCCGCGAACAGCGGCGTCGGGTTCGCCATCCCGGTCGACACCGTCAAGGAGGTCGTGCCGAAGCTGAAGACCGGCAAGGACATCCGCCGCTCCTACCTCGGTGTGAGCACCGGTCAGGCCGCGAACGGCAAGGACGTGGTGATCGCGACGGTCGTGCCCGGCGGGCCCGCAGCGCAGTCCAGCCTGAAGACCGGCGACAAGGTCGTCTCGGTCGATGGCCAGCAGATCAAGACCCCGGATGAGATCGCCGACGCGATCGCCGACAAGCAGCCCGGGTCGAAGACCCAGATCGTCGTGACGCGGGGCAACACGCGCAAGACCATCACCGTGACCCTCGGAACGCGCCCTGAGTCGGCGCAGCAGCAGGGAGGCTGATCGCATGGAGCATCAGGACGACACCCAGGTGACCCAGCAGCACGACCAGGCCGCGCGCAGCGACGCACAGGCCATCGCCCGTGAGCAGCTCGAGGCGGCGCTGTTCGAGGTCAAGCGCGTGATCGTCGGCCAGGAGCCGATGCTCGAGCGTCTCCTCGTCGCGCTGCTCGCCGGCGGTCACGTCCTCCTCGAGGGCGTGCCGGGCCTCGCCAAGACCCGCACGGTCAACACCCTCGCCGACGTCCTCGGTGGGAGCTTCGCGCGGATCCAGTTCACGCCCGACCTCGTGCCGGCCGACCTCGTGGGCACGCGGGTCTACCGGCCCGACACGGGCGAGCTCGAGACCGAGCTGGGCCCGGTGTTCGCCAACCTCCTCCTGGCCGACGAGATCAACCGCGCGCCGGCGAAGGTGCAGAGCGCGCTGCTCGAGGTCATGCAGGAGCAGCAGGTGACGATCGGCGGCGCGACGCATCCCGTTCCCGATCCGTTCCTCGTCCTCGCGACGCAGAACCCGATCGAGAACGAGGGCACGTACCCGCTGCCCGAGGCGCAGGTCGACCGCTTCATGTTCAAGCTCGTCGTCGACTACCCGAGCGACCGCGAGGAGGCCGCGATCGTGGCCCGCTCGCTGCAGCCCGCGCAGGCGATCCGCGCCGTGCTCTCGCCCGAGCAACTCGCCACGCACCGGAAGACCGCCGAGGAGGTCTACGTCGACCGGCAGGTGGTCGACTACGCCGTCGCGCTGACCGTCGCCACCCGGCGGCCGGCCGAGATCGGCCTCGGCGACGTCGCCCCGTTCATCGAGTTCGGCGCCTCGCCGCGCGCATCTCTGAACATGGTCCATGCCGCTCGGGCGCTCGCGCTGCTGCGCGGCCGCGAGTACGCGCTCCCGCGCGACGTCAAGGACCTGGCGCGCGACGTGCTGCGCCACCGGCTGGTGCTCAGCTACGAGGCCCTCGCGGAGGGCGTCGACGCCGACACCGTCCTGGACCGCATCCTCGAGACGGTGCCGATGCCCGACGTCGAGCTCTCACCCGCCGAGGAAGCCCGCGCGGCCTAGGTCTTCGTGGCCCGCTCCAAGGACATCCCCAATCCGCGCCTCGGCCCGGGGCCGATCTCCGCGACCGCGGTGCGCCAGCTCGAGCTGGCCTCCGCCCGCCGGGTCCGTGACCTGTGGCCGGGCGACCGCATGAGCGCGCAGATCGGCGCGGGCACCGAGCTCGCGCGCATCCGGCCCTACCAGCCGGGCGACGACGTGCGCTACCTCGACGCCGCCGCCAGCGCGCGGACCGGCGAGCCGCAGGTGCGCGTCCACGTCGCCGAGCGCTCGCTGACGACGTGGCTGCTGCTCGATCGCAGCGCGTCGATGGGCTTCGGGACGGCCGACCGCGTGAAGGCCGACGTCGCCGAGGGCGTTGCCGGCGTGATGGCGACGCTCGCGACGCGGCGCGGCAACCAGCTGGGCGTCATCACCTTCGGCGACGCCGGGGCACCGAAGGCCCACCGCCCGCACTCCGGGCGCGCCGGGACGCTCCAGGCGCTCTCCCAGGCCCGAGCCGACGTCGCGCCCGACGAGACCGAGAACCCTTCGACCCTCACCGACGCGCTGCGGATGGTCTCGCAGATGACGCGGGGCGCCGCGCTGGTCATCGTCGTCAGCGACTTCCGCGGCGACGACCACGACACGTGGGTCCCCGAGCTGCGGCGCGTGCTGCACCGGCACACCGGCCTGGCCGTCGAGATCCGCGACCCGCGCGAGCAGGACCTCCCCGACGTCGGCGCCGACCTGGCGCTCGTCGATCCCGAGACCGGGCGCCACATCCGCGTCGACACCAGGAGCAAGCGCGTGCGCCGCCGATTCGCCGAGGTGGCGGCCGCCGAGCGCGAGCAGCTGCGCATCTCCCTGGTCGGGACCGGCTCGGAGCACGCGGTGCTCTCCACCGAGGGCGACTGGCTCGGCCCGCTCGCCGCCGCGCTGCGCGGCGCACGCCATCGCGCCGGCTGGCGGCCCGCGCGCCGGACGGGGGCGAAGGCATGAGCTTCGACGTTCCCGCCGCCCTCGCCGGGCTCGCGCTGATCCCTCTGGCGCTCATCGCCTACGTCTTCGCGCAGTCGCGCCGTCCCAAGTACGCGGCGCGGTTCACGAACGTCGCGCTGCTCAGCGCCGTGGTGAAGGAGCGGCCGAACTGGCGCCGCCACATGCCGCCCGCGCTGCTCCTGCTCGCGCTCGCCGCACTGGTCTTCGCGATGGCGCGCCCGCACATGGCGTTCTCGGTGCCGAAGGAGGAGGCGACGGTCATGCTCGTCACCGACACCTCCGGCTCGATGATGGCCGAGGACATCCAGCCCAACCGCCTGGAGAGCGCCCGCACCGCGGCGAAGAAGTTCGCCGACGGGCTCCCGGATGAGGTCAAGCTCGGGCTCGCGTCGTTCTCCAACACCGCGGCGCTGAACATCGCGCCGACGACCGACCGCGAGCAGATCAAGTCCGCGCTCGATTCTCAGCGCCCGCAGGGCGGCACCGCGATGGGCGACGGCCTGAGCATCGGCCTCGAGCAGGTCCGCGACGTCGCCGAGAAGGCGAAGAAGGCCGGCCAGGACGAGACGCCCGCCGCGATCGTCCTGCTCTCCGACGGCGAGAACACCTCGGGAACGGCGCAGCCCGAGCAGGTCGCCGAGCAGGCCAAGGAGCTCGGCGTCCCCGTCTACACGATCGCCCTCGGCACGCCCGACGGCACGATCACCCTGCAGCAGCCCGGCGACCTCGTCCCGCGGACCATCCCGGTCCCGCCCGATACCGAGACGCTGCAGCGGATCGCCGAGACGACGGGTGGGCGGACGTTCGACGCCGACAGCGCTGACGAGCTCGACGCGGTCTACGACGACCTGGGGGCGAGGGTGGGCACGGAGAAGGAGGACCGCGAGGTCACCGCGGCCTTCGCCGGCGGCGCGGTGCTCTTGCTGCTCTTGGGTGGCGGCCTGTCGCTGCGCTGGTTCGGTCGCTTCGTCTGAGCGCTTCGGTAGGCCGGGTGGGCTGACTCCAAACGCCGGCCGCCACCCTTCCCACCACAGCGTCAGGTGGGCCAGGCGAGCGCGGGAGCCCACGTCGCCGGCGGGACCGTGGCGAAGGGGATGGGGAGCGGCCTCGCCCATCCCATGACCACCAGCGAACGGGCTAGAGAGCCCCACCAGCTGCGTCGGGCGCGGTCGGATCGGAGCCCTCTTCCCCGAACCCCTCACGCACCAGGTACTCCTCCGCCAGCAGCGGGTTCTCCTTCGCGCGCGTCACGATCTTCAGGAGGTCGCTCATCGTCGAGACCTCCTCGACCTGCTCCTTGATGAACCACTGGATGAACTGCTCGGAGCCGTAGTCGCCCTCGTCCCGCGCGACCTTCGCGAGCGCGTTGATCTGGTCGCTGACGCGCTTCTCCTGGTCGAGGGCGATCGCGACCGGCTCGACGAGGTCGGCGAAGTCGTTCTTCGGTGCGTCCACGCCGGGGATGATCGGGCCGCCGTCCGCGTCGTCGAGGTACTTGACCATCATCATCGCGTGGTTGCGCTCCTCGAGCGCCTGGGCGTAGAAGAAGGACGCCAGGCGCGGCAGGGCCTCGCCGTCGTAGTAGACGGCGATCGCGACGTATTGCTGATGGGCGGCGAACTCGTGGCCGATCTGCTGGTTGAGGAGATCGACGAAGGCGGGCGCTGGGACGGGCATGTCAGAAACGTACGCGTCGCGGCGGTCCGATTACGCGGCCGCGCGGATGATCTGCACGCCGCAGGCGCGGAGCGTGGCCACCGCTCCGTCCGGATCTGGGTGCTGCTCGGAAAAGCGCGCGCCCTCCGGTTCGCTCGCGGCCCCGTCCAGTGCGAGGACTCGCTCCACGGCGACGAGCGCGCCCGCCGCCGTCAGATGGGACTGGCCGAGCGGGTCGGCGACGTGCACGGTCGTGGTCGACGTCTCGCGGTGGACGTCGATGCGCACCTGGGCACCGGCGCCGTCGCCCGACTGGTGCAGGAGGGCGTGGCGGATGCGCGTCAGGCGCGGGTGCGACAGGGCGCGGAGCGCGCCGACCCGGCGGAGCCCCACCATCGATCGGGTCGCGACGGCGCTGTCGAACCCGATCCGCGTCGCGACGGTCGGCACGCCGAGGGTGACCGGCAGCGTGAACTGCTCCGGCGTGTCGAAGCGGTAGCAGCGGGCGCGGCTTCGGTCCGCGAACGTGGCCCGCCGCCCGTCCGAGAGGCCCGGCACGAGCTGCTGCCGCCCGTCGATGGTGATCTCGAATCGCTCGGCGAACCGGTCCATGTACGCGAAGGAGTCGGGCCCCGAGCGGTCGGCCAGCTCGTAGCGCACCGCCACATCGATGCGATGCGCCGGTGCGTCGTCCTCCCCGGCGGCCCAGGCCGCCAACAGCGGGACGACACCGGCCATCCACCCCGAGGCGAGCAGAACCGGGGCGCCGGGGCGGGCGACGGCGCACCGGGCCACGGCGGTCTGCACGCGCGCTGTCCAGCGGGTGATGTCGACGAGCGGGATGTCGTGCGCGAGGGCGGCATCGAGCAGCCGGTCGTCGGCGTCGTTGACCGCCGTCACGATGGCCGCAGGAGTGCCATCCAGCCCGTCGAGCGGATCGGCCGCGCTGACGTCCAAGAGCGCTCCCGCCGCGCCGAGCGCGTGTGCCGCGGTGGTCGCCCGCTCGATCGAGCGCCCGCCGAGCAGGAGCGGCAGGTCCGGATGCCGAGCGCGCAACAGCCCGGCGATCTGCGTGCCGACGACCCCATACCCGCCGGCGATGAGGACCGCGCCGCGCGCCGTCGCGCGGTCGGTGGTGGTGAGGGAGGGAGGCGCTTCCGTCGACACATACATTGTATGTGTACCGTGACAGACCTACACTGTAGGTGTCAATGACAGAGGCCAAGGATCCACGCAGCCGCCGGGCCGGCCTCACAAGGGCGATCGTGGCCGAGGGCGCGCTGCGCGTGATCGACCGCGAGGGCCTGGCGGGGCTCACCATGCGCGCGCTCGCCACGGAGCTCGGCGTCCACGCGATGTCGCCCTACAACCACGTCGAGGACAAGGACGACCTCCTGGACGCGGTCGCCGAGCTCCTTGGCGCATCCGTCGGGCCGCCGCCACCTTCGCTGTCGTGGGACGACACGCTCCGCGCGATCGCCTCCGCCCTGCGCGCCGTCGTCCTGACGCATCCTCACGCGGCGCCGCTCGTCGCCTCGCGGCCGATCGCGTCGCCCGCCGCACTGGTGCCCGTGGACGCGGCGCTCGCGGCGCTTCGCCGCGGCGGGCTCGGACCCGAGGAGGCCGTCACCACCTTCTGGCTCTTCGGGAGCTACGTCGTGGGCGCGCTCATCGGCGAGGCCGCGTCCCTGATCGAGCGCCGGCCCGTCTCGATCGGTCCGGACAAGGTGGAAGCCGCGGCCGAAGCCGGGGCGCTTCCCGCGCTCGCCGAGCTCGCGCCGTGGATCGCCGCATCGACGTGGGAGCGGGAGTTCGATCGCGGCCTGGAACGGCTCATCGCCGGCGTCCGGGCGCGGTCGAGTTAGGGTCGCCGAATCCCGACTGATAAGGTCCGAGATCGGATGTCGAGCACCGCTTTCGCAACCAAGCCGGTCAAGCCCAAGAAGAAGTGCTGCAAGGACAGCCCCTACCGGTGCAAGAAGTGCCCGGTCGTGCTGAAGAAGCTCGAACAGCAGGGCCTCGCGCAGCGTCAGGGCAAGTACGTGGTGCTCTCGCTCGACATCACGAAGGCCGAGTTCAAGGCGGCGCGGCGGCGCAAGTAGCCGCGCGCGGTTCCCGAAAACTCGCGTCCTCGCGTACGATCCTTCGCTATGGCTACGTGTCTCGTCACCGGCGGTGCCGGCTTCCTGGGCTCGCACATGTGCGAGGAACTCCTGCGCCGCGGTCACCGCGTGATCTGCGTGGACAACTTCGAGACGGGGTCTTTGCGCAACATCGCGCACATCCGTCAGCCCGAGTTCACGGTGCTGAACCTCGACATCATCGAGCCGTACTTCGTCGATGAGCCGGTCGACTTCGTCTACCACCTCGCGTCGCCCGCGTCGCCGATCGACTACCTGCGCCTGCCGCTGCACACGCTGAAGGTCGGCTCCTACGGCACGCACCACACGCTGGGCCTGGCCAAGCAGCACCGCGCGCGGTTCCTGACCGCCTCCACCAGCGAGGTCTACGGCGATCCGCAGGTGCATCCGCAGCCCGAGACCTACTGGGGCCACGTCAACCCGATCGGCCCGCGCGGCGTCTACGACGAGGCCAAGCGCTATGCCGAGGCCCTGACGATGGCGTACCACACGCAGCAGGGCGTGGACACGGCGATCGTCCGCATCTTCAACACCTACGGGCCGCGCATGCGTCCGCACGACGGTCGCGCGATCCCGACGTTCCTGCGCCAGGCGCTGCAGGACCGGCCGATCACGGTCTTCGGCGAGGGCAAGCAGACCCGGTCGTTCTGCTACGTCGACGACCTGATCCGCGGCATCATCGCGCTGGCCGAGAGCGGATACCACGAGCCCGTGAACATCGGCAATCCCGACGAATTCACGCTCCTGGAGCTGGCCGAGAAGGTCGTCCAGGTGACAGGTTCGCGCTCGGAGATCGTCTTCGAGGCACTGCCGACCGACGATCCGCAGGTGCGCCAGCCGGACATCACGCGCGCCAAGGATCTCCTGGGCTGGCAGCCGGAGATCGGGCTGCTCGAGGGCCTGCAGAAGACGATCGACCTGGCGGGTACCGAGGGTCTCGTGGGAGCACGCCGGTAACCGCGTGGGCGCCGTGATGCAGTGTGCCGCCGGTGCGGCGGGTAGGACTCCGCGGATGATCGTGTCGCGATCACGCAGGAGAAACCGCGAGACCTTCGGGCTCGCGGTTCGTTAGGGAGTCGATGGCCCCCGTCCGCGAAGTTCCCCGGGTCACCCCGCCCGACCAGGTTGGCCAGACCGCCCAGCCGCCTGTCACGCTGCCCGCCGTGACCCAGGATGTCCGCCGCAAGCGCCCGCCGTTCCTGTCTTTCCTGCTGAAGCTGGACACCCTGCGCCAGGCGGGGCGGGTCGTGTCGCTGCTCGCACTCGACTTCGCGGGCCTGTTCGGTGCGTTGCTTGCCGCGTTGTCGCTGAAGGCGCTGATCCTCGACGACTGGGACTTCGCGGGGCAGGTCGACGAGGCGATGGAGAACGTCCCGTTCGCCTATCTCGTGACTGTCCTGCTGTTCGCGCGGTCGGGCCTGTACTCGTCCCGTGGTGAGCGCCCGGGCCTGACGGCGGTCGTCGCAGGGCTCGTCCAGGTCACGATCGTCGCGTTCCTCTACGCCGTGATCAGCGGCCAGGACTTCCAGAGCTACTACCTCTTCTACGGGTCGCTGGCGTTCGCGGTCATCATCGTCTCCGGCCTGCGCTTCGTCTACGAGCGCGTCACGGGGCGCGTCCTGCGGGCGGCCGGCTACCAGCGCCGCGCAGTGCTCGTCGGCACGGGCGAGTACATCGAGGGCGTCGCGCACGCGCTGGACGCGGGGAACTCGCCTGTGAACGTCGTCGGCTTCGTGGCGCTCAAGCCGCGGCCGGACAATGGGCTCATCTCGCTCGGCGATCTGGGGGAGCTCGGGACGATCATCGACGACCACCGCATCGACGAGGTCATCATCGCCGACCCGGACTTCCCGCAGGAGAAGGCGGTCGACCTCGTCGACACCTGCCATCAGCGCGGCGTGCGCGTGAAGATCGCGCCGTCCACGATGGAGATCCTCATGCAGCAGGCCGAGTTCGTCCCGGGTGAGGCCGTTCCGCTGTTCGAGCTGCGCCCGCCGGTCTTCGACGGCTTCGACTACGTGGTGAAGCGGACCTTCGACCTGATCGGCTCCGCGCTGATCCTGCTCGTGCTGTCGCCCGCGCTCATCGGGATGGCGCTGGCGGTCCGCCTCACGTCCCGCGGGCCCGTCTTCTACCGCTCGGTCCGGCCCGGGATCGGCGGCCGCCCGTTCGGGTGCCTGAAGTTCCGCACGATGTACGAGGACGCCGACGAGCGGCAGGCCGAGCTCGAGCACCTCAACGAGGCCAGCGGGGCGCTCTTCAAGATGCGCCAGGACCCCCGTACGACGCCGATCGGCCGGCTGCTCCGGCGCCATTCGCTCGACGAGCTGCCGCAGCTGATCAACGTGCTGAAGGGCCAGATGTCGCTGGTGGGCCCGCGTCCGCTGCCGATGCGCGACTACGAGCGCCTCGAGGACTGGCACCGCAAGCGCTACCTCGTGCTCCCCGGCATCACCGGGCTGTGGCAGGTGTCGGGCCGGTCCGACCTCGAGTTCGACGACCTCGTCAAGCTCGACTTCCTGTACCTGGAGCGCTGGTCGGTCTATCTCGACTTCGTGATCCTGCTGAAGACCCTGCCCGCGGTCCTCACGCGCCGCGGCGCCTTCTAGGACCGGTTCTTGTCCGCAGGTCGCGCGTGGGTGCGCCCGCTCGGCTGGGTGCTGTCGGCCGTGTCGCTGGCCGCCGTGGTGTGGTGGGCACTGCAGCAGGACGCGCCGACGCTGCCCGACACGCCCCAGACGATCGCGGCGTTCGCCGGGGCGATCGGGCTCTACGCGCTCGCCGGAGTCGTGCGGGGCGAGCGGTGGCGGTTGCTGCTGGTCGAATGCGGCACCGCGCCGCGGCGGGCGGACTGCCACGCCCTGGTGTGGGTCGGCTACATGGGCAACAACGTCCTGCCGGCCCGGGCCGGTGACGCGATGCGGGCGGTGTTCATGGCGCCGCGGGCGCAGGCCGACACGCGCGTCGTCATCGGGACGCTGCTGGCCGAGCGGCTGCTCGACGTGGCGGTGCTGGCGGCGGGGTTCGTGCTCCTCGCGTGGCTGGCCGTCGGCGGCCGGGGGTTCCCGGAGATGAGCACCGTGGCGATTGTTCTCGGCGTGGTCGCGGTGCTGGCGGCTGTCGGCGCGCTCGCGGTCGCCCTGCTGCACCGCCGCGGCCTGCTGCACCGCCTGCGCGAGCTGCTCGGCCCGATGGCGCAGTCGACGAAGCTGCTCCGCGGCCGCCACGGGGCCGAGATGCTGGTGGCGACGGTCGTCGTGTGGGCGCTGGAGCTCGGCGTCTGGTGGCTGTGTGCCGAGGCCGCGGGGCTGGGGATCGATCCGATCGAGGCCGGCTACATCCTCGCGCTCTCGTCGATGATGGCGATGATCCCCGCGGCGCCGGGCCAGGCGGGCACGATGGACGCGGCGGTGATCGTGGGGGCGCGGGCGCTGGGGCGCCCGAAGGACGCGTCGGTCGCGTACCTGCTGCTGCTGCGGTTCGTGCTGCTCGTCCCGGTGACGTTGTTCGGGTTCGTCCTGCTGGTGACGCGCTACGGAGGAGTCGCACGGCTCCGTGCGGCACGGCACGTAGGCTCGTCCGCGTGAGCGAGCAGCACGACGCGATCTGGGCGGCGCTGCCGGAGGGGCTGGAGCCCGAGGGCTTCGCGACGCGGCGCGACTTCCTGGTGGCGCATGTGCGGGCAGGCGACGCCGTCCTCGACGTCGGCTGTGGCGAGGGCTGGTTCAGCGAGGCACTGCGCGAGGCCGGAGCTGAGCCGATCGCCGTCGACGTGGCGGCCGAAGCGCTGCGGCGGGCCGAGCGGCGCGTGGCCGGGCTCAGCACCCGGCTGTGGCGCCACGACGAGCCGCTGCCGCTCGACGACAACACCGTTGATGTCGTGTGGGCCGGCGAGGTCATCGAGCACGTCGCCGATGTCGCGCCCTGGCTGTCCGAGCTGCGGCGGGTGCTCAAATCGGGCGGCACGCTCCTGCTCACGACGCCGCACGTGGGCCGTGCTGCCCTCCTGGGCGCCGCGCTGAGCAAGCGGCGGTTCTCCGATCGCTTCGAGCCGCGCTCGGATCACGTCCACTTCTTCGCCCCGTCGACGCTCACGCCGCTGCTCGACGATCTCGGGTTCGAGGTCGCCGAGACCGAGCTGGCCGGCGGCCGGCCCTTCGCGCGGGAGACGATCCTCGCGCGGGCGGTCCGAAGCTAGGGCTGCTCGAGCTCTTCGGTGCCCGCCGGCTGCGGGATGGTCTCTGTCACGCCGCCGGTGGCCTGCAGGTACAGCGCAGCGGCCTCCTGCGACTTCGGGTCGAGGTAGAGCGCGGGGCGCACGGCGGCCTCGGCCGCCTTTGCGTCGCCGACGGACAGCTCGAACTGGGCGAGTGAGAGCCATGGGCGCGGATTGGACGGCTGGAGCTTCACGGCGTCGGTGTAGGCGCGGCGCGCGCCCCTCTGATCGCCGGCGGCCGTCCGGATCGCGGCGAGTGTGAAGAGCGGGTCCAGCGACAGGGGGTTGCGGTTCTGGGCGTCCTTCGCGAGCTGGGTCGCGCCGGCGGTGTCGCCGCGGTCCAGGGCGGCCAGGGCGTCCTGCTCGACCCGGTTCGCGCTCCACGGCTGCCAGGTCGCCCACGCCGCGACGATCGCGAGGAAGATGACGGTGCCGGCGGTCAGGAGGCGGCTGCGCTCGTGGAGGCCGGCGCGCAGTCGCGTCACGAAGCCGTCGGTGGGTGCGGGCGTGCCGAGTGCGCCACGGCCGGCGACCCAGCCCGCGGCGAGCATCGCGGGAACCGCGTTCCCGGGGACGTACCACGTCCAGTCCACGAACGAGTGGATGCCGAAGACGAGCACGGCGGTGAAGAGCGTCACGAGGCCGACGCGCTCGGGCGTCCAGGGGGTGCCGCGGTCACGGCGCCGCAGCCCGCAGCTGCGCAGCGCCGCGGCGAGCCAAGCCGCCAGGAGGGCGAGCGAGACGAGCGCTCCGGCGATGCCGAGATCGGCGAGGATCTGGACGACGTAGCCATGCGCGTGCAGGACGTCGAGCCCGTCGGTCCGGTACAGCGTGCGGGAGATCGCGTACCCGCCGGCCCCCACCCCGACCGTCGAGTTGTCCTGGAACGTCTTCAGGGCCTCGTTCCAGTAGCGCGCGCGGACGCTGCCGACAGCGGTCAGCCGGCTGGGGTCGTTGGCCGGGGTCACCGCGTTGGGGTCGGTCAGCGAGGTCCAACCGTCGGAGATCGAGCCACCGAGTCCCTTGTCCGACGTGGCGAGGGCGCCGAGGGCGACGATCGGCGCGAGCAGCAGCATCACGATGACCACGCTGCCGACGGTTCGGCGGGTGGTCGTGCGCGGTGCCTGGCGCGCCGCCAGGAACGACAGCCCCAGGCCGATCGCCAGGACCGCGATGAGCACGACGACCATGAGGACGGCAAGCTGATTGCCGGCGGTCTGGCGCAGCGCCAGCCCGATCTTGTCCTCGGTCAGCGCGGTCTGGCTGAACGCCCACAGCGTCATCAGCAGCGCGCCGCCGCTGCCCACGGCGAGGACGGTGACGCCCCGCAGACGCAGGGGGACGACCGCGAACCAGACGCCGCACGAGAGCGCAGCGGCCAGCAACGCCCCGCGTGAGTAGGCGAGCAGCAGGGCGAAGACGACGATCGTGAGCGCCGGGTAGGCGAGGGCGCTGATCGCCTGGTGGCCGTGGCGCCGGGCGCCGAGCCAGAGGCAGCACGGGATCGTCATCGCGCCGGTGAGCCCGACGCTGTTCCAGTACCCGTACGGATTCCGCAGTCGAGCGTAGGTCTCCTGGGGGCTCAGCTGGGCGGGCGCGAGCTTCGTGACGATGGCCCAGCTGCACAGCAGCACGCCGAAGATCAGGAATGCGCCGAGCAGGACCATCCAGCCGTCACGGGCAGAGTGGGCCAGGAGCGCGGCCGCGGCGAACGCGGCGAACCAGGCGAATGTGCGGTTGGCTTCGAGCCAGCTGCCCGAGGGCTCGACCGACCAGCCCACCGAGAGCGCGGTCAGGGCCGCGAGCGCGCCGAACAGCACGATGCTGGTCGTGCCGGGCGTCCGCTGGCCCGCGGGCGCGGCGAGCAGTGCGACCGCCACGGCGCCGCCTCCGACCAGCACGACGCCGATCTCGACGATGGTCAGGCGGCCCAGCCGGAGGCCGCCGTCCGCGCCGAACGCGATGGCGGTGAGCAGCAGGGCGAGGCCGACCGTCAGCAGACCGGAGACGAAGCCCGGGCGCTGGGGCGCACGGGCGAGCGTGCCGACCCCGCGGGCGAGCGGGCCGAGCTGCCCGTCAGCTGGCGTGGCGACCGCCACGGATCCTCAGGCGGAGAGGGGACATGAGCTGCCGCACGCTATCGGACCGCTGCCGCCGCGAGCGCCTGCGCCATCCCATCGGCCCACGCGTCGAAGGTGTACGCCGCCGCGGCGGCGTGACCGGCAGCGGCCAGTCGGGCGCGCAACGGCGCGTCAGCGTGAAGCCGGTGGAGGGCTGTTGCAAGGGCATGGGGATTACCAGCAGGTACGACCAGACCGGTCTGGTCGTGTTGGACCAACCCGCCTGCCGCGGCCCCGACCTCGTCGGACGCGATGACGGCGCAGGATGCGTGCATGCCTTCGTTGACCACCAGTCCCCAGGGCTCGCGGAACCGCCGGGTCGCGACCGACGGCACCACCAAGACGTCCGAGCCGGCCAGGGAGTTGCGCACGTTCTCGGGCGGCTGGGTGCCCAATGCGGTCACCGCGCCGCCGGCGCCGAGCAGGGTCTCCCCAGGCTCGACGCCGACGAGGACGAGCGCGGCAAGAGGTGTCGATAAGCCCGACTCGCGCCAGGCTTCCTCAAGCACCCATAGCCCCTTTTCCCGGACCGCTCGGCCCACAAACGTCACGGTGAACACGTCCGGCCCGGCGGGCCGGACCGGCTGGACGGGGCTCGACCAGAAGTCCACATCGACCGCCTGGGGCGCCTCGAAGACCCGCCTGGCGCCCCTGGCGCGCACGAACTCCGAGACGTGCGGCCCGTAGGTCACGACGGCGTCGGCGTCACGGTAGATCGCCCGCAGGAGCAGCGCCCCGGGGAGGTGCGCGGGCGTGCGCGGGTGCGCCCACAGGGCGGTCCACAACACGAAGGGGATCCCCGCACGGCGGGCGCCGCGCCAGGCCGCGGGCAGCGCCACACGGCCGGTGGTTCCCGCGAGGACGGCGCTGTGGCGCCCGGAGGCGGCGAGCGCGTGCACTTGGCGCTGGTCGATCCGGCGGAGCGGGACGCCCGGATCGTCGACGCCCTCGGTGGCGTGGGTCGACCGCCCGCCGTAGAGGGCGAGCTCGATCGGGGTGCGGGCGTGGAGCGCCTGGAACGCGCCGACCCGGTCGGGCGGGACGTGGTTGGTGACGATGAGCGCGGGCTTGGCAGGGCTCATCGCAGCGCGTCCCCGTACGCCGCGACCGTGGCGCGGCCGCAGGCCTCCCAGGAGAAGAACGCCTCCGCGGTGCGGCGCCCGTGGGCGCCGAGCTCGCGCAGCGCCCGCGGGTCGTCGAGCAGCGCTCCCAGCTCCGTCGCGAGCCGTTCGACGTCGCCCGGTGGGACGAGGACCATGCCCGGGCCTGCCGCCGCGATGTCCTCCGGGCCCGGCTCGCCGAGCGCGGCGATCGCCGGCACTCCACCCGCCAGCGCCTCGACGTACGCGACGCCGAAGGCCTCGTCGGTGGAGGGCATGACCATGACGCTGCTGCGCCACAGCTCCCGCATGGCCTCCTCGTGCGGGAGCTGGCCGGTGAACTGCACCCGCTCGGCGACCCCGAGATCGGCCGCGAGCTCGGCCAGCGCCGCACGCTCGGGCCCGTCGCCGACGACGACGTAGCGCAGGTCCGGCCAGCGGTCGCGCAGCAGCCAGAGCGCGCGGATGACGTCGCCGTGGCGCTTGCGCGGGACGAGGTGGGCGATCGTCGAGAGGGCCGGCTCCCCGGTGCGGCCGACGGGTTCGCCTGGGAGGTCGGTCCCGAGATGAACGACGGTCGTCCGGGGCGCGCCCAGGGCCTCGCACTCCCGCGCGATCCCGCTGCTGTTCGCGAGCACGAGCGCGCTCGCCTCGAACGCCGACCGGACCGCGTTCTCGGCCGCGGGGGACTGCTTGGCCGTGTAGAGGACGTCGCCGCCGTGGACCGATGTGACGATCGGCGTGCGGATCGCCGCCCGGCGGACGGCGTCGGCGGTCGGCACCGCGTTGTGGGCGTGGACGAGGTCGAACGGGAAACGACGGCGCAGGGCGCGCAGCGCGAGCGCCAGCGAGGGGGCGGCCCAGGCGCCCCATGCGTGGTAGCTGCTGGGCCGGGGAGGGCTGACGAACGGCACGTAGCGCACGCGCAGCCCGTCGCGCTCCTCGGTCCACGGCTGGCGCAGCATCGTCGCGGCGGCCAGCGCGGTGGCGCGCGGCCCGCCGTCGAGCGCGGAGCGCGGTGGGACCGGGCGGTGCAGCACCAGCACCTCGACCTCGGCGCCGGCATCGCGCGCGGCCAACGCCTGGCGGTGGGACCAGATGCCGAGCACCGGGTCGGCCGCACGCGGGTAGAACTCGGCGACGACCACGACCTTCATCGGGGACTCGATCGGGCCGAGATCTCAATCCGATGCGACCAGCCCGCCTCACCGCGGGTCACGTACGGCCGCTCGGCGAGGAACGCGCGCGCCTCGGCGGCGGCGCTCTCGCGGTCGTAGTCGACGGCAACCGGCGCGAGGTGCAGGAGCGGCGTCGCGTCGACCACGCCGACCCGCCAGCCGTGCTCGCGGGCCACCGCGCCCCAGTGGACGTCGAGGCCCCAGCCCATCCGGAGCTCGGGAAAGGGCAACAGCACGCGCATCGCGTCGGCGCCGAACGCCGTGATCGGGCCGATCTCGACGAACCGCGTCTCGCGGACCGGTGGGCCGGCGATCCGCGCGGAGCGGCGCGTCACCGGCCAGGCGGCGTGGGAGTGCAGGCGGTGGGCGGGCTGGGCGAGCTGCAGGCCCGCCCGCTCGGCGCAGAGCACGAACCGGTCGAGGAAGCCGCTCGGCAGCACGACGTCGTCATCGAGCACGAGCAGCCAGTCGGCGTCGCCGGGCGGCGCCTCGGCGAGCAGCTCGCCCAAGCGGGCGAACTTCCCCACGCCCTCGCGGAGCGGCCCGGTGTGGATGCGGAGGTCGTGGCGCGAGCGGCGCAGCTCGTCGAGCGCGGGGGCCAGCGCGCTGCCGGGCCGGTCGATGGCGACGACGTGGACGACGCGCCGGGGTCCCTCGGCGGCCAGGCGGTCGAGCCGGCGGCGCGAGGGCGCCGCGCACAGGTCGAGCAGCGCGTCGCTGACCCGAAGCAGCGCCGCGCGCCGTCCGGCGACGTGGCCGCTGCGCCCGGCGAGGAAGTCGTCGATCCCGGCACGGGCGGGGGGCGGCTGGGGATCGAGCGCCTCGCGCAGGCGGCCGAGGCTGTGGGCGAAGAGCACCGGGCCGTTCATCCAGCAGGCGCGCCGCACCGTGTGTGCGGCGCATCCGGCGAGCGTGCGCGCCTCCGCGACCGTCGTGGGCGCCGCGCCCCGCCAGGCGTCCCAGCGGCGGGTCGAGCGGCCGCGGCGGTAGGCCGAGCGCAGCAGGGCACGCAGGCGCGCGTCGTCTCCGGCCCGGCGGTGGTCGAGCCCGGCGCCCGCGACGTAGCGGATCCGCAGCCCCGCGGCGCGCAGCCGGTCCTGCCACTCCTGCTCGTCGCCCGCGCCGAAGTTCAGGCCCTCGTCGAACGGCCCGATCCGGTCCAGCGCCGCGGGGCGGACCGTCATGTTCGCCCCCCATGCGTGGGCGGCGTCGGTGTCGGACGGGCCGAGATCGAGGAACGTGACCGGCGGGCCCTCGCGCCCACACGTGCGGAACCGGTGGTCCTCGAACCGCGGGACGATCGGCCCGGTGAGGGCACCGACGTCGTCGGGCTCGGCCGCATTGGCCTCCAGCAGCGCCGCGAGCCAGCCGGGATGGACCTCGACGTCGTCGTCGACGAAGACCAGCAGCGGGCCCTGCGCGGCGGCGATGCCCGCGTTGCGCGCTGCGTTCAACCCGTGGCGTGCGGTCCGTGCGACGTAGCGCGCGCCGTGGGCCTCGGCGGTTGCCCGCGTCGCCTCCGACGGGCCGTCGTCGACCACGACGATCTCAGCGCCCTCCACGGCCGCCTGGGGCGCGATCGAGCGCAGCGCGACGTCCAGGTATCCGGGGCGGTCCTGCGTGGGGACGATGATGGATGCGGTCGGAGCCATAAGTTGCGGCGCTACATGATCCTCTTCCTCCACCACCGATACCGGACGACGGGCGGCGAGGAGCGCGCGGTTGGCGCGCTCCGCGGGCTGGTCCGCGACCGACTCGGCGAGGAGGAGGCCCTGCTCGAGCGCGATTCGGGAACGCTCGCAGGCCCGGCGGCGGCGGCTGGGCTCCTGCGGGGCGGCACGGATTCCGCCGAGGTCGGCGCCGAGGTACGCCGGCTCGGTGCCCGGGTCGTCCACGCCCACAACCTCCTGCCGACATACGGCTGGCGGGCGCTCGCCGCCGCGCGGGACGCGGGCGCGAGAACCGTGCTGCAACTCCACAACTACCGGCTCGTCTGCGCCATCGGCGTGTGCTTCGTCGACGGTGAGGAATGCGTGCGCTGCCACGGGCGCGACACCGTGCCGGGAGTTCGCCGAAACTGCCGCGGCGGCAGGGCCGAGGCGCTGGCCTACGGCGCCGGGATCTCGCTCTGGCAGCGGAAGACGGTCGAGCACGCCGACGCGGTGGTCGTCCCCAGCGCGTTCGCGCTCCAGCGGCTGCAGGAGCTGGGCGCGCCGCTCGGCGACGTCCCGGTCCACGTGATCGGGCATCCCGTTCCGGTGACGACCGAGCGGTCGCGGGCCGACACCGGGACGTACGCGCTGGTCGCATCCCGGCTGGCTCCGGAGAAGGGCGTGGACGTCGCCATCGCGGCGTGCCGGCAGGCGCGTGTCCCGCTGGTGATCGCCGGCGACGGTCCCGAGCGCGCGGCACTCGAGCGCGCTGCCGACGGCGCCGACGTGCGCTTCACCGGCGCGGTGCCCGCGGAGGAGGTCTCGCGCCTGCGTGAGGGCGCGGCGCTGGCGATCGTCCCTTCGCGCTCGGCGGAGACGTTCGGGCTGGCCGCGGCCGAGGCGATGGCCGCCGGCGTCCCGGTGATCGCGAGCGCGGTCGGGGCGCTGCCGGAGCTCGTGGTGCCCGGCGCACTCGTCCCGCCGGGGGATCCGGCGGCCCTCGCCGCGCTCGTCTCGGCGCGGTACGGCGACGCAGCGGCGGGGGCCGTCGATCTCGCCCGGGTGCGGGACGTCGCGGCCCCGGAAGTGGTCGCCGAGCGGCTCGCATCGGTGTACGGCGCGCGCAGCTGACCTCTCCTTCAGGTTGAATCACCACCGTGAACGCGCGGCAGGAGGCTTTTGACCGGCTCGGCGGGCGCTACGACCCGCGTGTGCTCGAACCGGCGCCGCCTGCGGTCGCGGCCCCGCCGTGGTTCGCCGACGACCCGGTCGAGACGGGGACGCCGCTCGACGGCCTGCCCGTCGTCTCCCCGGTCGGGACGGGGGATGTGACCTGGGCGCAGCTGGTCGAGGATGACGCCGAGATCGCCCCGTGGGCGGCCGAGCGCTGGCTCGCCGCGCATCCGCGGTTGAGCGCCCCTCCGGCGCGCCTCGCCGAGACGCGGGTCTCGCTGCACCGGCTCGCCGAGCACGTCGTCTCACCGACCCGCCAGCGGGCGAACGGCAAGATCGGCCTGCGCTGGACCCGGGGCGGGTTCGGCACGCCCTTCTTCGGCAACGACGTGCAGGTCCGCGTCACCGGCGACGTCCTGACCGTGCAGATCGCCGGGCGCGAGCAGCATGGCCAGCTGGTCACCCTCAAGGACGCCGCCGAGTTCGTCGGCTTCGACCTCACCCGCCAGGACGCCGCCTACGACTCCACGCCGCTGGAGATCGACGTCCAGGCGAGCAGCTGGCTGGGAGAGCTGTTCGGCTTCGCCGTCTCCGTGCTCGAGCAGCTCCGGGCCGACGCGCCCCACGACGCCGCCCCGAGCCGTGTGCAGCTCTGGCCCGAGCACTTCGACATGGCGGTCGAGATCGGCGCCGAGGCGACGGGCCGGCGCGCCGCCTTCGGGATCTCCCCGGGCGACGAGTCCCAGCCCGAGCCGTACCTCTACGTCTCGCCGTGGGCGAGCGAGGGGTTCGACGCGCTCCCCCTCGGCGGGATCCTCGACGCGCCTGACCAGCGCGACGCCGCGCTAGCGTTCTTCCGCGCGCGGCTCGCGGCCGCCTGAGCGGCTACCAGCCGGAGATCGCGTGCTCGGACGTCGGGACCGGCACGGGGGCCGACGGCGCGGTCTGCGGCGCACCCGGGACCGGCTCGGACGACGCCTCCGCGTGCGAGCGACGACGGACCAGGACGACGGCCGCTGCGGCGACGACTCCGACGACGGCCGCCAAGAACGGGGCTGCGCTCCGCGCGCGCTGGGCCTTTGAGGGTGAGCGCTTGAATGCGAGCGTCATGTGAACCTCCTGAGATCGGGGTCTCGACACGGCGTACCCGGGGTGCGGCGTTTAGACTCACGCGCCTCATGAGGACGCTCGTCACCGGCGGAGCCGGATTCATCGGATCGAATCTCGTCGACGCCCTGCTGGATGCGGGCCACGAGGTGGTCGTCCTCGACGATCTCTCCAGCGGCAAGGAGTCGAACCTCACCGCCGCCATATCGCGCGGGGCCGTGCTGGAGCGTGGCGATATCCGCGACGGCGCCCGCGTTCTCGAGGTCTTCGAGGCGCGCAAGCCCGAGTGGGTCTTCCATCTCGCGGCGCAGATGGACGTGCGCGTCTCCCTGGAGCGGCCGGCGTTCGATGCGCGAACCAACGTCGAGGGCACGGTCAACGTGCTCGAGGCAGGCCGCCTGACCGGCGTCGAGCGCGTGGTCTTCTCCTCGACCGGCGGGGCGATCTACGGCGACACGGAGCTCATCCCGACGCCCGAGACCGAGCCCTGCCTGCCGATGTCCGCCTACGGCCAGAGCAAGTTCTGCGGCGAGCAGTACCTGGGGCTCTTCCAGCGCCTGTACGGCCTCTCGTCCGTGGCACTGCGGTTCGGCAACGTCTACGGGCCGCGCCAGGACCCGCACGGCGAGGCCGGCGTCATCGCGATCTTCTGCGGCAAGCTGAAGGCCGGGGAGCGCCCGAAGATCTTCGGCACCGGAGAGCAGACCCGCGATTACATCTACGTCGGCGACCTGGTCGAGGCGATCATCGCCGCCGCGCAGAGCACCGAGACCGATCCGATCAACCTCGGCACCGAGGAGGAGACCTCGGTGCTCACGCTCGTCCGCACCCTGGTCGAGCTGTCCGGTCTCGGCGGAGACCCCGAGTTCGCCCCCAGCCGCCTGGGTGAGCTCGACCGCTCGTGTCTCGCGGTGACCCGCGCCGGCGACGCTCTGGGCTGGACGCCCGCAACGGCGATCGCCGAAGGGCTGGCCAAGACGTGGGCGTCGACTCCCGACCGGTAGACGGCACCTCCGCCGTCCCGAAGGCCAGCCTGCTGCCGATCGCCGTCCTGGCGGCGGCGCAGTTCATCATGGTGCTCGACACCACGGTGATGAACGTGGCGATCAGCCAGGTCGTCGCCGACCTCGACACGACCATCTCGACGGTTCAGGCCGCGATCACGATGTACGCGCTGGTCATGGCCGCGTTCATGCTCACCGGCAGCCGCATGGGCGACCTGTGGGGCCGCCGCAGGACGCTCGGCATCGGGCTCCTGATCTACGGGCTGGGATCGGGCATCACCGCGATCACGCCCAACGTGACCGTGCTCTTCATCGGCTGGTCGTTCATCGAGGGCTTCGGCGCGGTGCTGGTCATCCCGGCGCTCGCGACGCTGGTCGTCGCCAACTACTCGGGCGCGCAGCGGGCGCTGGCCTACGGGATCCTGGCCGGCGCGATGGGCGCCGGTGCCGGCCTCGGGCCACTGATCGGCGGGTTTGCGACGACCGAGCTGAGCTGGCGCTACGTCTTCGCCGGGGAGGTCGTCGTCGTTCTCTTTGTGCTGCTGTTCCTGCGCAAGATCGGCGACGCGCCCCGCGCCGAGCGCAAGCCCACGATGGACTTCGTCGGCGCCGCGCTGTCGGCTGTCGGCCTCGGGCTCGCGGTCTTCGGGATCCTGAAGACGAGCGAGTGGGGCTGGATCATCCCGTCGGGCGCGCTGGAGATCGGTGGTACCGAGATCACGCCGTTCGGGCTCTCGGTCGTCCCGTTCATGGTCGTCGGCGGGCTTGGCATCCTGTGGGCCTTCTTCCGCTGGGAATCCCGGCTCGTGCGCTTGGGCCGCGATCCGCTCGTCGACCCGGCAGTGCTGAAGATCGGACAGCTCCGCAGCGGCCTCGGGATGATGGGCACGCAGCAGACGATCCTCGCCGGCGTGTTCTTCGTGCTGCCCGTCTACCTGCAGGTCGTGGTCGGCCTCGACGCGCTCGAGACCGGCATCCGGCTGCTGCCGCTGTCGCTGGCGCTCATCCTGGCGTCTGGGATCGGCGGTCGGCTGGGTGCGCGCATCGCGCCCCGCACGATCGTGACGACCGGCGTCGCCATCCTCCTGGTGGGGATCGGTGTGCTGTTCGCGACGATCGACCCGGAGCTGAACGGCACGTGGTTCGCGATCGCGATGCTGCTCGCGGGCGCGGGCGTGGGCCTGTCGCTCTCCCAGGTCGGCAACGTGATCATGTCCTCGGTGGGCTCGGACGAGGCAAATGCGGCCAGCGGCCTCCAGGGCACGTCGCAGAACCTCGGCTCCTCCCTCGGTACCGCCCTCATCGGCTCCGTGCTGCTGCTCGGACTGACGTACGGCGTGGAGACCCGGGTGGCGACCGACGAGCAGATCTCGCCTGCCGCCAGGGTGGAGATCCTCGACGCCGGCCAGACGGGGTACGACATCGTCTCGATCCCGCAAGCCGAGAAGGCGCTCACGGACGCCGGGCTCTCGCCGCAGGACGTCGATCGCGCGACCGAGCTCTACGGTGAAGCGCAGCTGCAGGGCCTGCGGATCGCGCTGTTCGTCGCGGCGCTGCTCGCGATCATCGCCCTGCCGGTGGCGAGACGCCTGCCCGCAGAGCCGTTGGCGCCTTCGACCGCCAGCTAGCTAGAGGTCGATTACCCGGAGGTCCGGGCGGCGCTGCCGCAGGGCCTCCGTGAGGACCCGCCGGTGGCAACAGGCGGGGTCGTCCTCGAGGCACATGAGCGCGGTGGGCGGCACCCCCTCGGAGGTGAGTTCCTCGGCGAGATCGTCGAGGGCGTCGGCGTGCTCGCGCTCGATGTAGTCCCTGAAGCGCGCCATGCCCGCGTCGATGCGGCCCGCCTTGTAGTCGTGGCGGATGTCCGGCGGGGTGCCGAGCTCGCGGCGGTGCTCGTAGACGATCCGGTGGTCGGCGAGCATCAGCGCGAAGCGCGTCTTGCTCATGCCGGGACGCCGCGACTGGGGGCGGAAGCGCACGTCGATGACGCGCTGCACGTCATTGACCTTCAGCTCGTTGACGAGCTCCGGCGGCAGGAGCTTCTCGTAGCCGATCGTGAAGACGGTGGGCTGCGGACCGCCCATCGCCGTCCCTACGCGTTCGCGGGGAGCTCTGCGCGCAGCCAGGCGACCGTGTCGGCGATGCCCTGCTCCACGCCGATCTGCGCCTCCCAGCCGAGCACGCGCTTGGCCTTCTCGACGCTCGGCCAGCGGCGGACGACGTCGACGGCGAAGGTCGGCAGGTGCTCGAACGTCAGCGCCTCCGGATCCTTGCCGCACTGCTCCCAGATGACGGCCGCGATCTCCTTGACCGTCTGCTCCTGCGCCGCCGAGATGTTGAACGCCTCGCCCTCCGCGGCCGGGTGGAACGTCGCGGTGACGATGCCGTCGGCGATGTCGTCCGTGTGGGTGATCGTGCGCGTCTGGGTGCCGTCGCCGAAGATCGGCAGCGGGTCCATGCCCGCGAGGACCTTCTTGATGACGTCGGGGACCATGTGCGCGATCCCGGGCTCGTCCTCGGGCATCTCGCCCGGCCCGTAGGCGTTGAACGGGCGGCAGATCGTGTACCTCAGCCCGTGCTCCTCGTTGGCGGCGCGGACCCAGACCTCGCCGGCGAGCTTGCTGAACCCGTAGGCGCTCGTGGGGACCGGGCAGGTCTTGATGTGGTCCTCGGTCGTCGGGTACTCGGTCGCGTTCTCGAAGACCATCGACGACGACACGTACGTGTAGCGATCGATGTCGGCCTTCAGCGCCGCGCCGATCGTCGTCGTGTACAGCGCGGCGTTCATGTCGGTGAGCGTCAGCGGCAGCTTGTGGAAGTTGCCGATCCCGCCGACGATCGCGGCGAGGTGGATGACGTGCGAGCAGCCGGCGGCGGCCGCGTCGGCCTGCGCCTGGTCGCGCAGATCACCGGTGTGGACCTCGATCTTGCCGTCCATCCACGAAGGCGGCGTGCGCTGGTCGGAGACGCGCACCTCGTGCTCGCCGTCGCGCAGCAGCCGCTTGACGACCGCACGGCCGATCGTGCCCGCGCCGCCGGTGACCAGGACCTTGCTCATGACGTCGTCGCCGCCAGCACGCTCAGCTCCTTGGCGTAGGCGAAGACCTGCGCGGCGCCGAACGCGTTCCAGGGGTCGACGATCAGCGGATCACCCGCGGCCTCAGTGACCTTCCGCAGGTTCTCCAGCCCGGAGAACTCCGGGTGGTTCGTCGCGACGACCACCGCATCCGCGCCCGCGACGG
>JAEMSV010000023.1:0-1946 GCA_016462625.1 Solirubrobacteraceae bacterium | reverse complement strand
CCGGAGAACTCCGGGTGGTTCGTCGCGACGACCACCGCATCCGCGCCCGCGACGGCTTCCTCGAGCGGAAGCGTCGGCGTGACGACGTGCGGGTCGCAGACGGCGACGTCGGCCAGCTCGCGCTCGAGCAGCCGGATCAGCTTGTGGGAGAGCGAGTCGCGCTCGTCGTCGGTCCCGGACTTGAACGCGAGGCCGAGGACGGCGACCTTCTTGCCGGACAGGCCGTTCAGGCGGCGCTTCATCCCCTCGACGAGGAACAGCGGCACGGACTCGTTGACGCGGCTGACGGCCAGCAGCATGCCCGGGGCGTTCGAGCGCTCCTCGCTGAAGGCGAAGTCCTTGCGCAGGCAGGTGCCGGCGGTGAGGCCCGGCATCTTGATCCCGCCGCGCGGGTAGTCGCGGTTGATGAGGTCGATGACCTCGAAGACGTTCGCGCCGTACTGCTCGCAGTCCATCATCAGCAGGTTCGGGAGGGCGAACGTGGCGTAGCGCAGGATGTTGGTCCAGATCTTCGCCAGCTCGGCCTGGACGGGGCTCGTCTGGACGACGGGCGCCGCGAAGACGCTGAAGAGCTCGGCGGCCTTCTCGCCCGACCGCTCGCCGACACCGCCGACGATGCACGGCAGCGTGTCGATCTCCTCCAGGAACCGGCCCGCCGCGATCCGCTCGGGGACGTGCGCGACGAAGATGTCCTCGCCGACGACGAACCCGCGGTGCTTGGCGAGGTACCCGGCGACGAAGTCCGTGGTGCCCGGCGCGACGGTCGAGCGCAGGATGATCGTCTGGCCCGCGCGCAGGTGCGGCAGGAGGTCGTCGAGCGCGCTGCGGATGTCGCGGATGTCGATCTCGATGTGGCTGAACGACGGCGTGCCCAGCGTCAGCACGATCGCGTCGGCCTGCGCGGCGTCGGCGACGCGGTCGGTCAGCGTGAGCTCGACGCGCTCGAGGATCTCCTGCGCGTTGTCCTCCTGGAAGGGCATGCGGCGCTCGCGGATCGCGCCCATGCGCTCCGGATCCTTGTCGACACCGATCACGGACAGGCCGCGGTCGGCGAAGCTCAATGCGAGAGGGAGGCCGATGCGGCCCACTCCGATGACGGCGACGTCTGCCATGACGACGGCCCAGGCTAACGGCTGGCGCGTGCGAACCGCTGGCCCGCGTACTGCCTGATGAACCCGAGCACGAAGAGCGGGTTGTACTTCGCGTAGCGCTTCCAGAGCCGGCCGGGCTCCTGGGCCAGGCGGAACGCCCACTCCAGGCCGAAGCGCTGGAGGACGGCGGGGGCCTGCGGGATGAGCTCGGCGTGGAAGTCGAACGCCGCGCCGACGCCGACGAGCACGGGCGCCCGCAGCTTGTCGCGCATGGCGTACATCCACTTCTCCTGCTTGGGCACGCCGATCCCGACCCAGACGACGTCGGCGCCGGCGCCGTCGATCATCTCGACGACCCGGTCCTCCTCGTCGGAGCTCAGCGGGCGGAACGGCGGGGAGTACCCGCCGACGATGCGGATGCCCGGGTAGCGGCGGCGGAGGTTCAGCGTCAGCTGCACGAGCGCGCCCTCGTTGCGGCCGCCGTAGAGGAAGATCCGCTGGCCGGTCGTCGCAGCGCGCTCGCAGGCCTTCGCCATGAGCGTCGGGCCGTAGACGCGGTCGGGGAGCGGGTGGCCGAGGGCGTTGAGCGCCCAGACGAGTGGCTGGCCGTCGGGCACCGTCATCGACGACGCCAGCACCGCTTCGCGCAGCTCGGGATCCTCGGCGCTGGCCATGACGGTGTGGACCGCCGCGACGCAGATGTAGCCGCGGCCCTCGCTGGCGACCGTGGCGTCGATCCAGTCCAGCGTGCGCTCGTAGTCCGTCAGCGCGACGGGCAGGCCGAGCAGCTCCGCCTTGGCGGGCGGGACGGGCGACGCGACGACTGCCGGGGCGGCAGGCGCGGTGCGGGCGGTG
>JAEMSV010000245.1 GCA_016462625.1 Solirubrobacteraceae bacterium | reverse complement strand
CGTGGCGGGCAGTCGCTCTGAGGCGGTGCCGGCCCCGGGCCAGGGCCCGACCGGATTGGGAACACTAGCAGCCCGAGGGACCCTTCTCGCAGAAATTTCTCAAGAAGTTGCCACGAGGCGGACGAACTTGCGCTTGCCGACCTGCAACACAGCGCCGGCCAGCCTGGCCGATTCGATATCGAGCTCGGCCCCGTCCAGCGCCGCGCCGTCGAGCTTGACGCCCCCCTGCACGAGCAGCCGACGAGCCTCGGAGCGCGAGCCACCGAAGGCATCGGCGATCAGGGCGGGCAGGTGGATCGGTCCGCCGTCCCCTCCCAAGGCCCACTCGGGCACGTCATCCGGGATGTCGCCCTGGATCACGACCTTGTCGAAGTGCGCGGCCGCGGCGACCGCGGCGTCCGGTCCGTGGAAGCGCTCGACCAGACGGCGCGCGAGCGCGTGCTTGGCGTCGCGCGGGCCCAGATCGGGCGGCAGGGGCTCGCCGAGCAGCAGGTCGTACCACTGGGACATCGCCGAGTCGGGGATGCGCAGGGTCTTGCCGTACATCTCCTCGGGCGGCTCGGAGACCCCGATGTGGTTGCCGAGGGACTTGCTCATCTTCCGCTCGCCGTCGATCCCGGGCAGGATCGGCATCGTCAGCACGACCTGCTCGGGCTTCGCGTACGCGCGCTGCACGTCGCGCCCGAGGAGGAGGTTGAACTTCTGGTCGGTGCCACCGAGCTCGACATCGGCGTCGATCGCGACCGAGTCGTACGCCTGCATCATCGGATAGAGCAGCTCGAGGATCGAGATCGGGGTGCCGGCGGCGTAGCGCTTGGCGAAGTCGTCACGCTCGAGGAGCTGCGCGACGGTCGCGGTCCGCGTGAGCGCGAAGAGGTGCTCCATCGACATGTCGAGCCACTCGGAGTTGCGTCGCACTTCCACTCGTGTGGGATCCAGCACAGTGAAGGCCTGCTCCTGATAGCTCCGCGCGTTCGCGTCGATCTCCTCGCCGGACAGCTGCGGCCGGGTCGAGGACCGGCCGCTCGGGTCACCGACGCGCGCGGTGTAGTCCCCGACGATCAGGACCACGAGATGCCCCAGGTCCTGGAACTCCCGGAGCTTTTGGAGGACCACGACGTGCCCGAGGTGGATGTCGGGCGCCGTCGGGTCGAGCCCGAGCTTGACCCGCAGCGGGGACCGCGTTTCCAGCTTGCGCGCGAGCTCGCCCGCGGGGAGGCAGTCGACGGCGTTGCGCGCCAGGATTGCAGCGTCTTCAAGAGGGGAAGCCATCCGGCCGAATGGTAAACTTATGAACCCGGCCGGGCCGTAACGCCCGGCTTTCTCTTGGGCAGGATCGCCACGACGGTGGCCGCCCGGACCTCGCTCCATGAGCGCGTACGACCCAACGGACATCCCCCCGCAGGTCAAGCCGCGGGTGAAGAAGCTCAGGCTCATCTTCATCCTGTTCGGCCTCGGCCTGCTCGCTGCCGTCTCGACGGTGTTCGGGATGATGATGGCCGTCGCGTCCGATCTTCCGGCGCTGGAGAACCGCGCCGAGTACCGCAAGGCGCAGAACTCGATGCTTACCGACGTCCGGGGCAAGCCGCTCGCGCTGCTGACCTCGAACACCGGGCGGATCATCATCAACCACAGCGAGATCTCGCCCGCGATGGAGCACGCGATCATCTCGATCGAGGACCGCCGCTACTACGAGCACCCCGGCGTCGATCTGCGGGGCACCGCCCGAGCGTTGAGCCAGGACATCGTGGCCGGCGGAGCCGTGCAGGGCGGCTCCACGATCACCCAGCAGTTCGTCAAGAACGCGACCAAGGCCAACGAGCAGCGCACCGTCTTCAACAAGCTCCGTGAGGCGGCCCTCGCCTTCCACCTGACGCGCAAGTGGTCGAAGGAGAAGATCCTCACCGAGTACCTGAACTCGATCTACTTCGGTAACGGCGCCTACGGGATCGAGTCGGCCGCGCGCACGTACTTCGGCCAGGACATCAACCACAAGGACTGCGGCGGCAAGGACGCGCGCTGCGCGTCCCAGCTGAAGCCCTACGAGGCCGCGCTCATCGCGGGCGTCGTCTCCAACCCCACCGCGTACGACCCGGTCACGCGCCCGCGCCAGGCGCGCGACCGGCGCGACCTCGTGCTGCAGCGCATGTACGAGCAGGGCTACATCACGCGCCTCGACTACGAGCGCGGGAAGAGCGAGCCCCTGCCGGCGCCCGAGCAGATCCGCCCGCCGCAACTGAAGGCCGTGACCCCCGGTGCCGGGTACTTCGCCAGCTGGGTCCGCCAGCAGGCCGCCGAGCGCTACGGCCCCCGACGCGCGTTCGAGGGCGGGCTGCGCATCCAGACCACGCTCGATCTCGACATGCAGGAGCGCGCCGAAGCCTCGGTCAACAAGTGGCTCGGCAACCCCGCGGGGCCGTCCGCCTCGATGGTGGTCATCGACAACGGCACGGGTGAGGTGCGCGCGATGGTCGGCGGCCGCAACTACGACGAGAAGCCGTTCAATCTCGCGACCCAGGGTCAGCGCCAGCCCGGGTCGTCCTTCAAGCCGTTTGTGCTCGCCGCGGCGCTGCGCGCCGGCATCGGCCCCGGCTCGGTCTGGCCGTCGCGCAAGAGGGAGTTCGTCGTCCCGAACTCCGGCGGCAAGGAGCACTTCGTCGTCAACAACTACGAGGGCAACTACGCCGGGTCGCAGACGCTCGCCGGCGCCACCACCTTCTCCGACAACTCCGTGTACGCGGCGGTCGGCATCGACGTCGGGGTCTCCAAGGTCGCGAAGCTCGCCAAGCGCATGGGTATCCGCACGCCCGTCTCCAAGAACTACGCGATGACGCTCGGCGGCCTGAAGCAGGGCGTCACCGCGCTCGACATGGCCCACGCCTACGAGACCTTCGCGACGGGCGGCAAGCGCGTCACAGGCAGCCTGGGGACGCGCGGCGCCGGCCCCGTGGGCATCCGCTCGGTCCGCTTGCGCTCCAACCGCAAGGACGTCATCGCCCGCAACAAGCCCGAACGCAAGCGGATCCTCTCGCCGGAAGTGGCGAACACCTCCGTGAACATCCTGCAGAGCGTCGTCACCAGCGGTACCGCCAAGCGCGCCGCGCTCGGCGACGGCGTCCGCGCTTGGGGCAAGACGGGCACGACCGAGGACTACGGCGACGCCTGGTTCGTCGGCTCGACCGAGCGCTACACCGTCGCCGTGTGGGTCGGCTACGCCGACAAGGTGCAGTCGATGAAGACCGAGTGGCAAGGTGACTCGGTCGCCGGCGGCACCTACCCCGCCGCGATCTGGCACGACTTCATGAAGTCCGCGCTCGAGCTCGAAAAGACGCGGCTGGAGGACGAGGCCGAGAAGCACTGCAAGAGCGAGAAGCAGAAGAAGACCAAGAAGTGCCAGGAGCTCGGCCTCGGGCTCGACGAGACGGACGAGACCACCGGGACCGTGGCCACGCCCAGCACGCCCGTCACGCCAGAGACCGGCACGACCGGGGCCGATGAGAGCGACGGCGAGGACCGGGAGTCCAAGCCGTCAGGCGGGACCGGCCAGGCCGACAACGGTGATGGC
>JAEMSV010000244.1 GCA_016462625.1 Solirubrobacteraceae bacterium | reverse complement strand
CGCGCGATCCGCGCGAACTTGCGCGGGTTGCCGAACGACTGCAGGTACAGGAGCGCCACCGCTGTGCGCGGGTCGTCCTCCCAGAACTGGAGGACGTCGTTGCCCGAGACGTCGGCGCGGTTGCCGACCGAGATGAACGTGCTGATTCCGAGCCCGGTCACGCGGGCGCGCTCCATCAGCGCGAGGCCCATGCCTGCGCTCTGGGACAGGACGCCGATCTCGCCCGGCTGGGGCAGGACCGGTGCGACGCTCGCGTCGAGGGAGACCGCGGGGTCGGTGTTGATGAGCCCGAGCGCGTTCGGCCCGACGACCCGGATCCCCGCGGCGCGGCAGCGGCGCATGAGCTCCTGCTGGCGGGCCGCGCCCTTCGCGTCGCCCTCGGCGAAGCCGGCCGAGACGACGACGAGGCGCTGGATGCCGGCCTGCGCGCACGCGTCGACGACGTCGAGGACCGCGTCGGCGGGCACGGCGATGACCGCGAGCTCGGGGGCGGGGTCGAGTTCGCGCACCGAGGTGGCGACCGGGTAGCCGTCGAGCTCACCGCCGCGCAGGTTGACCGGGTGCAGCGTGCCGGTGAACCCGCCGTCGACGAGGTTGCCCCACACGGCCGCGCCGACGCTTCCGGCGCGCGCCGACGCCCCGACGAGCGCCACCGACGCCGGCGCCACGAGGCCCCGGACGGCCTCGACCGCGGCCCGGCGCTCGCGCTCCTCGAACCGGCCGCGCGCCTCGCTGGTCATCTCGCAGGGGAACTCGAGCTGCAGCTCGCCCGGGTGCGTATGGACCGTCACCGCGAACCCGCTGGCGCGGAACACGTCGATCATGTGGTGGTTCTCGGGCAGCACCGACGCGGTGAAGGTCGTGATGCCCCAGCCCGCGGCGATCTGGGCGAGATGCGCGAGGAGCACCGTCGCCAGGCCGCGGCCCTGGGCTGCGGGCGCCGTCTCGAACGCGACCTCGGCGGTGTCAGGGTCGGTGCGGATGAACTCGGCGTGGCCGAGCAGCACGCCGTCCCCCTCCGCGACGAGCCCCGTGCCATCGCGCGCATCGACGTCGGCGGCGTAGCGCGCCATGCGCTCGAGGTTCACCCCTGCGGTGAAGAACCGTAGGCGGCGCTCCTCGATGTCGAGCGCGTGCAGCAGCGCGGTGAGCGCACCGACGTCCTCCGAGGTGACCCGGCGAACGTGCACGGTTCCACCGTCGCGCAGCGCGACATCCACGCCTTCTGGCGGGAACGCGGTCGGTGATGAGGCGCTCCGCGCCATGCCCGCACCGTATCGCCCTACAGTCCTCCACCCATGGTGATCGCCATCGACGGGCCTGCGGGCGCCGGGAAATCCACCGTCGCGCGTGCCGTCGCGACCGCCTTGCGTTTCACGTACCTCGACACGGGGGCGATGTATCGCTGCGTCGCGCTGGCGGAGCTGGGCGGCGCGGAGCATCCCGAGCGGGCCGAGATCGAGCTGGGCGATCGGATCCTGCTCGACGGCGACGACGTCACCGAGGCCATTCGCGCGCCCGAGGTCTCCGACCGCGCCTCGCAGGTCGCCTCTCGCCCCGAAGTGCGCCGCGCGATGCAGGAGCGCCAGCGCGCGCTGCTGTCCGACGGCGACTGGGTGGCCGAGGGCCGCGACATCGGCACGGTCGTCGCGCCCCAAGCCGAGCTGAAGATCTTCCTGACGGCCGACGACACCGAGCGCGCCCGCCGCCGCGCCGCGCAGCTCGGGGCCGACGCCGACGAGGTGCTCGCCGATCAGCGCGTTCGCGACGAGCGCGATCGCACCCGCGCCGACAGCCCGCTCGTCGCCGCTGATGATGCGGTCGAGCTCGACACGACGGGCCTGGACATCGACGAGGTCGTCGCCCGCATCGCCGACCTGACGGCGGCCCGGCGATGAAGGTCGCGGTCGTCGGATACCCGAACGTCGGCAAGTCGTCGCTGGTCAACCGCCTGACGGGCACCCGCGAGACCGTCGTCCACGAGCGGGCGGGCATCACGCGCGATCGCAAGGAGATCCCGGCCGAGTGGAACGGCCGGACCTTCACGCTGATCGACACCGGCGGCCTCGACACCGAGGACCCCGACCCCATGGCGGGCTCGATCCGCGAGCAGGCCCAGGCCGCGCTCGACGAGTCCGCGGTCGCGATCTTCGTCATCGACGCGCAGGCGGGGGTGCGGCCGGGCGACGAGGAGCTCGCCGACCTGCTGCGCCGCTGGAAGCGCCCCGTGATCATCGCGGCGAACAAGGTCGACCACGTCGGCGACATGGCCCTGGCGCACGAGGCGTTCCGCCTCGGCCTGGGCGACCCGCAGGCCGTCAGCGCCGCGCAGGGCCTGGGCACGGGCGATCTGCTCGACCGCGTCGTGGCGCTCCTGCCCGACGACGAGGCGGAGACCGACGACGACGTCACGCGCCTGGCGCTCATCGGCCGCCCGAACGTCGGCAAGTCGTCCCTGCTGAACCGCATCAGCGGGCAGGACCGTGTGATCGTCAGCGACGTCGCGGGCACGACCCGCGACGCGATCGACCTGCGCCTCGAGATCGACGGGCGCGAGCTCATCATCGTCGACACGGCGGGCATGCGCCGTCAGGCGAAGGTCCAGGAGTCCGTCGAGTACTACACGACACTGCGCTCCACCCGGGCGGCCGACCGTGCGGACGTCGCGCTCGTGGTCTGCGACGCGCAAGACGGGATCACGACCCAGGATCTGCGCATCGGCGAGATGGCGATGGGCTCGGGCTGCGCGACGGCGTTCGTCCTGAACAAGTGGGACATCACCGAGATGGACGAGGACGCGCTCAAGCACGAGCGCGCCAAGGTCACGCAGAAGATCCGGCTGCGCCCGAAGGTGCTGACCGCGAGCGCGCTGAGCGGCCGGGGGATGGATCGTCTGCTGCGGGAGGCGCTCGGCCTGGCCGACCGCATGAAGAACCGCGTGCCGACGCCGGAGCTGAACCGCTGGCTGTCCGAGACGACGTCCGCCCGCCAGCCGCCGGCACGCCAGGGCAAGCGCCTGAAGGCCTACTACGCCGCGCAGGTCGCGACGAACCCGCCGCGCTTCCAGATCTCGATCAACCACCGCCAGCGGCTCACCCGCGAGTACGCGTACTACATCGAGAACCGCCTGCGCGAGCGCTTCGGCCTCGACGGCGTCCCGGTGATCATCGACTTCACCGAGCGCGGCAGCCCGCGCCGCGAAGGCGGTCGCGAACGCGCCCGCGATCGCGACTGACCTCAACAATTCCGCACTACCATCGCCGACCGCGATGGCCCGGACCCCGTCCATGTCCCTTCCCGGCAACCGCCGCCTGCACTTCGCTCTCGCCGGTCTGGCGGGAGTACTCGTCGGCGTGGTGGCCGCGCTGCTGCTGCTCGGCGGCGGCACCGACGAGGCGCCGCCCTCCGCCGACACGGCCAAGCTCGTTCCGGCGTCCGCGCTCGTCTACGTCCACGTCTCGACCGACGAGGGTCGCGACGGCACCGCCCGCGCGCTCGAGATCGCCAAGGACTTCCCGGGCTGGACCGCCGCGCGCGACGCTGCGGTCCGTCAGCTCGTCGCCGCGGGCCGGGAGGGCGCGAACGGGGGAG
>JAEMSV010000098.1 GCA_016462625.1 Solirubrobacteraceae bacterium | reverse complement strand
GACGTCGACCAGGACATGCTGGTCATGCGCGAGGAGACCTTCGGCCCGGTCGTGCCGGTCATGAAAGTGGCCGACGCGGAGGAGGCGATCCGCCTCTCCAACGACTCGCCCTACGGGCTGTCGGCGTCGGTCTGGACCGGCAACCGCAGCCGTGGCCTGGAGATCGCCGGCCGGCTCGAGGCCGGCGGCGTGAACGTCAACGACGTCTTCGCCAACCTCTTCGCACTGGGTCTGCCCATGTCCGGCTGGAAGCGGTCCGGCATGGGTGCGCGGCTGGGCGGCGACTCCGCGATCCGCAAGTACTGCAAGACGCAGGCGGTGACGGCGGCGAAGATGACGCCGAACACCGAGATCGCGTGGTACCCGTACTCGACGCTGAAGACGACGATCGCCGGGAAGCTCGTTCGCTTCTCCGCGGCCCGCGACATCAGGCGGCGGCTGGGCCTCTAGCCATGGCGTCGACAGTCCTTCCAGACGAGGACGAGTACGCCGACCTCATCCCGGCCCGCGGCTCCATCACGTGGCAGCTGGCCGGCGATGTGCGGCTGTTCGCGGCGTCCGCGTATGCCCTGATCCTGCAGACCGCGCACCCCACGGTGGGCGCCGGCGTGGCCCAGTACTCGGGCTTCGCCGCCGACCCCTGGGGGCGGCTGCTGCGCACGCTCGACTACGTGAGCGGCTCGATCTACGGCGGCCCCCAGCTGGCGGGCGAGATCGGCGCCCGCGTGCGCAACGTGCACAAGACGATCAAGGGCATCGGTGCCGACGGCCAGCGCTACCACGCACTCGAGCCCGACGCGTTCGCGTGGGTGCACGGCACGCTCGCCGCGTCGGTCATCGACGGGCACGCCGCGCTCGGGCGGCAGATCACACCCGCTGAGCGCGAACAGTTCTGGCAGGAGTGGAAGGCACTCGGTCGCTTCATCGGCGTCCGGGACCGTGATCTGCCCGAGGATTGGGACGGGTTCCGCCTGTACTTCGACCGGACGTGTGCGGACGTGCTCGTGGCGCATCCGACGGTCGACGAGGTCTTCGCGACGCTCGACGCGCCGAAGGGGCCGCCGATTCCGGGGTTCCCGGACTGGCTGTGGAACGCCGTGCGCGGCCCTGTGGGCGCGCCCGTGAAGCTGATCAGCATCGGTCTGCTGCCGCCGCTGCTGCGGGAGCGTTTTGGCCTGCCGTGGACGCCGGCGCACGAGGCGGCGTTCAACGGTCTGACCCGGGCGATTCGTATGTCCGGACCATTACTTTTGCCGCAATTGAGGGAATTTGGGCCGGTCTATGTCAAAGTACGCCGGAAGCAGTTGCATCGGGGAGATGTTGCGGCACGCACGCCGCCCAGGCGCGAACACGCGCTGGTCTGATCGGAAACCGCTCGGCGGACGGTGACCGATCAGGAGACAGGGGAAGTTGGGGAGAGGAAGCTGTGAAGCAAGGGTCTGAGTCGTACTTCGCCGCACGTGCTGGATGGGGTTCCATCCTGCTCGCCGCCTGCGTCGCATGGTTTGTGCTGGTGTCCGGCGTTGCTCGCGCCGAGACGCCCTATGAGGCGTTGTCGAACGCCAAGGCCGGGGCGAGCGTCAAGCTCGCCCAGGGCCTGACGCTGACGCCCGAGGCGATCCAGCGCGAGGGCAGCACGATCCGCATCTCGCGTGCCCGCCTGAAGGTCGGCGGCGTCGCGACGGGCTACGGCGTCCGCGCCGTCGCCACGCCGGACAGCATCCGCATCCTGGGCGGCCGCTTCGGCGTCGCCGACAATCTCACGGACCGCGACTACACGATTGCCGGCGACAGCCCGCTGACCGTGGCCACCGCGGCTGACGGGTCCCCGGCCATCACCGGCCGGTTCGCGTCGCTGCCCCCGCGCAAGGGCGCAAAGGTCCGCGCGGCCGGCGACGTGAGCGAGCCCGAGGTCGAGCAGGCCCTCCCGGCCGCTCCCGGCGGGCAGCGCTGGCGGATCGGCCTGGGCCTCAACGGCTCGGGCGTCGTGGTGCGGGCGTTCCTCGGCGACGCGCAGGTCGGCAGCGGCCTCGTCCGCTACGACGGCTCCTACCGCGTCTCTCTCGGCCTCACCGACTACCCCGTCATGGGCGCGAAGGTCAGCGTCGCGGGCGACGTCGCGGGCAGCAGCATCCTGAACCCCGCCCCGATCGCCGACCTCAAGGGCACCGTCGACGGGCAGATGAAGGTCACCGACGACCTCTCGGTCGGGGACGGCTCGCTGGCGTGGGACGCCGGCGGCCTCCACGTCGACGCGCAGGCGAAGCTCGCATGCCCGCAGGGTGGTCTCGGGGCCGGTGCGACGGGCACCTACAAGACGGACGGTGACTGGGACTTCAAGGTCAAGGGCGCGACCGATACGGACGGGTGCGGCCTCGCCAAGAACGCCGTGATCAGCTCGCAGGACATCAGCGGCGAGGTCGTCGCGAAGGACGGTGACGTCACCGGCGGCGTGACGGCCGCGGGCGCCGAGAGCGAGGTCACGGTCAGCGATGCGTTCGCGCTCCAGCAGCCGACGGTGCAGTGGACCCCGCGCGGCGTCCGCATCGGCGCCGGGCTGAAGACGCCGTGCCCGCAGGGCGGGGAGATCACGATCGGCTTCAACGTCCTACTGCCGGGTACCGGCCTGCGGCTCAGCGACGACTGGGAGTTCAAGCTCAGCACGAGGACCGGGCCGAACGGCTGCGGGCTCGTCCAGGGCCTGAAGTTCGGCGGGAACAACACGGTCAACCTGACGGTCGGGACCTACCGTGGCGAGTTCGGGATGGATCTCGACATGGATGCCGAGATTAAGACGCAGTTGATTCCCACGAAGGAGGGCTTCGGGATCAAGCTGAAGCTGCACATCCTGGGCAGCAGCGAGTTCTCGATGAGCGTTGCGGGCAAGGCTCCCGGTGCGGAATTCAAGCTGGTGGTGAATCCCGACACGACGTTCGAGGCCGACTTCAACATCACCGATCTGCAGATCGGGGCGACGAAGCTCGTCGTGATCGGCACGATGAAGCAGATCCGGCCGCACGGACCGATCGACACGGACCTGAAGACGGACGTGAGCGGCACGACGAAGCTCACCGACAACCTGGCCCTGCTGGGCTTCTCGCTGGGCATCAACCGCGACGGGTCGCTCGCGTTCGCGGGCACGTTCCGGGTCAAGTGCACGAGGGGCTACTTCGACCTCTCCGCCTCCGGAGACTTCCGGACGGGCAACTCCTTCGACTTCACCGTCGAGAGCCTGTCGACGGACTGCCACTTCGGCCATCTGATCACGTTCGACGGGCAGTCGATCATCGGGCACATCTCGGGGGTGAAGGGGCAGATCGGCGTCGACCTCACGGCTCGAATCAACGAGACGAACCTGCCCGACACCGTGAACCCGCGTTGGGGCACGCTCGCGATGCGCCTCTACGGGACGAGCGCGCACATCACGAACCAGTGCTCGGACGGGTGCAGCCAGGAGAAGCTCCGCATCGAGCTCGATGGCCGCACGAGCATCGGGCTCAAGCTGCCGTTCGACGAGCACAAGCTGCTGCTCGATGCGCGCCTCGTGGCGAAGATCGACGTCGCGAGCAACGTCGCGACGCGGTTCTACCTGGGGCTGATCGACATCTACATCGACGGCGTGCCGTCGCCGCTCGTCGTCGAGCTCGAGGGCGAGCTGATCCGCGCGCTCGGCAAGGGCTTCACGACCAAGCCGCCGCCTGCGGTGCCGCCCGTAGATGAGCCGGCGGACTTCAACGCCACGTCGGTCACTGGGCGCTCGCGCCTGGGCGACGTGCGCGGGCTGAAGGTCGGGCTCGGTGGCGGCAGAGCGACCGCAACGGTGACGTTGTCGCGGCGGGCGTCGGTGACGCTCGAGCTCGAGCACCGCAGTTGTTCGGGCTCGTCGTGCCGGTGGCAGCTGATCGCCTTCAAGGTGGCGAAGGCCAATACCAAGCGCGTCGCGACGTTCCGCGCGCCGACCAAGCTGTCGAAGGGCAGCTACCGGTTCGTGGCGCGGATGGGCGCGGCCGGATCCGGCACGCCGGTGGTCAAGCGGTTCAAGGTCGGATAGGCAGCACCGACATAACGTCAAGGCTTTGACGAAAGCCCGGACCTAGCGGCACGCATTCTGCTTGAAGCTTGACATTTCTCCCAGGGCGGGAGAAGAATGCGCCGCATGCAAGGGTCCGGGGGAGGAGCACTGCGAAGCCTGCGCGAGCTGAATCGCGGGCTGGTGGTGGATGCGCTGCGTCGCCGCGGTGCGGCCAGTCGCGCGGAGCTCGCCCGCGCCACCGGCCTGTCGCGGGCGACGATCTCCACCCTGGCGGGCGAGCTGATGAAGGACGGCCTCGTCGTCGAGCGCGAGGTCGAGCCCGATCCCGACGGCACGCGCGCCGGCCGCCCGCCTGTCCTGCTCGCGCTCGATCCCCGCGCGGGCACGGTCCTCGGCATCGACTTCGGCCATCGCCACATCCGCGTCGCCGTCGCTGACCTGTCGTCGCGCGTCCTGGCCGAGCACCACGAGGAGTTCGACGTCGACGGCTCGGCCGGGAAGGCGCTCGACCGCGCGGCACAGATGGCCGGCGAGGTACTCGGCGAGGCCGGGGTTCCGGCCGACGGCGTCTTCGGCTGCGGCGTCGGGATCCCGTCGCCGATCGACCAGCGCACGGGCATCGTCGGGTCATCGGGGATCCTGCCCGGCTGGACGGGGCTCCCCGCGGCCGCAGAGCTCGCCGACCGACTCGGCTTCGAGGTCGACGTCGACAACGATGCGACGCTCGGTGCCCTCGGCGAGGCGACGCAGGGTGCGGCCCGCGGCCACAACGACGTCATCTACGTCAAGCTCGCCACCGGCATCGGCGCAGGCCTCCTGCTCGGTGGCCGTCTGCACCGCGGGGCGAGCGGGATCGCCGGCGAGCTCGGGCACGTCCTCTACGACCCCAACGGCCGCCTGTGCCGCTGCGGCAGCCGCGGCTGCCTGGAGACCGCCGCCGCCGCGCCCGCCATTGCGGCGCTGCTCCAGGAGGTCCACGGCGGCGAGTTGACCACGACCGACGTCGTGCGCCTGGCGTCCGAAGGCGACGTCGGGACCGAGCGCCTGATCCGCGATGCGGGCCGCGCCGTTGGGCGCGTGCTCGCCGACATCGTCAACGTCCTGAACCCTGAGCAGATCGTGCTCGGCGGCGAGCTCGCCGGCGCCGGCGCGCCGCTGCGCGACGGAGTCGCCGAGTCGCTGGAGCGCTACGCGCTGCCGGCGGCGGCCGCCGCCGTGGAGGTCCAGACCGGCGTGCTGGGCGAACGGGCCGAGGTCCTCGGCGCGCTCGCCCTCGTCACGCACGGCCACGGCGCCCGCCCCCCGGCGTCGAGCGCGCTCCACGCCGCACCGGCGCAGGTTCTCCCCACTTCCCCCATCATCCGATGAGTTCCACCAGGAGGAGAGGTCCCATGTCCACCAGCACCATGAGGCGAGCCGCCATTGCAGCGGCCCTCGCTCTTGCCGCAGGCGGCCTTGCCGCGTGTGGTGACGACGACGACAGCGGCGGAGGCGGAAGCACCTCCGCCTCGAGCGGGGAGGCCAAGCAGATCGCACTGCTGCTCCCGGAAACGAAGACGACCCGCTACGAGGCCAAGGACCGGCCGGCGTTCGAGGCGAAGACGAAGGAGCTCTGCGCCGACTGCGAGATCATCTACAGCAACGCCGACCAGGACGCGTCCAAGCAGCAGCAGCAGGCTGAGGCCGCGATCACGAAGGGCGCCGACGTGCTGGTGCTCGACCCGGTCGACTCGGCTTCGGCGTCGGCCATCGTCAACCGCGCGAAGCAGTCGGACATCCCGGTCATCTCGTACGACCGCCTCGTGACCGATGCGCCGGTCGACTACTACATCTCGTTCGACAACGAGGAAGTCGGCAAGCTGCAGGCCACGAGCCTGCTGGACGCGCTCGGCGGCGGCGACGGCAAGTCGATCGTCATGATCAACGGCGCGCCGACGGACAACAACGCCAAGCTGTTCAAGGCCGGAGCGCATTCGGTCCTCGACGGCTCGGGCGTCAAGGTCGCCAAGGAGTACGACACGCCCGACTGGTCGCCCGACAAGGCCCAGACGCAGATGGACCAGGCGATCACCTCGATCGGCAAGGGCAACATCAACGGCGTCTACGCCGCGAACGACGGCACCGCCGGTGGCGCCATCGCCGCGATGAAGGGCGCGGGGATGGACCCCACGAAGGTCCCGACGACCGGGCAGGACGCCGAGCTCGCCGCGATCCAGCGCATCCTCGCGGGTGAGCAGTTCATGACGGTCTACAAGGCCATCACGCCTGAGGCCGAGGCGGCCGCCCAGCTGGCCGTCGCGCTGGCCAAGGGCGAGGACCCGCCGGAGGGCCTCGTCAACGGCGAGACGGACAACGGCCAGGGCCAGATCCCGTCGGTCCTGCTCAAGCCGGTCGCCGTCACCAAGGACAACGTCAACGACACGGTCGTCAAGGACGAGTTCGTCGAGGTCGCCGAGCTGTGCAAGGGCGAATACGCGGCGGACTGCAAGGCCGCAGGGATCCAGTAGGACCATGTCGACCACGACGCAGGCCGGCGCCCCCGTGGCGCCGGCCCCCGTCGCCCCGCTGCTCCGGCTGCGGGGTTTGACGAAGTCATTCGGTGCCGTGCAGGCCTTGCAGGGCGCCGATCTCGACGTCGGCGCCGGAGAGGTCGTCGCGCTCGTGGGCGACAACGGCGCCGGCAAGTCGACCCTGATCAAGGCCATCACCGGGGTCCAGCCCGCCGACGGCGGGACGATCGAGATGGACGGTGTGGAGGTCTCCATCAAGGCACCGCAGGATTCGACGGCACTCGGGATCTCCGCCGTCTACCAGGACCTCGCGCTGTGCGACAACCTCGACGTCGTCGCGAACCTCTTCCTGGGGCAGGAGACGCGCCGCGGGAAGGTCATGGACGAGATCGCGATGGAGAAGGAGTCGCGGACGCTGCTCGACCGGCTTGCGGTCCGGACGCTGCGCTCGGTGCGCAGCGAGGTCGGCTCGCTGTCCGGCGGCCAGCGGCAGACCGTCGCGATCGCGCGTTCGATGCTGGGCGATCCGAAGCTCGTGATCCTCGATGAGCCCACCGCGGCGCTGGGCGTCGCGCAGACCGCCCAGGTCCTCGACCTCGTCCTGCGGCTGAAGGCTGAGGGGATCGGCGTGATCATCATCAGCCACAACCTGGTTGACGTCTTCCAGGTCGCCGACCGCATCGTCGTGCTCCGGCTCGGCGCGCAGACGGGCGAGTGGACGGGCGCGCCGGAGAACCGCCAGGCGGTGGTGGCCGCGATCACCGGCGCCGACATCGACGCCGCGAAGGAGGTGGCGCCATGAGTGCCACGCCCACCGCTCCGGTCCCGGCCGCCGGCCCGGACGACACCGCCGTCACGCACGAGCGGCCGAGCCTCGCGGACGCGGGCCGCAAGCTCCTGCAGGGCGAGATGGGGTCGTTGCGCGTCCTCATCGTCCTCGCGGTCATCTGGCTGATCTTCGCGATCGCCAACGACCGCTTCCTGACGGCGATCAACCTCTCGAACCTCGCGCTGCAGATCGCGGCCGTCGGCACCATCTCGGTGGGCGTCGTCCTCGTGCTGCTGCTGGGTGAGATCGACCTGTCCGTCGGCGCCGTCAGCGGCCTCTCGGCGGCGGTGATGGCCGTGCTGAGCGTGAAGCACGGATGGAATCCGTATCTCGCGATCCTCGCCGCCCTTGGCGTGGGCGCGGCGATCGGCCTGTTCCAGGGCACGATCTCCACGCGGCTGGTGATCCCGTCGTTCGTCGTCACCTTGGCGGGCCTGCTCGCGTGGCAGGGGGCGCAGCTCGAGGTCCTCGGCGACACCGGCACGGTCAACCTGTCCGACCCGGCGATCACGAACATCGCCGGGACGTTCCTCGCCACGTGGGTCGGCTGGGCCGTCGGCATCGCCGCCTGCGCAGCGATCATCGGCCAGGCGCTGGTCACCGCGCAGCGGCGTCGCGCTGCGGGGCTCGAGGCGGAGTCGACGCTCGGCCTGGCGATCCGCACGGGTGCCGCGACGATCGCGATCATCGCCGCCGTCGCCGTGCTCAACCAGGATCGCGGCGTGCCGCTCGCGCTGATGATCCTCGTCGGGCTCGTGGTGATCGTGCAGTTCATGCTGAGCAAGACGCGGTACGGCCGGCACATCTACGCGGTCGGCGGAGACGCCGAGGCGGCGCGCCGCGCGGGTATCAACGTCACCTGGCTGCGCACGATGGTGTTCGTCATGGCGTCGACCCTGGCGGCAGCCGGCGGCATCATCGCGGCGTCGCGTCTGCTGGCGGTCAATCAGTCGTCGGGCGGCAGCGACCTGCTGCTCCTGTCGATCGCCGGGCCGGTCGTCGCGGGCGTGAGCCTGTTCGGCGGCCGCGGTAACGCGTGGGCGGCGCTGCTGGGCGCGCTCGTCATCGGCTCGATCTCGAACGGCATGGATCTGCTCGCGCTGCAGTCGTCCGTGAAGTTCATGGTCACCGGCGGCGTGCTGCTGGCGGCCGTCTCCCTCGACGCCATCGCGCGCAAGCGCAGGGCGGCGAGCGGCAGAGCCTGACAGCGGGGGTGTGAGCATTGCGGTTCGCGTCGCGAGCCAAGATGCTCACACCCCGCTGACCTGGCCCGATACGCTCGCGGGCATGCGGAGCTTCCACGAGTCCACCTGGCGCGGTCTGCCGTCCGACGGGGCCGCGCGCGGTCTGCGGGAGGCGTTGATCTTCGGCCACTTCCTCCCGCTCGAGCCGCTCGACCCGGAGGAGGTCGCACTGGAGATCGGCGCATCTCCGGAGGAGCTTCCGGCGGCCTTCGAGGAGATGCGGGTCGAGGGTCTCGCGGAACGCCTGGAGGACGGGACGTACCGCGTCGCGGCGCTGGAGCGCACGCAGACGATCGAGTTCCTCGAGGTCTTGCGCACGCTCGGGCTGAGGTCCTACGAGCTGGGTGTGCACGCGGTCACCGATGCCGACCTGCGGATGATGCGCGAGATCCTGCGCGTGTACGAGCTCATCGACGTCGACAGCGATCCTGCGGTCGCTCGCATGGAGACCTTCGTCTTCAACCGGCCGGTCCACGAGGCGCACGGGAACCAGGAGCTCATCCGCCAGCTCGATCTCCTGCGCCCGCGGATGGAGCGGATCGCGATCCTGGTGTATCCCGCCAGCTGCAACGCGCTGTCGCACGCGACGATCTCGGGGGTGCTGGGCGCTCTGGAGCGGAAGGAGCCCGACGAGGCGCTGCGCATCTTCCGCGACGGCCTGGACGAGGCGATCCGCACGATCGAGCTGCTTCCCGACAGCGCGTTCGAGGAACTCGCGGCCACCTGATCGTGCGGCTCCGCGCGGATCGATGGCGCTCGGGCGGCGCCATGCGCGCGACCGGCTGGCTGTTCGCGGTCGGGTCGGCGTGCTTCCTGGTCGCCGCCGTCGCCGCTCAGGACAGCCAGGCGACCTGGATCGGCGGGACGTTCTTCGCCGGGTCGATCTTCTTCACGAGCGCGGCGCTGCTGCAGCTCCTGGCGGCCGCCAGCGTCCCGCACGACGGCGGCCCGCTGCGGCGGGAGCGGCCGGGACGGTGGGAGCAGCGGCACGCCGACTGGATCGCGGCCGCCGTGCAGTTCGCGGGCACGATCCTCTTCAACATCAACACCTGGGACGCGCTCGATCTCACGCTGACCGCGTCGGAGAACAACGTGCGGGTCTGGGCACCGGACGTCATCGGCTCCGTCTGCTTCCTGATCGCCAGCGCGGCTGCGCTCGCGACGGTGCAGCGCCGCTGGCTGGCCTGGGAGCCACGTGACCCGGATTGGCGGATCGGCGCGCTGAACATGCTCGGGTCGGTCTTCTTCATGGTCTCGGCGATCGCGGCGTTCAATCGGCCGGCGACGGGCGCTCTCGTCGACGATCGGCTCGCGAACGCCGGGACGGCGTGGGGCGCGCTGTGCTTCCTGATCGGGGCGCTGCTGCTCGTACGGGAGGCCCGCGTCAGTCCCCAGGATTCGTCTTCGTCGTGAGCTGCTGGGCGAGCGCGCCGCCGCCGGCGCGGCGGATGAGTCGCGGGGCGAGGATCCTCGCCGCTGCGGCGAGCCAGTAGGCGCGCGGGACGTACCGCTCGGCCTTCCCGTGCAGCGCGCAATCGGCGATCGCGTCGGCGGCCTTCTCCGGGGTCGAGACGATCCAGCGGGTGCGGGGGTTGCTCGTGAGCTCCGCCTGCGGGAAGCCCTCGGTGGTGATGAAGCCCGGCAGGACGAGCCCGACGTGCACGCCATGCGCGCCCTCCTCGGCGGCGAGCGAATCGCTCCAGCCGGCGAACGCGAACTTCGACGCGGAGTAGGCGCCCGTGCCGCCGCGGGCGACGCGACCCGCGGTGCTCGCGACGTTGACGATCGAGGAGGGCGAGCTCGCGCGAAGGAGCGGGAGCAGCGCCTCGGTGAGCCGCAGCTGTGCGTCGAAGTTCAACGCCATGGTGCGGCGCACGTTCTCGTAGCCGCCGTCGGCAAAGGTCGCTCGCCACGCGGCGCCGGCGTTGTTGACCAGGACGTGCAGCTCGCCGCCGTGGGACTCTTCTACGTGCGCGCGCACGCGCGCGGGGGCGTCGTCGTCCGTGAGGTCCGTCGCGACGAACGAGTGGGGACCGCCGGAGCACCTGGCCGCGAGGGCGGCCAGGCGGTCCTCCCGGCGGGCGACGAGGACGAGCTGCGCGCCGGGCTCGCGCGCGAGGCGCAGGGCCGTCGCCTCCCCGATGCCGCTCGATGCGCCCGTGATGCAGATGACCATGCGGAGCATCCTTCCATGCCAGCTCGTACGGTTTCCCAGGAACTTCCAAGGTTCCGCGCCGACACTGTTCCCATGGCCGACGATCCCACCCCCGACGCGCTGCGCATCCTCGTCGTCGATGACGAGCAGAACATCGCCGATGTCATCGCGATGGCGCTGCGGTACCAGGGCTTCGAGGTGCAGACTGCGGCGACGGGGAAAGAGGCGCTCGACGGCGTCGCGGCATTCCGTCCGCATCTGATGGTCCTCGACGTGATGCTCCCGGACATGGAGGGCTTCGACGTCGCCGAGCGCCTCGGCGCGCAGCGCGCCCGCGTCCCGATCCTCTTCCTCACCGCGCGCGACGCTACCGAGGACAAGATCCGCGGCCTGACCACCGGCGGCGACGACTACGTGACCAAGCCGTTCAGCCTGGAGGAGGTCGTCGCCCGCATCCGGACGATCCTGCGCCGGACCGGCGCCTCCGAGCCCGAGTCCGGCCGGCTCGTCTTCGAGGACCTCGAGCTCGACGAGGACACGCGCGAGGTCACGCGGGCCGGCGAGCCGGTCGACCTCACGGCGACCGAGTACCGGCTGCTGCGCTACTTCCTGCTGAACCCGCGGCGGGTCCTGACCCGCGCCCAGCTCCTCGACCACGTCTGGGACTACGACTTCGGCGGCGACGCCCGGGTGCTCGAGACCTACGTCTCGTACCTGCGCAAGAAGCTCGACGTCAACGGCGCCGGGCCGCTCATCGAGACGGTGCGCGGCGTCGGCTACGCCCTGCGCCGGCCGAGGACCTGACCGTGTCCCTCCGCGCTCGGCTGATCGCCGGGCTGCTCGTGCTCTCGGCGCTCGGGCTTCTGGTCCTGGCGGGCATCACGTACGCCGAGCAGCGCTCGTTCCTGCTCGAGCGGGCAGATCAGCAGGTGCGCGCTGCGATTCCCTTGGTGGAGATGGCGGCAGTCCAGAAGCTCGGGCCCGGAGGCGAGGATGTGGAGCGGCGGGAGGCGCTGCTTCAGGGCAGGCCGCCCGGCCGTGGCGAGGGGGGCGGGCCCGAGCGCAACGTGCCGCCCGGTACATACGGCCAGATCCGCACCGCGTCGGGCGCGGTCGTCACGGACATGGTGCTGGGCTACGACACGACCGATGACGACACCCCCGACCTTCCGTCGTCGCTGACGCCCGGCGAGCTTACGACGGTAGAGACGGACGAGGGCAACTACCGCGTGATCACCGAACCGAACCGCGCGGGGGGCCTCACGGTCGCTGCGGTCCCGCTCGACGACGTGGAGGAGACGCTCGAGCGGCTCCTCGTGGTCGAAGGGCTCGTGATCATCGGGGTCCTGGGCGTGATGGCCATCGCCGGCTGGTGGATCGTCGGCCTCGGCCTGCGCCCGCTGTCGCGCATCGGGGAGACCGCGGGCGCGATCGCGGCGGGTGACCTGTCCCGGCGCGTCGAGCCGGCGACCGAGCGCACTGAGGTCGGGCGCCTCGGGCTGGCGCTGAACGCGATGCTCGGACGGCTCGAGCAGGCATTCGCCCAGCGGCGCGAGAGCGAGGACCGCCTGCGCAAGTTCGTCGCGGACGCATCCCACGAGCTGCGCACGCCGCTGGCGTCGATCCGCGGGTACTCCGAGCTCTTCCGCATGGGCGCGAGTGAGGATCCCGAGGAGACGGCGACGGCGATGCGCCGCATCGAGCAGGAGGCGGCCCGCATGGGCGTGCTCGTGGAGGATCTGCTCGCCCTCGCTCGCCTTGACGAGGTGCGCGATCCGGTGCGCGAGCCCGTCGACCTCGCCGCGCTCGCGCGGGATGCGGCCGACGATGCCCGCGCGGTTGCGCCCGAGCGCACGATCACGGTGGAGGGCCAGCGTGAGGTGGAGGTCGCCGGGGACGCGCACCTGCTGCGCCAGGTCCTCGCGAACCTCGTCCGCAACGCGCTCGTGCACACGCCGCCGGACGCCGCCATCGATATCACCGCCCGGGTCGACGGTGACCGGCGCGCCGAGCTGCGGGTACGCGACCATGGGCTCGGCCTGCCGGCGGGAACGGACCCTACGGAGCTCTTCGAGCGTTTCTGGCGCTCAGAGGGGGGTCGTGCGCGAGGACGCGGCGGCGCGGGCCTCGGTCTGGCCATCGTGGCGCGCATCGTCGAGCAGCACGGGGGCACCGTCACCGCCCGCAACGCGGAGGGTGGAGGCGCGGAGTTTCTCGTTCAGATTCCAGTTGAGAACCGTTCAGAAGTTGTAGATCGGGGGTAGGAACCGTTCAACGGCTCCGTAACCTCCCCCCTTCTGGGGAAGCCAGTTTTCGCCCTGACCATTTCAGCGAGAACTGGGTCTTCAACCTCGACTGCGCGAGCCGCTATGTTCCTGAATACGGTTCATGTCAACGGAAGCAGAGCGTTCTATGTCTTCGTCGGAATCCCCCGCACTCGACCATCGGATCGTCAAGGCTCTGGCCCACCCCCTGCGCCAGAACATCCTCACGATCCTGAATGAGCGCGTGGCCAGTCCGAGCGAGATCAGCGAAGAGCTCGACGAGCGTCTGGGCAACGTCAGCTATCACGTCCGCACGCTGCTGGACCTTGGCTGCATCGAGCTCGTCAGCACGACGCCTCGTCGTGGCGCGGTCGAGCATCACTATCGAGCGGTGATGAAGCCGTTCTTCAGCAACGACGACTGGGCGCAGATGCCCGCGTCGACCCGCCGCTCGGCGTACGACACCACGCTGAAGGCCATCGTCAAGGACGTCGTCGCGACCGCCGAGGCCAACGGCTTCGACACGCCCGAGGACCTCGTCAGCCGCATCACCGGCGATCTCGACGCCAAGGGCCGCGCGGATCTCGCCAAGCTCCTCACCGCGACGAAGGACAAGGCCGAGAAGATCTTCGCCGACAGCAACAAGCGTCTCGGCGGCAGCAGCGACGGCACCTCCAGCGAGGTCGCTCTCATCGGTTTCGCGACCGCGACGGCCGGTGCCGCCGCGAAGAAGCCGGCCAAGAAGCCCGCCGCGAAGGCCAAGAAGGCCCCCGCGCGCAAGGC
>JAEMSV010000022.1 GCA_016462625.1 Solirubrobacteraceae bacterium | reverse complement strand
GGTGCGGGACGACGAGCCCGATGAAGGTCAGCAGCCCCGCGATCGCCGCGCCGGCCGACGCGAGCAGCGCCGCCGCCAGGCCCGCGATGAGGCGGATCATCGCCGGGCGCGAGCCGAGCGACGCGGCGACGTCGTCGCCGAGCGCGAGACGGTCCAACGCGCGGGGGAGCGTCAGCGTGATCGCGAAGCCGACCGCGAAGTACGGCCAGGTCACGCTCATGTCCTCCCAGCCCGTCGACGTGATCCCGCCCGCCATCCAGAAGATCGCCGACTGCACGCGGTCGGGGTAGGCCGTCATCAGCGTCATGGTCCCCGCGTTGAACAGCGCGGTGATCGCGATGCCCGCGAGGATCAGCCGCCCGATCCCACCGCGGTTCACGCCGGTGAAGGCGATGCCGAAGACGATGCCCGCCGCGATCAGGCCGAAGACGAGCGCGCCGACGGGCAGGAGCGCGATCGACGCCGGGAACGCAAGCAGGACCAGCATCGCGCCGAACGCGGCACCGCCCGTCACCCCGATGACGTCCGGCGACGCGAGCGGGTTCGCCAGCGCGCCCTGCAGCAGCGCGCCGGCCACGCCGAGCGCCGCGCCGACGACGATCGCGCTCACCGTCCGCGGCAGCCGCAGCTGCAGCACGATCTCCTTCAGCGGCCCCTCGTCGGCCGACCCCCACAGCGCGTCCCAGACCTGCCCGATCGGGACGTCGACCGCGCCGAGGCTCATCGACGCCGCAATGCCCGCGACGAGCGCGAGGAGCGCAGCCGCGAGGACGGCGGTCTGCCGGGCGACGGGCGCAGCCATCTGGCTACCGGTTCTTCAGGTACTTCGTCTGGACGTCGGCGATGAGCCGGTGCACGTCGGTCCACGGCTGCAGGAACGAGTTCCCGGTCGAGACGTACACGCGGCCGCTGCGCATCGCCTTCGTGTTCTTCCACGCCGGGTTGGTCTTCAGGAACTTCGCCATCGCCGGGATGTTCTTCGTCTCCGAGTGCGGCACGGCAATGATGATGTCGGGGTTGCGCTTGACGACGATCTCGTTGGAGATCCGCGCGAACCCGCCGCTGCCCTTGAGGCCCTTGGTCAGCAGGCGCCCGCCGGCATGACGGACGAGGTCGCCGCCCCAGCTGTTCGTCAGGAACGCGAACGGGGTCCGGCCGACGCCGAGGATGAGCAGCACCGTCGGGTGGCGCTTGGCCTTCTTCATCACGAAGTTGATGCGCTTGACCTGGCGGTTGGCCTCGGTCCTGGCCTGCTTGCGCTTACCGACAAGCCCGCCGATCCGGACGTACTCCCTCGGGACGGCGGCCACGCTCGTCGGGTCGCTCTCGACGACCTTCATCCCGAGCGAGCGCATGCCCGCCGCGCCCTTGCGGAACGTCGGCGTGGTCAGCACGAGCTGCGGGTTGACCTGCGCGAGCTGCTCGAGGTTCGGCCCGTTCGGATGCGAGAGCTTGAGGACCTTCACGCCGTTGAGCAGCGGGTTGACCTGGTCGCGGCCGCCGAGCAGCTCCCCGCGCGCGACCGGCTTGACCCCCAGCTCGGCCAGCGTGTTCGCCGTGAACGGCGTGATCGCCGCGACGCGCTTGTAGGCCGCCTGCGCAGGGACGACCGCAACGAAGACGGTGAGGAGGGCGATCAGCGGGACGAGTCGGAGACGGGACATGCGGGGGAACCTCGGGTCAGGCGACGGTGTAGGAGAGGGAGACCCAGCCGAACGGCGCACCGGCGAGGTAGAAGCCGGCGAACACCGAGTCGCCGGCGGTGGCCGGGACGGTCGCGGGGATCTGCTCGTACGTGACGGTTTTGCCGTCGGGGCTCGTGGTGCGGGACTTGGCCTTCGACGGGTCGAGATCGAGAAGCACCGCGCGCTTGCCGCCGAACGCGGTGCCGTCGGTGCCGCTGAGCGTGAACGTCGCCCGGGAGGCCGCGCCGTTCAGCTCGATCTCCGGGGTGGCGGTCGTGAAGTCGATCGTGTGCGCGGAGTAGCGGAAGCGCACGCCGCCGGTGAACCCGACCGTCGCGGTCCCGGACGGCGCGTCCGACCAGCCGGCCGAGAACGGGAAGCGGAACTGGTAGACGAGCGGGACATTGCCCGCGTCGGCGAGTGCCTCAGGCGGATCGGCGATGGCGCCGTCGCGCACGCTCGTCCCCTCACCCGCGTTGATGTACCGGATGAACGACTCGCGGATCCGCCAGACGATGGTGCCGCCGACGACGTCGACCGCGCTCGCGGGGCGCAGGACGGCAGGCGGGGCGGTCGTGATCGGGCCGGTGGTCGGGGTGCCCGAGCCCGTGCCGCCCGAGCCCGCCGGGTGCTTCACGCCGGCGCTGACGGCGGCGGGACCGAAGCTGCCCGTGGGCGCGCGCCGCAGACCCAGGCGCGTCCGGACCAGCCGGGCGGTCGCCGCGGTGAAGCGCAGGCTCGTGGGCTTCAGCGCGACGCCCCGCGTGGAGGCGTCGAGCGTCAGCGCCTTGCCGGCCGGCTTCCCGGTGAGCAGCGTGCGCCGCGTGCCTCCCGACGTCCCCGAGATCGAAACGGCCATGCCGGTCACGCGGACCCGCAGCATGCCGAAGCGCACCGCGCGCCCGCCGCGGGTCAGCCGCAGCTCGCCCGCGAGCCCCAAGGTGGCGACGCCACGGCTCAGCGAGCGCGAGTCGGCACGGAAGCTGAGGCGCGTGCTGCCGTCGACGAGCGTCGAGGTGCGCAGTCCGCCGGCGGCGCGCAATGCGACATCGGCCCGGCGCAGCTCCCGCGCGGCGGCGCCGCTGGCGGTCAGCGTCACGGTCCCCTGCGATGCGGCGGCCGACTCGGCGGCCGCAAACGCCGTCGGCGACGGCCCCGCGACCACACTCGCCAGAGCGAGGCAGAAAACAAGGGCAATGGGGCGCCATCGAGGCGCGTGCGGTGTCAACTTGCGACCAGGCACAACCGGCAGGACCCGTCCTTAGGCTCCCCTAACAGTAGCGATGTGGCGCAGTTCACCGCTCGGCCAGAGTGGTCACGACCGCCTCGTAGACCCCGGCGCCGTTGCGCTCCTCGGCGACCCGCACGTTCGCCGGAGCGTGCTGCGTGATGGTGGGGTCGTGGGTCAGGCCGTTCGCCATGAGCCAGAACGTGCCGACCGCCGCCGCGACCGCGAGATCCTCACGCGAATCGCCCGCCGCGATGCAGTCCTCGGGCGCGTACCCGCGTGCGCGCTGGTGGCGCGCGACCGCCCGCGCCTTGCTCACCCCGCGCGGGACCAGGTGGTAGGCGTGCAGCTCGGACGCCGCGACGTCGAGCCCATGCTGCGGGACGTCGATCGCCCCGTTGTCGACGAGGCGCAGCTGGTCGTGCCCGGCCTCGGCGAGGGCGGCGTCGGCCTCGGCGGCGGGGACCGCGCCGCGGAACAGGTGGGAGACCTCGCGGCCCTCGTGCCACGGCGCGTGGTACTCGAGCCGGCCGGCGAACCGCTCGAGCAGCAGCTCCGGCGCGCCGCCGACCGCCACCTGCTCGGCGATCGTCAGCTCGCCGGGCTCGAGTCCGTCGCACAGCCAGAAGGTCTCGCCGTCGAGGACCAGGCCCGCGCCCGCCTCGAAGATGTACGACGGCTGGCCGAGCAGCCGGGCGGGCTCGCGCACGGTCATCAGCCGCCGCCCCGACATGAGCACGACCTCCGCCTGGACGCGCAGGCACGCTTCCACTGCGCGGATGGAAAGCAGCGACGGATTGCCGTCGGCGTCGTGCACGAGCGAGCCGCCGCGACCGAGCAGCGTGCCGTCGAGGTCGACGTAGAGGGCGCGCATCCGCGCCACGCTATTCCACAGAACGACGTTCCGGTGCTATGAACGCCCCTGACTTATGACACCGCGCCTCGCCCTGCTCGCAATCACGTCGTTCGCACTGATGCTCGGGGCGGTCTCCCCTGCGGGCGCGTACGTGTGGTGGACGCACGAGGACCTCAAGCGCGGGGTCGGCCGCGCAGCGCTCGACGGGACGGGCGCGCAGGACACGTTCATCCCCAGCGTCGCCGGCCAGTGGGCGTTCGCCCGCGGCGTCGCGTCGGATGGCGCGCACGTCTACTGGACGAACCACATGGCGAACACCAGCCCGTCGCTGCCGTTCGCTCCGCCCGTCATCGCGCGCAGCACCGTCGACGGGGCGGACGTCAACCACGCCTTCACCGCCTCGATCGGCCAGGGCACGACCGGGATGACGGCCGGCGGCGGCTACCTGTACTGGAGCTACGGCAACCAGGACACGAGCGGTGTCGGCCGCACGCCGATCATCGGCGGCCAGCAGTACCAGTCGATCCAGTCGGTGTTCGGGCAGCCCAACCCGCGGACGTGCGGCGTCGCCGTCGACGACACGTGGGTCTACTTCGCGAACCCCTCCACCTACAGCATCGGCCGCAAGCGGCTGAGCAAGTTCATGGAGAACGTCGACGATCCCGGACCGGACATGAACAGCCAGTTCATCAAGACCCCCGTCACCTGGATGCCCTGCGGCGTCGCCGTCGATATGGACCACATCTACTGGGGCATCCGCGAGGTCGGCGGGACCACTCCCGGCTCCGGCACCTCGATCGGCCGCGCGAACATCGACGGCAGCGACCAGCGCGACACGTTCTGGAGCGGCAACCCGCGTATCACCGGCCTCGCGATCGACGACGAGTTCGTCTATTGGTCGAGCTACGGCACCGGGATGCCCGGCACTGGCTCCGTCGGCCGCGGCTCGAAGGCGACGGGCGGCTCGGACCCGAGCTTCGTCGGCGGCCTCACCGCTCCGTGGGGCGTCGCCGTGGACGGCACTGGCCCGAAGCCCGCGCCGCCGACGCCGATCGGCCCGCCGCTGCCTCCGCCGCCCAACCCGCTGTCCGTCGGCGTGAGCGGTGGGAGCGGTGGGAGCGGCTCCGGCTCGGCCTCGCTCGCGGTCCCCTGCTTCATCCCGACCGGGTGCCTCGGCCCGCGCCCGGACTTCAGCCAGGTCTGGGTCACGCGCAAGGTGTTCGCCCCGGCCCCCTGGAACACGCTGATCAGCGTCGGCGTCAGCAAGGCCTCGACGGCGACCGCGAAGGGCACGACGCTGAACGCCCGCGTCGACCGCCGCTCGACCGTGAAGATCGCGATCCAGCGCAAGCGCGGCAAGAAGTGGACAACCGTCGTCACGCTGACGCGCGTCGCCAAGAAGGAGCGGCTGTCCGTCCCGTTCAGCGGGCGGATCAAGAACAAGCCGCTGAAGCCCGGCGGCTATCGCGCGGTCTTCAAGGCGACCGCCGCGAAGAAGACGAGCACGCCCGAGACCGTCACGTTCACCGTGGTGTCCCGATGAACATCGCTCAGGAACCCCTGACGCACATCGTTCCGGCGGGCTGAACGCCTGGTGGACAACGGCGGAGGGCGCGACGCCCTCCGCCGGTCGTCTTTCCCCACGACCCGAGGACTCCTCATGCCCAGTCGGACCCTTCCCCGCACGGGGTTGCTGGCCGTCGTCTGCGCGCTGCTCGCGATGCTGGCAGCGCCGGCCATCGCCCCGGCCGCCGCGCCGAAGACGCCCAAGCCCCTCGCCTCCGCGCTGACGTCCCTGCGCACGGAGCTCCGCGGGTTGCCGCGCGGCACGACCGTGCGCCGGTCGGTCCCGAAGATCGCCGCCGCCGTGCGCGCCGGCCGCTACTGCGTCGCCAAGCGGCGCATCTCGTCCATGCGGAAGGGCCTCCGCGGCAAGGGCGCGCGGAGGATCGCGCTGAAGCGCCGCGCCGCGCTCTCCAGCAAGGCGCTGCGCGTCCAGGCCCTCCTCCTCGCCGACACCCGCACGAAGCGCTGCGGCGGCGCGCAGACCGCACCGGTCGGCGGCGCCTCCTCGAGCCGCGTCGTGAAGAGCACGCCGCAGGAGCTCACGCTGAACGTGCAGCTGCCTGCCCCGACGCTCGTCCCCAAGACCGGCGGCGGCAAGGCCTACGAGCAGCTCGTCATGCCCGGCCTGTCCACGACCGCGCCGGCCGGTGAGCCGGGTGTGCCCTCGATGGCCGAGTCCTTCGGCATCCCCGAGGGCGCCAAGGTCGAGGTCACCGCGCAGGACACGGCGGGCTACACCCTCGATGGCGTCGACCTCTATCCGACCCAGCCGCAGCCGCTCGACGGCCTCGCCGACGACCCGAAGTTCGCCGACAAGCCGTTCGAGCTCGACCGCGGCGCGTACGCGTCGGACTCGTCGTTCCCGAAGAAGCCCGCGGCCGCCGCGGAGCTCGGTGAGCTGCGCGACCTGAACGTCGGCCAGCTCGCGCTCGCGGGCGCCCAGTACCAGCCGAAGGCCAAGAAGCTGAAGGTCTTCACCTCGATGCAGGTGTCGATCAAGTTCACCGGCGGCCAGGGCACGTTTGGCAAGCCCGGCATCGCCGACCCGTGGGAGCGCTCGTTCCACAAGCTCTACGGGCAGGCGCTGAGCAACGCGTCGACGGTGTTCGAGCACCTGACGGCCGGCACCTACGTCGTGCGCCCGTGCGGCGAGGAGCTGCTCGTCATCACCTCGCCCGGACTGCGGGCCGCCGCCGACACGTTCGCGGCTGCACGGAACACGCGCGGCATCCTCACGCGGGTCTTCGAGACCGGCAACGGGGCGGGGCGGGCCGGCTCGACGGCCGACCAGATCCGCACGTTCGCGCAGGGGCGCGTCGCCCAGTCGGGCTGCGTGCGGCCGAGCTACCTGCTGCTGTTCGGCAACACCGCGAACGTCCCGACGTTCGACGGTGACCCGGGCATCCCGAACGTCCCGAGCGACCTGGACTACACGCTGAAGTTCCGCGAGCTGTACCTGCCGAACATGTCGACCGGCCGCATCCCGGCGGCGACCCTCGACCAGGCGAACACAATGGTCGGGAAGATCACCGGCTACGAGAACACCCCGCCGATCAGCGCGGCGTTCTACAAGCGCGCGACGGTCACCGGGTTCTTCCAGGGCACGGGCACGACCGACGATCGCGGCTTCGTCCGCACGGCCGAATGGGCCCGTGGCGTGCTGCGCAAGAACAAGAAGGCGGTCAGCCGCGTCTACACGACGATGGCGTCGAACCCGACCTACTTCGACACCGGTGAGGAGCTGCCGGCCGCGCTGAAGAAGCCCGGCTACCCGTGGGACGGGGACGGCAACGACGTCCGCGACCAGATCAACGCGGGGCGCTTCCTCGTCATGCACCGTGACCACGGCGCGCCGACCTGGGTCGGCGACCCCGACATCACGCAGACCCACATCGACGGGATGAACAACGGGGCGCTCCTCCCGGTGTTCTTCTCGATCAACTGCTCGAGCGGCCGGTACGACGATCCCGGCACGCCGAGCTTCGCCGAGAACCTGATCCGCCGGTCCGGCGGCGGGGTCGCCGGCGTGGTCGCGGCGTCACGCGACAGCCCGAGCGAGCTGAACAACCGGTTCGCGATGGGCCTGCTCGACGCGGTCTGGCCGAACGCGATGCCGTACGCCGGCTCGAACACGCCGATCAAGCGCATGGGCGACGTGCTCAACAGCGCGAAGCTCCACGTGATCCTCCAGGCGGCGACGATCAACGCGTTCTACGACGACCGCGGGTGGGGCTCGGCGACGGCGGACATCCGCCTCGAGAACCGGCTCTACCAGTACTTCGGTGACCCGACGATGGAGATCCGGACGCAGCGCCCGCTGTTCCTCGCCAACCCGTCGGTCGTCTACAGCGGATCGCTGTCGGCGCAGCTCGGGACGAGCGCTGCGGGCGCGGCGGCGACGCTGCTGCAGAACGGCGTGCCGATCGGGCGCGCGACGGTCGCCGGCGACGGCTCGGTGACGGTCAACCCGCTCGAGGAGGCCAAGGGCAAGCTCGAGCTGGTCGTCGATCAGGACGGCTACGAGAAGACCGTCGTCCCGGTGCGTGACGCGCTGCCGGCGTCCGATCCGCTGCCAGCCACGCCGCCGGTCCAGGAGACCCCGCAGGCGCCGGCCGAGAAGCCGGACCTCGTGGTGACCGGCGCGCGGGTGCAGCTCGTCCCGGGCGTCTTCACGGTCGCCATCTACGAGACCGTGGTCACGATCAAGAACCAGGGCAAGGGGACGGCCGGGCCGTTCTCCTCGACCCTGTTCGGCCGGGCCGTGAACCAGCGGCTGGCCACGACGGTGGCGCTGCCTCGGGTCCAGAGCCTGGCCCCGGGTGCGAGCACCCAGGTCGCGGTCCGCGCGGTCTACAACTCGCAGGTCCGCCTGACGGCGGACAGCGCCTCCGAGGTGGCCGAGACCGACGAGGCCAACAACGTCCTGGAGGTCACGCCGACCCTTCCCGGGTAGGGCGGACCTCCCTCGCGACGCCCGATCGCGGGGCGGCCTCGACGGCACGATGCCGCGGCCGCCCCGCCTCGGGGCCGTTCTCCAGAGTGCTACCGTCCAAGGGCGGTCATTTCGATACGCAGCGCGCGTTGAACGCGCTCAGGGCAGTTGCTCGAAAGGCGCTCATGCGCCACACGGAAGCGCCCCCGGCAGTAGACCCGACGCAGCGGCTGTTCGACCTGTCTCGGGACATGCTCGGCACCGCGTCGCTCGACGGGTACTTCACGTGGCTGAACCCCGCGTGGACACGCACGCTCGGATGGAGCAACGACCAGCTGATGGCGCAGTCCTACGCGTCCTTCGTCCATCCCGACGATCTCGATGCCACGGCGCTGGAGACCGCCCGGCTCGCAGCGGTGAGCGGCTACAAGACCGCCGGATTCGAGAACCGCTACCGCGCGATCGACGGCAGCTACCGGACCCTGCTCTGGAACACGATCTCCGCTGACGACACCGTCTACTTCGCGGCCAAGGACGTCACCGACATACGGGCGGCCGAGACGGACAGCGCACATGCTGCGAGCGTGATGAAGGGGATCGTCGACAGCGTGACCGACGGGATCTTCGTCGCGAACGCCGATGGCGAGCTGACGTTCATCAACCCGGCCGGCCTGACGCTGCTGGGCTATAGATCGGAGCTCGAGCTGCTCGGCCGCAGCCCGCATGCGGTCTTTCACCACACGCACGCCGACGGCCGGGAGTATCCCCACCAGGATTGCCCGCTATCCCGGGTTCGCCACACGGGGGAGGCCGTCCTCGTCGAGGACGACACATTCTGGCGCCAGGACGGGTCGGCGCTTGAGGTGTCCTGCTCTTCGTCGCCCATCGATCTCGACGGCGGGACCGGCAGCGTCGTCGCCTTCCGCGATATCACCGCCCGCAAGGCGAACGACCGTCGTGTCCGGCGCGAGCTCGAGGCGCTGAGCTGGGTCGGACGCATCCGCGACGCGCTCGACGAGAAGCGGCTCGTGCTGTTCGCCCAGCCCATCGTCGACATCGCCACCGGCGAGACCGTCTACCACGAGCTGCTGGTGCGCATGCGCTCGCTCACGGACGAGAGCATCCCTCCGGGGATGTTCCTGCCCGTGGCCGAGCAGTACGGCCTGATCACCGCCATCGACCGGTACGTGATCAAGCTCGCGCTGACGTATGCAGCCGCCGGCCATCACATCGCGATCAACCTCTCCGCCGATTCGATCAGCGACGCGAGTCTCTTCGACTACGTCAAGGACCAGCTCGCGTCCAGCCGGGTCGATCCCCGGCTCGTGGTGTTCGAGATCACCGAGACGGCGCTGATCGACAACGAGGCTGTCGCACAGCACTTCATCTCAAGGATTCGCGGTCTGCACTCTGCCGTCGCCCTGGATGACTTCGGCACCGGCTACGGCAGCTTCCGCTATCTCAAGCACCTTCCCGTCAGCGCCTTGAAGATCGACAGGGAGTTCGTCGGGGATCTCGCCGAGAAGTCCTCGACGATGAATCGCCACATCGTCGAAGCGGTCGTGACGCTTGCTCGCGGCGTGCGCCTCAAGACGGTCGCAGAGGGCGTCGAGGACGAGCAGACGCTCGAACAGCTGCGTGCCCTGGGTGTGGACTTTGCACAGGGCTATCTGTTTGCCAGGCCGGCCCCCGCCGACGAGGTCTTTCGCCTCATGAGGAAGGATCAGTGATCGCGTGCACGACGAACCACAGAGTGATCTGGACATCGATCAGGACATCGCGAGCCTCGAACAGGCCGTCGGTGATCGCGAGCAGGCGCTGGCCGACAGCCAGCAGGGGAAGCTCAACAGCAAGCGCGCCCAGCTCGACCGGGACGTCTCCGACGACCTCGACGACCTCGACGAGCGCGTGGTCGCTGGGGAGTTCGCGCAGACGCGTCGCGCTGCCGGCCAGGATCTCCTCGATGATGCCCAGCGGGCACGCGATGTGCGCCAGCGGCTGCTCGACCAGCAGCAGACGGACCTCGACGAGGCCAGCACGGACACGGACACGGACACGGACGTCCGCGCGGCAAAGCTGGCCGCACGCGCAGACGCAGCAGAGGCCCGAGCCGAAGAGGCAGTGCTGAGAGCAACCGCGGCCCGCGAGCGCGCGCGAGCCGCGACGAAGACGTAGGCCCAGGGCGCGGCTGCCGGTGCCGGCAGCCGCCCGGGGCAGCCCTACTCGAACTCGCGCAGGTACCGCTCGAAGGTCCGCATGTGGTTCTCCTCGTCGCGGAGGATGGCGATGACCATGTCCTGCGTGGCCCAGTCGACGCCGTCGGTCGCCTCGATGATCTGGTTGTAGAACTCGATCGCGCCGGCCTCGGCCTGGATGACGCCCTTGACGACGGTGCCCACATCGGTCGCGTCGTCGGACGGCTGGAGGTACGTCTGCTCGGCCGTGAAGTCGAGCGAGCCGGGCGGGGTGCCGTAGAGGTCTTTGATCCGCTCGGCGAACTGCCTGGCGTGGCCGAGTTCTTCGGTGACGTCGGCGCCGAGCGCCTCGGCGATCTCCTCGGCGCGGATGCCGTCGATGTGCTGGGAGAGAGACAGGTAGTTGATGACCGTCTCGATCTCCATCCAATACGCCTTCGTCAGCATCTCGACGATCTCTTCGCGCTTGCTGGCGTTGGCGTCGGACAGGATGCCTGCTGCTGCGTGATGCGTGGTCGGCACGGGGGGTTGCTCCTCGCTCGCTGTCAGGGTCTCGAAGTACTGTAACAAGTGACTTAGAACAACATTTGTCTTAGGTAAGCCTTACGTTTGCGCTAATCTGCATGCCCGTGAGCTCCCTGATGGAAACCACACTTGCCGGCGCGCTCCGGGAGCGCGGCCAGCGGGTGACCCCGCAGCGCCTGGCCATCGCGCGGGTGATGGAGGAGCTCGACCGCCACGCGACGGCGGAGATGGTCTTCGGTGAGGTCAGTACCCGGATGCCGGGCGTCTCCCTCCCAACCGTGTACGCCACGCTCGACCTGCTCGAGGAGCTGGGCCTCGTCCATCGTGTCGCCACCGAAGGCGGCACCGTGATCTTCGATCCGCGGGTCGAAGACCACCACCACCTCGTGTGCCGCGCGTGCGGCGCGATCGTGGACGTCGACGCCCCGGTGGGCTCCGACGCGCTGCTGGCCGCAGCCCGGGCGTCGGGCTTCGTGCCCGACCACGCGCAGGTCGTCGTGCGGGGCCTCTGCGCGAACTGCGCCTAGTCAGCGCGACGCGGAGGCGCTGAGCGCGCGTTCGGCGTCCCAGGAGGCGAACTGGCCCTCGGGTGTGGCGAGCCACGCGTTCAGGTCGCGCTCGAAGCGAAACCAACGGCGCGCGCGAACCCCGGTACGGGGGAAGTCGGCGCGTTCCTCGGTGGGGAGCTGGGACGGATCCATGGCCTTAGGTGACCCTAACACATACCTCGCTGGTCGGGAATACGCCCGGCGCTGTAGGAGTAGGGTCCCCCGAACTGGGGAGGGCCATTGAGCATCGAGACCCCGATCGACGAAGGACGCTTCGAACGGGCCGTACTGGAGGCCCTGTTCGTCGATGCGCCCGTGGGCCTCGGCATCTTCGACCGCAACCTGCGCCACGTGCGCGCGAACGCAACGCTCGCCGAGATGAACGGCCTCCCCGAAGCCGAGCTCATCGGCCGCACGCCGTCCGAGCTGCACGGCGAGCTCGGCGCCGAGGCCGAGACCCTGTACCGGAAGGTCATGGACTCCGGAGAGCCGCTGTCGGGGATCGAGATCTCCGGCGCGATCGGCTCGCGCCCCGAGGACGTGCGCCACTGGAGCCTGCACTTCTTCCCGATCAGGGTCGAGGGCGCAATCGCCGGCCTGTGTGTCGTCGTCCTCGACATCACCAAGCGCCGCCAGCTCGAGGCCCAGCTGGCGCACCGCGCGTTCCACGACGACCTCACCGGGCTGCCGAACCGCTCGCTGGTCGCTGAGGAGCTCGACCGCCTGCTGGCGCGGCGCCCGCCAAGCCCGCGGCTTGGCGTGCTGTTCGTCGACGTCGACAACTTCAAGGCCATCAACGACGAGCACGGCCACGCGGCCGGGGACACGGTGCTCCGCGCCGTCGCCGAGCGCCTCCCGCACGCGGTGCGGCCGTCCGACCTCACGGGCCGGTGGGGTGGCGATGAGTTCGTCCTCCTGGTCGAGGAGGTCGACGACGCACACCTGCCGACCCTCACGACGCGCCTGCACGAGGTCGTCGAGCACGAGATCGATCTCGGGCCCTCCAGGTTCCGCCCGTCCATCTCCGTCGGCGGCACCGTGTCACGTCCAGGAGACACCGCAAAAGGCGTACTCGAACGCGCCGATAAGGCGATGTACGAGCACAAGCGCAGCGGATAGCGTCGGCGACATGCCCAATGAGATCCGGCTCGGCGACGAGGTCCTGACCGTCGTCACGAGCACCGCGGACGAGCTGGTGATGGAGGCCGACTGGGCCGCGGGCGCGTCCGCGCCGCCGCCGCACCTGCACCCCAACCAGGACGAGCACTTCGAGGTCCTGGAGGGCGAGCTCACGGTCGTGATGGACGGCGGGGCCGAGCGCGTGCTGCGTGCCGGCGACACGCTCGACGTCCCCCGCGGCACCGCCCACAAGATGTGGAACCCGAGCGCTGGCCGCACCCGCGCGCGCTGGGAGGTCCGCCCCGCGCTGCGGACCGAGTCGTTCTTCCGGGACATGGCCGAGATCGGCGGGCCAAAGGCGTCGCCGCTTGCGGCCGCCGGCGTGCTGAAGGGCTACCGCGACGAGTTCCGCCTCGCGCTGCCGGCCGGGCTGGAGCCCGCGGCAGTCCACGCGCTCGCCGCCGCGGGGAAGGTGCTGCGGCACCGGTAGCCTCGACGGTAGTGCCAGTCAGCGAGCGGACCGACCCTTGGAGAGCGCTGCTCGAGACCGGCCTCGCCGACGGCCGGCTCGTGCGCCAGGCCTACGAGGGCGCCCGCAACCCGGTCACGGCCCCGATCCCCGCGGACCTGCACCCCGACGTGCGCGACGCGCTGGGCAGCGCCGGGATCGACGCGCTCTACGTCCATCAGGCCGACGCCCTCGAAGCCGCGTTCGCCGGCCCGATGATCGTCACCACGGGCACCGCGTCGGGCAAGTCGCTGTGCTTCAACCTGCCGACACTCGACGTCCTCTGCCGCGACCCGCACGCCCGCGCGATCTACCTCTACCCGACGAAGGCGCTCGCGCAGGACCAGGCGCGCGCGCTGCACCGCTTCGGCCTGCACAAGCAGATCCGCCCGGCGATCTACGACGGCGACACGCCGCGGGAGCAGCGCACCCAGATCCGCCGGCGCAGCAACCTGATCCTCACCAACCCGGACATGCTGCACGTCGGGATCCTCCCCAACCACCGGGCGTGGGCGGATCTCTTCGCCAACCTCGCGGTGGTCGTGGTCGACGAGGCGCACGTCTACCGCGGGGTGTTCGGCTCGCACGTCGCCAACGTGCTGCGGCGGCTGCGGCGGGTCGCCGAGGCCTACGGGACCGAGCCGCGGTTCCTGCTCGCGAGCGCGACGATCGGCAACCCGGTCGAGCTGGCCGAGCGGCTGACCGGCCTCGAGGAGATCGCGCTCGTCGACCAGGACGGCAGCGCCCACGCCGCGCGCCACATCGCGATGTGGAACCCGCCGCTGGAGGACGAGGCGCTCGGCCTGCGCCGCAGCGCGCTGGCCGAGACCGCCGACGTGCTCGCCGAGCTGGTCGGGCAGGGCGCGCGGACCATCTGCTTCATCAAGTCGCGCAAGGCCGTCGAGCTGACGGCGCGGATGGTCTCGCTGAAGCTCCGCGACACGCACCCGCACCTCGCCGACAAGGTCGCGCCGTACCGCGCGGGCTTCACGCCCCAGCAGCGGCGTGAGCTGGAGGCCCGGCTCGTCGAGGGCGACCTGCGCGCGGTGATCACCACCGATGCGCTCGAGCTCGGCATCGACATCGGCGCGCTCGACGCCGCGGTGGTCACGACGTTTCCGGGGACAGTCGCGTCGCTGCGGCAGATGTGGGGTCGCGCGGGGCGGCGCACGACGGGCCTCGCGGTGTACATCGCGGGCGATGACGCGCTCGATCAGTTCTTTTGCCGGCACCCCGACGAGTTCCTCGACCGCAACGTCGAGTCGGCGATCCTCGACTACGAGAACGAGCAGATCCACCTCGCCCACCTGCTCTGTGCCGCCCACGAGGGGCCGCTCGAGCCGGCCGACGCCAAGACCCTCGGACCGCGCTGGGAGGCGCACGCGCAGGCGCTGGTCGCCAACGGGGAGCTCGTCGAGCGCCGCGGCTCGTACGTCCTGCGCCGGCCCGAGGAGTACCCAGCCGCGCGCGTGTCCCTGCGCAGCGCGTCGGCCGACTCGTTCGCGGTGATCGACGTCGCGTCGGGTGAGCTGCTGGGCAGCGTCGAGGCGGCGCGCGCGTTCTCCACGGTCCACCCCGGCGCGATCTACCTGCACCTCGGGCGGCAGTTCGCGGTGCGCGAGCTGGACCTCGAATCGCGCCGCGCGCTCGTCGAGCCGTTCGACGGCGACTGGTACACACAGCCCAAGCGCGAGACCCTCACGTGGATCGACAAGCTGCTCGACCAGCGCAAGGTCATGGGCGTCACGCTGTCGTTCGGGCTCGTCTCCGTCACCGAGACCGTCATCGCCTACCAGCGCAAGAGCATCGACGGCCACGGCGTCATCGACCTCAACGCGCTCGACCTCCCGGAGACGACCTTCCAGACCCAGGCGCTCTGGTACGAGCCGGACGACGACCTGCTCGCGCAGGAGTTCCCGCTCGACGTCCTGCTCGGCGCGCTGCACGCGACCGAGCACACGCAGATCGCGGTCTTGCCGCTCCTCGCGATGTGCGACCGCTGGGACATCGGCGGCCTGTCGACGAACGCGCATCCGCAGACCGGCAAGCCGACCATCTTCATCTACGACGGGCACCCCGGCGGGGTCGGGATCACACGCGTCGGCTACAAGGTCTTCGAGATCCTCGTGGCCGACGCGCACCGGCTCATCGCGGACTGCCCCTGCGAAAAGGGCTGTCCCTCGTGCGTGCAGTCGCCGAAGTGCGGGAACCTCAACGAGCCGCTGCACAAGGCTGGCGCGCTGGAGGTCATGGGCCGCATGCTGCAGAGGTGAACCGCAGCGCCGCGCGCGTCCGTACCCTCCGGGACCAACGACGAAGGGACCTCGGTGGCGACGGCGACAGGCGTGGACGTTGCGGCGCGGGCAGTGGACGCGCGCAAGACCTATGGGGAGGGCGAGGCTGCCGTGCATGCCCTCGCTGGGGTCACCGTCGATTTTCCCGCCCACCGGTTCACCGCGATCATGGGTCCGTCGGGCTCGGGCAAGAGCACGCTGATGCAGTGCGTCGCGGGCCTCGATCGCCTCACTTCGGGCACGGCCTACATCGGCGACACCGACATCACGACGCTGTCGAAGACCGACCTCACGCTGCTGCGGCGCGATCGCCTCGGCTTCATCTTCCAGCAGTACAACCTCATCCCGACGCTGTCGTCGGAAGAGAACATCCTCCTGCCGCTGACCCTCGCCGGGACGCACGCCGACCCGGCCTGGTTCGACGAGGTGATCACGACCGTCGGCATGAGCGAGCGGCTGAAGAACTTGCCGAGCCAGCTCTCGGGCGGCCAGCAGCAGCGGGTCGCCGTGGCCCGCGCGCTCGTGCCCAAGCCGGAGATCATCTTCGCCGACGAGCCGACCGGCGCGCTCGATTCCCGCACCGGCACCGAGATCCTCACCTTCATGCGCCGGGCCGTCGACGACACCGGCCAGACCATCGTGATGGTCACCCACGACCCGCACGCGGCGTCGTACGCCGACCAGGTGCTGTTCCTCGCCGACGGCCAGATCGTCGATGCGATGGACGCGCCGACGACAGAGCGCGTCCTCGACCGCATGAAGCAGTTCGAGGCCTAGCGCGTGCGCACCCTCGTCTGGCGCAGCGTTCGGAACAACACCGGGCGCTACCTGGCCACGCTCATCGCGATCGTCACCGGCGTCGGCTTCTTCGCGGCGACCGGGTTCATCTCCGACCGGGTCATCGCGAGCCTCGAAGGGGACGTCGACCGTCAGTACGGCAACGTCGACGTCGCGGTCACCGCCAAGGACGATCCGGGCGGTGGGGGCGTCAGCCCCGCGGCCGACACCGGGCTGAAGATCTCCGGGAAGGCCGCGGACCGGATGGAGTCCGTCGACGGCGTGACCGGCAGCGCGGGCGTCCTGACGGGCACGCTCGGCTTCGTCCGCGCAAGCGGCAAGCCGGGCGACAGCGTGACCGGGCGGCTGTGGATCGCCGACGAGGAGCTCAACCCGCTCGACGTCGTCGAGGGCCGGGGCCCGGGGCGCCCCGGAGAGATCGCCGTCGACCGGGGGACCGCGGAGGACCAGGACCTCTCGGTCGGCTCGCGCGTGAAGCTGCTGACGATCAAGGGCCCGGTCGAGGCGCGCGTCGTCGGCATCACGGCGTTCGGCGACCAGGACGCGGCGGACAGCGACGGGACGATCTCCGTGCCCGAGCCCACCGCGTTCGCCTGGCTGAACTCGGGCCAGGTCGAGTACGACGAGCTCTACCTGCGCGGCTCGAAGTCCCAGGAGGCGCTGACCGAGGACGTCGCACGCTTCGTCCCGGCGGGGTTCGAGGCGCAGACCGGCGAGGCGTTCCTCGACGACCAGCGCGACCAGTTCGGCTCGATCGGGCGGACCCTGAAGGCCGCGCTGCAGGGCTTCGCGCTGCTCGCGCTCTTCGTCGGCGGGTTTGTCATCTACAACACGTTCAGCGTGATCGTCGCCCAGCGGCTGCGTGAGCTCGCGGTCATGGCGGCGATCGGCGCGACCCCGAAACAGATCAAGCGCTCTCTGCGCTACGAGGGCATCCTGATCGGGCTCATCGGCTCGGTCCTCGGCGTGATCGCGGGCGTGGTGCTGACGTTCGTGCTCTCGTTCGTGCTGAACGTCGCCGGGGTGGAACTGCCGGGAAGCGGCCTGAAGATCAGCCCGACGGTGGGCTTCCAGGGGATCGTCCTCGGCACGATCATCACCTGGCTGTCGGTGACGATCCCGGCGCGGCGGGCCGCCCGCACCGAGCCGATCGAGGCGCTGCGCAGCGCCGCGGCGGACACGAACGCGCTGTCGCGCCGCCGCGGGATCGCGGCAGCGGTGCTGAGCGGCGCCGGTCTGGTCGCATCGATCGCCGGCGGCTCGGCGGTTGTGATCGGGCTCGGCGCGCTGCTGTTGTTCATCGGCGTGATCGTCGCCGGGCCGTTCCTCGCGGTCGGCTTCGCGCACCTCGCGCGCCCGCTGCTCTCGCGGTTCGGCCTGGAGGGACGGCTCGCGGTCGACAACACCGCGCGCAACCCGACGCGCACCGCCACGACCGCCAACGCGCTCGTCATCGGGGTGTTCCTCGTGACCCTCGTCACCGTGGCGGGCACGAGTGTGAAGGACTTCGCCGTCGGCGAGATCAACAAGCTCGCGAGCGCGGACTACATCGTCGTCAGCACCGGCGGCTCGATCGACAGCGGCCTCGTCGCGTCCTTCGGCGAGGTCGACGGAGTCACCACCGTGACGCCGTTCCGGCGTGAGGCCGTGACGATCGACGGCGAGCAGACGAGCCTCTCCACCGGCGACACCGCGGCGATCGAGAAGGTCTCCAGCGTCGAGGCCGCCGAAGGCTCCCTGAACGACCTGCGGCCGGGCACGATCGCGGTGCCCGAGAGCCAGACGGGCGGCGCGACGCCGAAGCTCGGCAGCACCGTCACGGTCGAGGACAACGGCGGCGAGAAGGCGGACTTGGAGGTCGTCGCGGTGCTGAAGACCTCCGTCGACGGGCTTCTGACGGGCGCGCTCGTCGACCGCTCCACCTTCGACGACCTCGTCGGCGACGTGGCGCCGACCGTCGCGTTCATCGACGTCGCGTCGGGCTCCCAGACCGACACGAAGGACGCGCTGGAGAAGACAGCCGACGCGCGCCCGGACATCCAGATCACCGAGGGCAACTCCGCCGGCAAGCTCATCGGCTCGATCTTCGACTTCGTCATCAATGCCGTCAACGGGCTGCTGCTCATGAGCGTGCTCGTCGCGCTGATCGGCATCGTCAACACGCTGTCGCTGTCGATCCTCGAGCGCCGGCGCGAGCTCGGGCTGCTCCGCGTCGTCGGGATGACGGATGACCGCGTCCAGCGGATGGTCCGCCTGGAGTCGGTGATCATCGCCGGGCTCGGCACGGCCATCGGGCTCGTGCTCGGCCTGGTGCTCGCGTGGACCGTGGTCTTCTCGGTCGACCGGCTCGCGGAGGCGAACATCGCGTTCAGCGTCCCGCTGCTCCAGCTCCTGCTGGTGATCGTCGCGGGTCTGGTGCTCGGGCTGCTCGCGTCGCTGCTGCCCGCGCGGCGGTCGACGCGGCTGGACGTCCTCGAAGCGATCGGCGCCGAGTAGCACCGTAATCAGCGGCACCGTCCGTCGTTGAGCTGCCGCAAGACTTCCGCTCGAGAGGGGCACCAGGACCATGCGCAGTTCCAAGATGATCGCGGTGGCGTGCATGCTCGCCGCCGCCGGGCCGGCCACCGCACAGGCGGCCGGATGGACCCCGGTTACGCCGGCGGGATCGAACACGAACGAGCCCGGGCTGGCGCGGACCGCGGACGGCGTGCTGCACGTCGCCTACGCGACGCAGCAGGGAGGCGAGCGCATCGAGCACCGTGCGATCGGCGCCAATGGCACGTCCCTGACCGCGCCGGTCACGGTCGCGGCGCTGACCACCGTCAACCCGCGCGTCGCCCTCGTGCGCGAAGCCGGCGGCGGCCTGCGCGCGTTCTTCGCGGGCCTGGCCGGCGGCGATCCCGACGGGTTCCTGCGCACCGCGACGGCCGACACCGGCGGCGCGGCGTGGACCCCAGCGGCGCCCGCTTCCAAGGCGACCCAGCCGGGCGTGAGCCCCGTCTACGCGGCAACCGGCATCTCTGCCGTCGTCGGCACCGACGGGGTGCCGGTCTCCATCTGGGGCGACTCCAACGGGACCGGGGACGGCTTCCACATCGGCGTCGATCCGAACGCGCCCGACACCCTGCTCGGCGGCACGTGCTGCGACCTCGACCCGAACGTCGCCGTCGACGCCGGCAACGGCGAGCTCGTCGCGGCCTGGACCTTCCTCGGCGGCGGCGAGTACCAGGTCGGTCCGCTCGGTCTTGCGACCTCGACGCCTCCAGGCGGCCTGGCGCCGACGACGCAGGATCGGGCACCCCTGACGGGCCGCATCGGCGCGCCCGGCGTGTTCCTCGGCGGACTGGCCGGCGGGAAGCCCGCGCTCTGGCGGGTGGGCACGCCATCGATCCGCAAGGTCCCCGCCGTGTCCGACGCGCAGCACGTCACGATCGCGGCCGCGCCCGGCGGGCGGCTGTGGCTCGCCTGGCTCGACGACGGCAACCTCATCGCCACGCGGACGAACCCGGCCGGCACGACGTTCGGAGCACTGCAGTCCGTCAAGCTCCCCGCGGGCTCGAGCTTCCGCACAGCGGGCGAGGCGAGCACCGGCCCGCTCGACGCGTTCGTCCTCGCTGGCAGCACGCCACGCTGGCAGCACCGGCGGCTCCTGCCGGCCCTGACGATGAACGCGCCGCTGCTGGTCAAGCGCGGCAAGAAGCTCGCGGTCAAGGTCACCGACGCCGGCGACGCCCTCGGCGGCGTGAAGGTCAAGGCCAAGCTGGGCGGCAGCTCGATCTCGGCGACCACGACGAGCGGCGGCAAGGTCAAGCTGCAGATCCCCGCGGGGACGAGCGCCACGTCGGCGAAGGTCACCGCCACGAAGACCGGCTACGCGCCCGCGTCGGCGGTGGTGAGGATCACGCGCTGAACACTGTTCGCCGGGAATGTACGCCCGGCGAGCATGCGCCGCCGCCTGCTGCTCCCGTTCACCGTGCTCCTGGGCGCGCTCGCGCTCGGGGGCTGCGTGCGCTTCACCGGTCCCGGAGCGATCACCCAGCAGGATGTCTTCGGCCCGGTCGTCGTCGAGCGGGATCTCTGCTCGACGCAGAGCGGCACGGTGTGCGCGCCGCTGCCGGCCCAGACGCCGTCCGGCGCGCAGGGCCAGCTGCTCCTCTCCTTCCAGGTCGCCACGTGGGTCACGGCGCCCACGACGGTCGCCGTCACGAGCTCGCTCGGCAACCAGCCGCTGGAGCGGTTCCCGTCGCTGGACACGGCCATGCAGGCGGTGGCTCCGGCCGCGCTGGGCCACCGCTGGGTCGGCTACCGCTCGCCGACGTTCACCATTCCCGGGCCGGGGACGGCGGTCGTCGGGTCGGTCCGCGCGGTGTTCGGCGTCGGTGAGGACCCGCCCGACGCGTTCGACGTCGTGACCGTGGCGGGCTTCCGCTCGGTCGGGGCGGGAGCGGCCGCAGATCGCGCAGCCGCCTGCGGCGCGAGCGTGACCGACACCGACTGCGACCTCGCGCGGACGCCCGCCACCGGCTCGACGATCTTCGCGCTAAACGAGCTCGGCCTCACACCGCCGGCCGCGCCGGTCATCGCCGCCCCGGGGACCGCGGTGGACGTCCCGTTCGGCGTGCGGTCCTCCACCGCCACGACGCCCGGCCTCCCAATCCCCGCATCCGCGACCACAACCGTTCCCGGCGCAAGCGTGACCGCGCCATCCCTGCTCCTCGGCTCGACGACCTCGGGCGTCGTGCGGGTGAACGTCCCCACCGCAACCGCGCCGGGCGACTACGCCGTCGAGCTGGTCGCGGGAGCGGGCACCGGTGAGCGCCGCGCGACCGCGACGCTGCGCCTCCCCGCGCCGCCGGTCGGGCCACCAGCCGTGCCGCCGGCAGCAGCCGGCGGCCCGGGCGCTTCCGCGGAAGCGCCCATCACCGCCGGCGGAGGCGGAGCGACGGGACCCGCGCCGACTCCGCCGGCGGTCGACCTTGGCGGTGGCGCGCGAGCGCTGGCGACGGCGCTCGGAGCACCCGGCGCCCGCGCCGCACTGCGCCAGGGCCGGCTGCGGTTCCAGTTCACCGCCCCCGCGGCCGGAAACCTCCGGCTCTCGGTGCTGCGCCCGAAGACCAAGCGGCGGCCGGCACTCGTCGTCGCCAGCGCGAAGCGCCGCGCGACGCGGGCCGGGCTTCTCCGCGTGCCCGTGCGCCTGACGGGCGGCGGCCGCGCGCTGATCGCCAAACCCGGCGCCCAGCGGCTCACGCTGCGCGCGACGTTCACGCACGGCGGGGACACCTCCGTCACCACGCGCCGCGTGACCCTGCCATAGCGACCGGAACGGGGCGTTTTCGCGCCCGTTTAACGAGCTCCTCCGATTGCAAGGTTTTTCCCGCACCTTGATCCGTCGCGGCCGTGTTCGACTCTCTAACCATGGGAGGCGTCACACGGGTCCTGGTCGTCCTGTCCGCGGCGTTGATCGTGCTGGCCTACGACGTCAGCGCAGGCGCCGCCACCGGCGGGGCCGCGGGGCCATCGAAGAAGGGCGGCGCGGCGTACGGCAGCGCCGTCCGGCTCGCGCCTCCGCAGGTCGGCTACCTGAAGGTCGCGCCGGGGAAGATCGTCGCCGGCCGGCGGCCAAGCGTCCGCGTGCGGATCGACCAGCCGCGCGGGCGCCAGCTCAAGCGCGTGCGGGTCGTCGTGCTGAAGCGGCCCTCGATGCGCGTCGTCGCGCGGATCGTGCTGCGCGCCCGGCCGGGGAAGTCGGTGCGGGTCCGCTGGCCGAAGGGCTTCGCGTTCTCCGCCGGCCGCTACGTCGTGCGGGTCCACGCGCGTGACGCGACCGGCCAGGTGATCCGGCGCACGACCAAGCACACGGGCCGCGCTGTGCTCTACGTGAAGGCCAAGCCCAAGCCCGCTCCGGAGCCCACACCGGCCCCGACCGCACCGGCGGTCGTCAACGGCGGCGTCTTCCCGGTCGCCGGCCCGCATTCGCTCGGCGGCGAGGACGGCCGCTTCGGCGCCGGCCGCCCGGGCCACATCCACCAGGGCCAGGACATCGTCGCGGCGGAGGGGCTGCCCGTCGTCGCGCCGTTCGGCGGGACGATCCCGTGGGTCGACTACCAGGCCGGCGGCGCCGGGCACTACGTGGTCCTCGACGGCAGCGACGGCCGCTCGTACTTCTTCGCGCACTGCAAGTCGGGGTCGGTCGCGGTGAGCAAGGGCGCGGCCGTCGTGGCCGGCGCCCAGCTGTGCCAGGTCGGGTCGACCGGCAGCTCGACGGGGCCGCACCTGCATTTCGAGATCTGGGTCAACGGCTGGCGGCGCGACAAGAGCTCCGCCCCGATCGACCCGCTGCCGGACCTGCAGGCCTGGGGCGGTTGACTTCAGCCGACGTCGAGGCGCAGCACGCCGCGCGTCTCGTCCGGCTCGGCGCGCACCACGAGCGTCCCGTCACCGACCCCGTCGAGCGCGAACCCGGCGCGCGCGGGCAGTCCGACCAGGCGGGCGACTGTCGCGCGCAGGCGGTCGCTCTGCATGCGGACGACGAACGCGCCCTCGGCGTCCGGCACGGACTCGACCGGCGCCCGCGCGACCCGCTGGAGATCCTGCTCGCGGGTGCTGATGACGAGCTGCCCGTCCACGACCGCGAGGCGCGCGACGACGACCGCGTTGACGGAGACCTGGGTGGCGCCGTCGGGCGCGACGGTGAGCGTCAGCCCTTCCAGGCCGAGCGCCCCGAGGATCGGCGGCAGCAGGAACCGCACCTTGTTCAGCGCGTCGGCGAAGCCCTCCGGATCGCGTAGCGCGACCCGGAGCCGGCTGTCCTCGAGATCGGTCGAGAGCAGCGCCGGGCTGGCGAGGTTCCCGATGAGGTCGCGATCGAGGTCGATCCCGATGAGCCGCAGCGGGGTCACCGCCGTCTCCAGCGCGGCCGCCGCCTCGGGCTGCAGGGCCTTCCACACCCGCTGGGCGAAGATCACCGAGGCCGCGGGGTCGCGCAGGCCAGCCCGCAGCGCCCCGTACTTCGGCACGGGCGGCGCCGCCGGTCCGCGGGCGATCGGCAGGTCGCGATCGACGAGATCGCTCTCGCGCGTGTCGAGCGCGACGGTCGTGGTGATCGCTTCGCGGTCGGCCTCGACGGCCACGGTCCCGCGTTCGAGCGCGCCGATCCACGGGACCTTTCGCAGCGCGGCGAAGTCGGGGCCCGCGAGGGCGACGGTGAGGTTCGCGCTCAGCCGGATGGGCGCGGTGCGCGGCGTGCCGGCCAGCCGGCCCTCGAGCATCGCGATGCTCATCCCGCGCCGGGCGGCCTTGCGGTCGAGGGCGAGGCGCAGCGTGTCGGTGTCGCGCGCCAGCAGCAGGATGGGACCCGCGCGCGCGTACGCGGGACTCCCGTCCTCGGCGCGATAGAGCGCGGCTTGGCGGTACGTTCCCGCGGCGGTGAGCGTTCCCCCCTCGGCGGCGGCGGCGAGGCTCTGCTTCAGCTTGTCCTCGTCGCGGACCATCCAGGCCGCGAGCGGGGTGCGGTACTCGGTGAGGTCCACGAGGTCGGGCAGCGACACCGCGATCGGGTTGCCCCGCTGCGCGCCGAGATCGTTCAGCGACATCCCCGCCTCGGTCACGAGCTGGTCGAGCTCGCCGAGCACCAGCTCCGTGGCGGGCACGCGGCGCAGCCGGGCGGCGAGCAGGCCGCCGTTGCCTCGCTCGGTCTGGGTCGAGACGATCCCTACGGCGAGCGCCTCGGTCGGCAGGTAGCCGACGACCTCGCCCAGCGGATCGCGCGGCGGGGGCGGCTCGTCATCCCCGCCGCAGCCGGGCAGCGCGAGGAGAGCGCAGGCAAGCGCGAGGGTCGCTGAGCGGCGCAGCATCCCGCGGGACCGTACCCGGACTGCAGGGCGCCCTACTCGACGGGGATGCCCGAGAGCTAGCGTGGACTGGTGCGCCGCCTGCTCCGCCTCCTCGTCCCGGACCTCGCGCCGGTGCGGGCCTCGCGGGACCTGCGCCACCTCGTCATCGGCGGGTTCGTCTCGAACATCGGCGCGCAGGCGGCCCTCGTCGCGCTGCCGTTCCAGCTGTATCAGGAGACCGGGTCCGCCTTCCTCGTCGGGCTCCTCGGCGCGGTCGAGCTGGTCCCGCTCATCACTGCCGCGCTGCTCGCGGGCGCCTACGCCGACCGTCACGATCGCCGCACGCTCCTGCTCGCCGACCAGGCCGCGCTGGTGCTGCTCGCGGGCGGCCTCGCGGTCGTGTCGTTCCTCGGGTCGCCGCCGATCCTCGTCCTCTACCTGCTCGGCGGGCTGCTCGCGGGCGCGAGCGCGGTGCAGAACGTCGCGCGCTCGTCGATCGTCCCGAACCTCGTCGCGCCCGAGCAGCTGCGCGGAGCGATCGCGGTCAACTACGGCCTGACCCAGCTGACGCTCGTGATCGGGCCGGCGTTCGGCGGCCTGCTGATCGCCGCGACGAGCGTCGGCGCCGCGTACGTCGTCGACGCTGCGAGCTGCCTGGCGATGGTCGCCGCGGTCGTGACGATGCCGGCGCAGCTGCCGATCGTGTCCGAGGGCGTGGAGCACCTGCCCGTCCGGCAGTCCATCGGCGAGGGGCTGCGCTTCGTCCGTGGCAACAACGCGCTGCTCGGCTCCTTCGCGATCGACCTTCTGGCGATGGGCTTCGGGATGCCGCGCGCGCTGTTCGCCGTGCTCGCGGTCGGTGTCTACGGCGCGGGGGCGGCAGGCACCGGGCTGCTCTACGCCGCGGTCGCCGCGGGCGCGACCGTGGCCGCGCTGACGACGGGCTGGCTCGGCCACGTGCGTCGGCTCGGGCTGATCACCGCCTGGGCGGTGGCGGTCTGGGGTGCGGCGATCGCGGCCGCGGGCGTGGTCGGCTCGCTGTGGCTCGCCGCCGCGATGCTGGTGATCGCGGGCGCCGCCGACAGCGTGAGCGCGGTCTGCCGGTCCTCGATCAACCAGCTGGTCACGCCGGATGCGATGCGCGGGCGGATGTCGTCGGTGTTCAGCGTCGTCGTGACGAGCGGCCCGCGGGTCGGGGACGTCGAGGCGGGCGCGGCGGCGGCGCTGGGCGGCGTGCGCTTCTCGTTCGTCTCGGGCGGGCTGGCCTGCGTGGTCGGCGCGGCGCTGTGCGTCGTCGCCTTTCCCGCGCTGATCAAGTTCGACGCCGAACGCGACGGGCTCGAAGCCGCCGCGGCCTGACGGAGGGCGCTACGATCCATCGTCGCTCGGCGAGTTAGCTCAGTTGGTAGAGCACACGACTGAAAATCGTGGTGTCCCCGGTTCAAGTCCGGGACTCGCCATTCATCACCCCTCCGCGCGACGGTGCGCAACCAGCGTCGATGCGCGAGGCGCAGTACACCGCGGATTGAAGACGCGTAATCGAGTGCTAGCCGCGAAGAGCGGTACCCCGCGCCTCGCCGCCTGAGTCCCGCTCAGCAGGTGAGGTCCGTTGGAGGGGCGAGGGCCTCGGGCGAGCCCGAAGCCGTCTTGCCGACGATCGGCGTCGCGCCCAGCGGTGCACCCTGCGGCGCTCCCGGCTTGGCAGGAACAGAGGTCATCGCACGCTCGGCCATCGCCGTGATCGTCAGCGACGGGTTGACGCCCACATTCGCCGGGACGGCCGCGCCATCGCAGACGAGCAGGTTCTCGTATCCGTGGACGCGGTGGTCCGCGTCGATGACCCCGTGGTCGGGCGTCTCGCCGATGACCGCTCCGCCAAGGAAGTGGGCGGTCGTCGGGATGCTGAGTGCGGCCTCGAGAACTGATGACGACGCGACGCCTCCGGTCCGCTTCGCCAGCCACTCGGCGAAGTGGTTGGCCACCGGGATGTAGGTCGGGTTCGGGCGCTCGGCATCCTGCGCGGTGCTCATGCGGACTCTGCCGCCCCGCCCGGTTCGGAACGTCAGCTGGATCGCGTTGTCGAGCGACTGCATGACCAGGACGATGATCGTGCGCTGCGACCAGCCCGGTGAGAGCGTCAGCCGCGCGAACTGCCGCGGGTGACGGGCGATCTGACCCAGGAGCCGCAGTGGCCGCGTCAGCTTGGACCCATCGCCCGTCAGCATGGTGAAGAGCCCGCGCATCATGCCACCGCCGTGCCCGTAGACGACCGTCTCGATGTGCGTGTGGGGGTCGGGGTAGATCGACGACGTGATCGCGACCCGGTCCACGATGCCCTCGGCCCGGTCGGCGGGCAGGGTGACGCCGAGCACCGCCTCGCTGTTGGTCCGGACCAGATCGCCAAGCCGTGGGGACAAGCGTGGCAGGTGGCCATCGGCCCGGGACTGCGCGAGGAGCCGGTTCGTCCCCAGTGTGCCGCCCGCGAGCACCACGCCGCGGGCGCGCAGCGTTTGGCGGTCCTTGCGCACCCATGCCCCCGTGCGCTCGTGGACGATCTCCCAGCCCGACGCGCCGTCCGCGCCGAGGGGGCGGACCGCCACCGCCTGACGGTCAGGCGAGATCCTCGCGCCGCGCCGCTCGGCGAACCACAGGTAGTTCTTCGGGAGCGAGTTCTTCGCTCCGATCGGACAGCCCATCATGCAGCGGCCGCACGAGGTGCATCCCGTGCGCGCGGGGCCCTCGCCACCGAAGTACGGATCGGTGACCGTGCGACCCGGCGTGTCCAGGTACGCGCCGACCCGGGCCTTGCGGTAGGTGTCGTCGACGCCGAGCTCGCGCCCGTACTCGCGGAGGAGCTGGTCGGCCTCGTCGTCGTTGACGACATCGGTGACGCCGAGCATCCGCTGGGCCGTCTCGTAGTGCGGCGACAGCTCGGCGTGCCAGTCACGCGAACCGGCCCACTGCGCGTCGGCGAAGAACGCGGGCGGCGGCGTGTAGAGGGTCATCGCGTACGTGAGCGAGCCGCCGCCCACGCCCGTCCCCGACATCACGAAGATGTCGCGAAAGGGCGTCATCTGGAAGAGGCCCCGCAGGCCGAGCGCCGGGGCGAAGAGCCAGCGGCGCACGTCGTAGGTCGACGTCGGGATGTCGTCGTCCTCGATCCGAGGCCCCTGTTCGAGCACCGTCACCGTGTGGCCCTTCTCCGCCAGGCGCAGCGCCGAGACGCTGCCTCCGAACCCGGAGCCGATGACGACCCAATCCACGTCGTAGTCCATGGCGCGACGTTACGCGGGGTCGTTTCGAGGCACATCGTGCGCCCAGCCCAGTCGAGGGCTGGGTGGCTGGGCCTCCGGCACAGTGGTCAGCACGGGTGCGCCGAGTGTCTGCGCCAACGCGAGTGCGACGTGCAGCTCCACGCCGTGCTCAGCGACCTCACGGCCCAGGAGCTCCTCGCAGGCGCGAACGCGGTTGCCGACGGTGTTCGCGTGGATCCCGAGCCTCCGCGCCACGCCGACGCGGCTTCCCCGCTCCTCGACGAACAGGCGCAGTGTGGCCCGCAGCCGGCTGTGTTCGTCGTCGTCGGCGGCCAGAGGGCCGAGATGGTCTCGGACAAAGCGCGTCACCCGGCTGAGGTCCTCTGAAGCGAGTGCCGCCAGCTCGACCTTGCGGTACGAGACGACCGAGCCCAGCCGGCGGCGAGCGAGGATGGCGACCCGGAAGGCGTCCTGCGCGTCGCGATGCGTGGCGCGGAAGCCGGGCACGCCGAAGGCCGGCTCACCGAGTGCGATCGAGACGCGATCGGCCCTGGCCCGTGACGTCAGCTGCGCGATCGCCGCTGCTGCCGTCTTCGGATCTGCGATCGCCACCCACCCGGCGAGGACCGCGCGCGCGTGCGACATGACGAGGGGGCGGCTCCCGCCCAGCGTCTCAGCGACTTCAACGACCGCACGCCGGAGCGGGGCCGCGAGCTGGTCGGGGTCTCCCGAGCCGGTCGTCCAGGCCAGCACGCCGACGTGATGGCGGCGCAGGTCGTGTCCCAGCAGGCGGCTGAGACCATCGACGTCGTGCGCGTCGCCGGACAGGATGGCGCGGATCGTCTGCGCGCGGTGCGCCTCGCCGGTCACGGCCAGCGACCGCCGCTCGTCGTCATACGCGGCGGCGAGCTGCCGGCTCATGCTGTCCATCCACGAGAAGCTCAGGCGCTGGGACGCTGCCGACGCCTCCATCAGCACGGCCGGTGGGGCGTCCAGCCGAGAGAGCTCGTGGTCCCAGGTCGTGAGGAACGCGCCGTGTCCGAGGTGGCAGAGCCGCAGGAGCGGGACGAGGGCGAGCCCGGCGCGTGCCCGGCCCCGTGCGGCGTCAAGCGGATCCGAGGGCACGCGGACGCTGGCGACCGGCATTCCGGTCCGGACGACCCAGAGAAAGGACCGGATGATCTCCCGGCTGGCCCGCGACGTGTCGTGCAGCGTCTGCGGATCCCCGGGGAGGTCCGGCTCCTCGGCGTGGAGGACATCGGCGATCTGCTGCGCGACCGCGTCCAGCCGATCCCCGACGCGATCCGCCGTCGCCCGAAGCGCTCCGAGCACCTCGGGCGACAGCGCGGTGTCCACGGCCGTGCGCCTCAGGACTCGATCACGTGGTGGGGCACAGGATCCTCGACAGGGGCGGGTGCGATCCGGACGAACTCCCCGGGAGCGATCTCGCTCGCGACCGCGACGTAGGAGCGCATGTACCGGGGCCAGTTGTTCACGACGCGCCCAGCGTCGTCCTGGTACCAGGTGTCGCACTGCGTCCACACGGATTCGCGCAGCTCGGCCTGCAACGTGGCGTCGAACGCAGCGGCCACTTCCGGCCGCACATCGAGCGCGGTCCGCCCCACGCCGCGAGTCAATCGCTGCGCCAGGCTGCACAGGTAGCGGGCCTGGGTCTCCAGCATGGCGAGGACGGATCCGACGCCCAGATTGGTGTTCGGCCCGTACATGAGGACCATGTTCGGGAAGCCGGGCACGGTCATCCCGAGGTGCGCCCGGGCGCCGCCCTCCCACGCGTCCGTGAGCAGCCGGCCGTTGCGACCGGCGACCTGCATCGGCGCGACGAACGCGTGCGCAGCGAAGCCGGTCCCCCAGACGATGGCGTCTGCCGCGTGCTCGCGGCCGTCGGCCGTGCGCACGCCGCGGGGCGTGATCTCCGTGACCGCGTCGGTGACGAGCTCCACGTTCGGCCGCTGAAGCGCCTCGTAGTAGGTCGACGAGAACAGGATCCGCTTGCACCCGAAGGGATAGTCCGGGGTGAGCTTGCGGCGCAGCCGGCGGTCGCGAACCTTGGCAAGCAGGAACGCACGGCTCCACGCCTGGAAGGCGAGCTTCACCGGCTTCGCGCCGCGCAGCGCGAAGATGAAGGTCTCCATCGTGAGCCAGAGCGACGCGCGCCGGATCTCCTGCAGGCCCGGGGTGCGCTGGATCGCCCGGTGCGCCCAGCGCGCGTACGCACGGTTGCGGCGAGGGAGCATCCAGGCCGGCGTGCGTTGGAACACATCGACGTGCGCTGCCTGTTCGGCCACCGGCGGGATGAACTGGACGGCGCTCGCGCCGGTGCCGATGACGGCGACGCGCTCGCCGCGCAGGTCGTGCTCGTGGTCCCACTCTGCCGAATGGAACTGCGCGCCCGTGAAGGTGTCGCGCCCGGGGAGATCCGGCGTGACGGGGATGCTCAGCTGCCCGCACGCAGGCACGAGCACGTCGGCGTGCACCGTCTCCCCGCCCGCCAGGTCCAGGTCCCAGCGCAGATGCTCCTCGTCCCAGGCCGCGCGTGTGACCTCGGTTCCGAGCCGGAGCTTGCTCGTCACCCCGAAGCGGTCGGCGCAGTCGGTCATGTAGCGCTGGATCTCCGGCTGCGGCGAGCACGGGCGCGACCAGTCCCGGCGCTGGGCGTAGCTGAACGAGTAGAGGTACGACGGCACGTCGCAGGCGGCGCCTGGGTAGGTGTTGGCGGCCCAGACGCCGCCCACATCCGTCGCCTTGTCGAACACCGTGTAGGTGCTGATCCCGGAGCGCTCGAGCTCCATGGCGGCGGCCAGGCCGCTCATGCCCGCGCCGATGATCGCGATGGTCGGGGTCCTCATGCGTACAGCTCCTCGATCTGATCGGCGTACTTGGCTGCGATGGGCGCGCGCCGCAGCTTCATCGTGGGGGTCAGTTCCTCGCCGCCGGGGACCCACTGGTCTTCGACGATGTGCAGGCGCTTGACCTGCTCGACGCGGGAGAGCTCGGCGTTCGCGGTCTCGACCGCCTCGACGACAAGGGCAACGACCTCCGGGTCGCCGCCCAGCGCGGTGACCTCACCGGGTTTGCCGTTCGCCGGCCCCCAGGCAGCGGCCGTGTCCGGGTCAAGCACGACGAGCGCGGTGTTGTACGGGCGGCCGTCGCCGATGACCGCGACGTGTCCGATCAGCGGGTGGGCGCTCTTCAGCACCGCCTCGATGGCGGACGGCGACATGTTTTTGCCGGCCGCGTTGATGATGATCTCCTTCTTGCGGTCGACGATCCAGAGGTAGCCGTCGTCGTCGATCCGGCCGACGTCCCCGGTGTGCAGCCAGCCGTCCTCGTCGATCGCGTCGCGTGTCGCTTCGGGACGTCCCAGGTACCCACGCATCAGCGACGGCCCGCGGAGCAGGATCTCGCCATCGTCGGCGATCTCGAGGTCGTTCCCCGGCAGGGGGAGGCCGACGCTGCCGATCCGCGGGCGCGCCGGGGGCACGGCGGTGCCGCACGCCGCGGACTCGGTCATGCCCCAGAGGTCGGAGACCGGAAGGCCGATGGCGTGGAAGAACTCCAGGACGCTCGGCGGGGTCGGCGCCGACCCGGTGTTCAGCACGCGAGCCTGGTCGAGGCCGAGCGCCGCACGGAGCGGTGCGAAGACCTTGCCGTCGAGGGCATCGACGCGGCGCGATAGCTCCTCCGGCACGTGCCGCCCGTCGTGGCGGAGCCGCAGTTCCTCCACGGCCGTCTCGAATGCGCCCGCGAACGCGTCGGCGGATCCTCGAGCCGCGACCTGCGCCTCGATCGCCGCCTTCAGCTTCTCCCAGACGCGGGGAACCGCGAAGAACCAGGTCGGTCGGACCGCGACCAGCGCGTCGCCGATCCGTCGCGGATCCTCGAGCGTCGTGATCTCGCCGCCGTTGAGGATCGGCAGGTAGTAGTGGGCGCCGCGCTCGGCGATGTGCGCCGCCGGCAGCCAGGAGATCACCCGATCAGCGCCGTCCAGGCCGATCGCCGCGCCGAGGCCGCGCATCCCGGCGAGCACCCCGCGGTGGGTGAGCTCCACGCCCTTGGGCGCGCCGGTTGTGCCCGACGTGTAGATGATCGTCAACACCTCGTCGGGGTCGCGCGGTCCACGGGCCTGCGCCGGGTCGAAGCCCGGAACGGCGACGGCGTCGAGATCCGCGACCGAGAGCACGTCGATGTCGAGCGCGCCGAGCGGCTCCAGCAGCGCCGGCTCTCCGATCAGCAGGCGGGCGCCGGAGTCCCGCAGAACGTGCGTGACCTGCTGCGGTGACGAGGTCGCGTAGACGCTGACGGGCACGCCGCCGAGCAGCAGGACCGCAAGGTCTGCGACGTAGAACTCGGGGCGGTTCGAGAGGAGCAGCGCGACGGTGTCCCCCGCCCGGATCCCGCGGGCATGGAGTCCACCGGCGAGGGCGGCCGCGCGGTGGCGCAGGTCGCCGCGGGTGATGTGGATGCCGCCGTCGAGGTCGCGGACGAACAGACGGTCGGGGTCCGCCGCGGCCATCGCGTCGAGAGCATCAAGGAGGTGTTCGGGCATGCCACCGATGCTGCGACCTGGTGGCGGCGAGGTCGCTGTGCCCGGGTGACAGTTCCAGGAGGAGACGCTGGGCCAGCGGCCCAGCAGCGTCAGGCCCTGCGGGAAGCAGTGGCGCGAGCGGCCGCGCCATCGCCCGCGTCGATCCAGAGCGCGGCGATGTCCGAGATGAGCTCGGCGCGACTGATCTCGAGCTCGTCGTCGAGCCACGCCAGAATCGTTTCGGCGGTCCCGCCAATGAGGAATGACGCGGTGACCCGCGACCGCGGATCCGCCCTGCCTGGTGCTTTGTGGAACTCCCTGCCGTATCGCGCCAGCTGGTCGGCCAGGCCTCGCATAAGCGTCTTGCGATGCCGCTCCGCAGCAGGGGTGGCCGAGACTTCGGCGAACAGGACCCGCGCCCTGCGCGGATCCTCCGTCGTGTAGGTCACCAGCGCGCCGACCGCGCGCTGGGCGATCTCCTCCGTCGAGTCCCCCGCTGCGACGCCTTCCATCGCGACCGGGAACGCCGCTTCCGTGAGCCCCTCCATCACGAAGTCGACAACGGCCTCGGCGGTCTCGTCGAGCGTGCTGAAGCTCTCGTAGAAGTACCGCTTGTTGAGCTTGGCCTGGCGGCAGAGCCGGTAGATCGTGATCTGTCGCCAACCGCCGGAGACGATCAGCTCCATCGCGGCGTCGATCAGCCGCGCACGCCGTTCCTCGACCCGATCCGAGCCGGGGGTTCCCCCGTAGATGCGCGGAGCGTTCGCGGCCACGGCGCGAGTATCGCAGGGGCGAATCCCAGTGCTCAGCGGCGTCGCGGCCTCGTGGTCGACTGGCATCTCTCATATCTGGCACAATCTTGTACCAGATATCTCCGACCGTCCCGAAGGCACCCGCAATGACCACAACCACTCCGTCCACTTCGCGTCCTCGCGCAACGAAGCAACACTCGCGCGAGGAGGCCTTCATCCGGGAGCAGCTCATGGCCGACGCGCTGCATCTCGCCGAGCTGCGCGCGCTCGCTGCCGAAGCGCCACACCGCGCGCACGCTGAGACCTGGCGGTGGATCGGCGAGCTGAGCGCCGCAGATGCGCGCGAGCGGCTGACCGCGCTGTTCCCGCTCGGCTTCGCGAGCTCAGCACCGCGCGGTGACACCGAGGGCCTCCTTGTCGGCAAGCTCTTCAACGGTCCGGGCGCTCGCGTCGTGAACTTCTCCAACGCGGTGGGCAAGCGCATCGGCCTCGGCTGGAGGGGCAAGACGTTCGACGCGGAGTCGGGCACCGGCTACAACCGCATCACGCGTGCGACGTGGCTGCCGATGCTGCTCCTGACGCGTGGGCATCGCTTCCGCCGCATCGCCGGCAGCAGCGAGCTGCAGGGCTTCGGATTCGACCACGAGATCGGCCGGTCGCCCTATCCGCCACACCCCGAGGTCCGGGCGATCACGTACGCAAAGCGGGCGTACCGCAATCCGCACCGCAGCCCGATGATGGTGCGCCAAACCCGCGACGAGCTCGTCGAGCTGGTGCCCGGGGTCTACCTCGGCCGCGTGCTCCTCGACCATCGGAACGCGTGGCGTCACGTCGGGTTCTTCGCGGTGCGCGAGCCGATCGTGGCAGGGGTCTGACGTGGCTGTCCTGCTTGACGGTGCGGTCGTGTGCGTCACCGGTGCGGCGCGCGGGATAGGCCGCGCGACAGCGTCCGCCCTCGCCGACCGCGGAGCGCGGGTGTGGATCGGCGACCTCGACCTCGAGGAGGCAGAGGCCTCCGCCGCCGAGATCGGTCGCGGCGCGCGCGCTGCGCAGCTCGATGTCACCGACGCCGCGTCGTTCGCGCGATTTCTCGGCGCGGTCGAGGGCGATGGCCCCCTCGCGATGCTCGTCAACAACGCCGGGATCATGCGCGTCGGTCCGTTTCTCGACCAGCGACCAGCGGGGCAGCACCAGGAGATCGCAGTCAATCTCGGGGGCGTCGTCAACGGCATGCGCCTCGCGCTTCCCGGGATGGTGGAACGCGACCACGGCCATGTGGTCAACGTGGCCTCGATGGCCGCGAAGATGACGACGCCCGGCGCGGCCGTGTACTCGGCTTCGAAGTTCGCCGTCGCCGCCCTGTCGCGAGCCGTCCGGGCGGAGATCGCCGAGTCAGCAGTGACGATCAGCACCGTCATGCCGTCGGCCGTGCGCACCGAGCTGATCACGGGTCTGCAGACGCGCGGCGTGCCCACGCTTGATCCCGAAGACGTCGCCGCGGCGATCGTCGCGTCCGCCGGCCACCCCCGCCGCGAGATCACGTTGCCGCGCTGGCTCGCGCCGGTCGGCGCGACGGAGCAGGCCGTCCCCGAGCGGTTGCTGGAGTTCGCCAAGCGGAATCTCGGCGGGAACGACACGCTGGCCGCCGACGACCCTGAACGCCAAGCGTACGAGGGCCGACACGAGCACGTCGGGTAACCCGGCATCCCGCTGGGGGCGCCGACCGCGCCCTCAGCGGAGCCGCACATCACTGGCCGGCGCGAGGCGCCGACCGATCGGCGTAGTACTCGCCTCGTGCGCCGTGATCGATGCTCTTGAGCGTGTCGAGCGTCAGCTTGCGCTTGAGCGCATCGAAGGGCCGGGCCGGGACCAGCGTCTCGGCCAGCGCCAGCGCGGCGTGCGTGCGAGGCACCACGATCTCGTCGCTCCTCCCCTTGATGCATCGGAGGATGGCCTCGGCGACATCCTCGGGATAGATCACCTGCTGCTTGGCAAGCGAGATACCTGTCTGCAGCGCCGTCGCGACCGTGGCGGGATAGATCGTCGAGACCCGGACGTTTCGCGTCGGAAGCTCAGCGCGGATCGTCCGGCCGAGGGCGGCGACGCCGGACTTGCTGGCGCCGTAGCCGGCGGCGCCGGGGAGCGTCATCTTCCCGGCCAGCGAGGAGACATTGATGATGTGGCCGCGATCGCGTGCGACCATCCCGGGCAGCGCGAGCGCAGTGCCGGTGACGGTCCCGCCGAGGTTGACTGCGATCTCCTGCTGCACGTCCGTAAGCGACTGGTCGAGGAAGTCGCCGACCCGCCAGATGCCCGCGTTGTTGATCAGCACGTCCAGCGGCCCGTGGGTTGCGGCGGCGTCCAGGAACTGCGCGAACGAGTCCGCCCTCGTCACGTCGAGGACGTGTCCGTGGACATGCTCACCCAACTCGGCAGCGGCGAGGTGGACGGTCACCTCGTCGAGGTCGCCGATCACGACCGTGGCGCCGTGTCGCACGAGCGTCTGTGCGGTGGCACGCCCGATCCCGCGCGCCGCGCCGGTGATGGCCACGGTCGCCCCGTTGACGTCGATGGCCATCAGCGGGCCGGCTCGTCGCGCAGGAGCCCGAAGGCGCTGATGTGCCGGAGGCCACCGCGCCCGCCGAAGAGCACACGGGCGACGTAGACCCCGTCGACGAGCTCGACGACCTCATCGCGGATCCGGCCCACAGGGAACGCGCCCCGCGTCGGGTTCCCGTGACGGGGCGCGCCGTAGTTGATCGCGAGGACGGGTCGACGCGGCTCGATCGCTCCGTCGGTGAACTCGACGTCAAACGGGAACGCGGCGATCTCGTCGCCGTCACGCCACGGCGCGCGCCGCCGAGACAGCAGCTTGACGGTGGGCAGCGCTCTCGCCAGCAGGCGGTTGTACCCCTCCGTCGAGCCGATCGTCTTGCCGGTCCACGGGTCGAACCGGAGCATCATGTTCTGCATGCGGGCACGTGGGGTGTCATGGACGCGCCCGAGGTTCACTCCGACGGTGCGGCCCGGGGCTTCCGCGGGCTGGTCCCCCGCGAGCCAGAGCTCGTGCAGGGCCTGACGGTCGTCGCGCTCGCCGAGATCGAGGAGGAGCAGCCAGGCGTGGCGGCGCGCTTCGGCTGGGTCGGTCGCGCTCAGCTCGCGCAGCTCAGCGAGCTGGGCGCTGGCGCTGTGGTCGTCGACAGCAACGGGGTCAGTCTTGGTAGGCATGGCTCCCAATCTGGTACACAATCGTTACAGAGTAACGTTAGCGTTACACACGTGCCGACGGAAGCGCAAGGGGGACGCGGCGGCGTCGCCCTCGCGCAGGCAGGCACGGAGGCTGCTGACCGCCTGCTACAGGGCAGAGCCGGGCCCTGGCGCCCGATCGACGGCGATCTGCGCCCCGCCGTCGCCGAGCAGGAGCCACAGCCGCGTGAGATCCTCGATCAGCTGTTCCCGCGGCATCGCGATGTTGCCGTCAAGCCAATCGAGCACGACCCGGCCCAGAGTTCCCACCAGCGCCGACGAGGTCAGTTCCGTGATCGGATCATCGGAGGGCGCCTCACTGTGCACGCTCCTCGCATGTCTGCCGATCGCATCTGCGAGGCGGCGCTGCGCGTCCGAACGATGCTGGGCCAGCGCCGGGCTCGATCCCATCTCGCCGAAGAGCAGCTGTGCGCGCTCGGGCTCATCGGTCATCCATCGGATGATCTCCCCGAGCGTCGCCTGAACCAGCGTGGGCAGCGGCGCGTGTGGGTCGACGCGCGACGCCACCTCGAGGAGTTCGCCGACCAGCGCGTCGACGAGGGCTTGTGCAAGCTCGTCCAGGTCGGAGAAGCTCTCATAGAAGTACCGCTTGTTCACGCCGGCGCGTCGGCACAGCACCTCGACGGTGAGGCTTCGCCACCCGTCGGCAGCAATCGCTTGCTGTGCCGCGACCAGGAGCGCTGCGCGCCGGGCAGCGGAGCGCTGGGAAGGCGTCTGTCCGGCGTAAGGACGCTCCGCTGCACTCACACCGCGCATGATCGCACGCGGTGCCTCGCACCCAGCACTCACCCGGCTCGTGGTGCAAAGCGCACGCGGTCGTGCCGTAAGGCGGCAAGCCGAAAAGGCCGACGGGTGCCACCGTCGGCCGTAACGTCCGCAAGAAGCTCGCAAATTCCGCGAAAGTCGGGACGCCGCTAACCTCGCGGAAACCGCCGAAATCCGCTGCAAATCGTGGAACTTCAACCATGATGCCGGCACGACTGAAAATCGTGGTGTCCCCGGTTCAAGTCCGGGACTCGCCATTCGGGAACCCCCTTGCAGGACGGGGGACCCGCCACGGCGCCATATCGGCTGGAGCGCCGCTGTCGACCCTTTCCGGCGTTTCAGCACCTCGGATGGGTATCGCGACCGACCCGCGCGTTGTGGCCAACCCAAGCCAGAAACCGACTCGCGCATCGAGAACTAGCGGCGGGCGTCCGATCTCGCCCCGTCGGCGCCGCTGTAGGACGTAGCGGTAGATGCGAATGGGCGTCGTCACGTCCTCGCGTCCGCGGTGGCCCCGCGCCGTGACGCGAGTCCTCCGGTAGTGCGGCCGACGAACTTCGCGCTTCCGTAACAGCAAACCCGGCCCGCCACGCTCGATTCGGCAAGTAGCGAATCGCGCGAACTGGACTTGTCGTTGCCCCGCGGTGACCGATCCCTTCCGGCCCGACCGGAGGGGTGACGGATGCACGTACCACCGGCCGATCAGGCGTCGAGCTTCGACGATCCAGTGTGGCCGTTGCGGCCAGCTCGGCCTCGCCTCGCGACCGGTCGGCCACGGGACGGCCTGAGACAGGAGCATCAGATTGTCATTTTGTGGCTTGCCGTCAGTCACATATTTCTACCTGCATAGTCGAAAGTTCTTGCGCATTCCGTCCGACGACGGCCTCACTCTCGCCTCCCGACGTAGCTCAGTTCTTCCTGAGCATTGACGTCGTCGCCACTACACGCACTTCGACGAGGGACGCGCCACCAATGAGAATCACTCAAAGGGTCGTTGAGTCCAATGCCGGTCTCGCTTGGCCGGCAGGCATTCTCTTTGCCCTTCTGGCTCTGATCGCCGTCGCGACGGCAACAGCGGCTGGAGGCCCCGGGAACACTCCGCCGAAGCCGTCCCGGACGGAGCCAAAGGTCGTCGGCGAGGTTCCCTCCATGCGCACCGAGCGCGGCCGCACGTACCGCCGATCGGACGGCTCGCTCCAGACTCGGATCTCGCTCGGTGCGGTCAACTACCGCGACGGTTCTGGCGACTGGAAGCCGATCGACAACACACTGAAGGACCGCGGTGGTGCACTCGAGAATGGCGGGGGCACCCTGCAGGTCCGGATTCCGAAGGAGCTCGCCCAAGGCGATGTGCGCGTCGGGCATGACGACGCCTGGGTCGCGTTCCGGCTTCAGGGCGCCGGCGGTGACGCGAAGGTCAGCGGATCGCTGGCGACCTTCGACAACGCTCTGCCGAACGTTCGGGTCGCCTACCGCGCCGACGGCGACGCGCTCAAGGAATCGCTCACGCTGGCGTCACCGGCTGCGGGCGACACCTTCTCGTTCCGGGTCAAGGCCAGCCAGGGTCTGACTCCCGAGCCCATCGGCTCGGGAGAGATCGTCTTCCGCGAGGGCTCGGGTAAGCGGGCGTTCACCCTCGCGGCGCCGTGGATGAAGGATGCCGGCGGCGAGGTCTCGCAAGCAGTTCGCTACGAGCTGACCGAGGCCCCGGGTGGCTGGACGGTGCAGGTCGTCGCCGATCGCACGTGGCTGGACTCGCCCGACCGCCGGTTCCCCGTCGTCATCGATCCGACCACCTATATCGGCCCGGGCACGACCTGCGAACTCGCCAGCGGCAGCCTCGCGGACACGAAGAAGTGCACCACCGCGGCGATGCCGGTGAGCGTCGGCCGCGAGAACGGCCGCGTTCACCGAGCGCTCGTCGACTTCGACCTGGCCGAGATGGCCGCGGTGATGCCCGCCGACTCGGTCATCATGACGTCCGACTTCTTCTTCACGTGGAACACAGCCACGCCGGCCGATGTCGAGCTCGAGGCGTATCCGCTGACCCGCGCCTACACGGCGAACGCCACCTGGAACAAGTTCGACGGGACGACCGCGTGGACGCTCGCCGGCGGGGACATGGGAGCGCGCGAGACCAAGCGCAAGCTGTACAGCGCCTGGGCCGGCGGTTGGGCCGGGCTGGGCATCGGCCGCTTGGCGCAGGGATGGCTCGACGGCTCGACCGCGAACCGCGGACTCCTGGTCAAGGCCGCCAACGAGACGCTGAATCGCATGGACAACCTGGACGGCCTAGGGATCGTCATCGACTGGCGCCCGCGGACCGGCAACGAGCCCCAGGCGAGTTTCGAGACGATCCAGCCGACCCCGACCACAAAGGTTCAAGTCAACGTCGGCAACGGCAATCTCGTGATGAACGAACAGGACGTCTCCCTGGCCGCGAGCGCTGGCACCTTGAACCTCTCACGGACCTTCAACACGGCAGGGGACCTCGCGTCTAGTCGCTTCGGCCCCGGCTGGACCGCTGACAAGGGTGCCGAGACGACACTCTCGCGTTACTGGGTCGACGGTGCGTACATCTTCGAGGGCGCGGGGGGTCTGCACGGCCGGTTTTCGCAGAAGGCAGACGGCACCTACCAGGCACCACCTGGGTGGAACGCGACGCTCACTGAGGGACCCGACGGCACCGTGACCGTCGTGTTCGGCGCCACGGGCGAGGAGTGGAAGTTCGACAGCAGCGATCCACACCGCCTGGTGAAGATCACCCGCACCGGCGGCTACGCGATGAACCTGCTCTACGGCTCGAACGGGTTGTCGCAGATCACGGACACCACGGGTCGCCACCTCGACTACACATACAACGCGTCAGGAGATCTGACGGGCATCAGCAACGGGACCAACGAGGCCACCTACCAGCACGATGCCGACCATCTGCTCAGCGGCGCATCAGCGATGGGCAAGACGGAGGCAACCACTTACGTCTACGACGATCACGGGCGTGTCACCAGGGTCGACTACCCCGGTGCCATCTCGATCGAGGTGGCGTACGACAGCCTCAAGCGCGTGAGCAAGGTCACGTACGGCCCCGACACTGTCGCGGCCCACGACCAGACGACGGCCTTTGCCTACTCCGCTCCGACGAGCCCATGCGTGAGCACCGACCTCGGCAAGACGGTCGTGACCTACCCGCAGGGCACGACGCGGACGTACTGCTACGACCGCACCGACAAGGTCCGGACCGCGTCCCCCACCGTCGGAACCGACGTCACCCCGCCGACGTTCGCCCTGACTGGAGAGTTGTGGGACGACAGAGGCACCTCGCTGGAGACAGACAGCTCTGCGGTCCACGTGACCGCGACCGATCCAAACTCGGGCGTGAAGAGCATCGAGCTCAAGATCGACGGCACACGCAAGGACTTCAGCACGCAGGCCTGCACACCCGGCGGATGCACCCTCGATCGTGACTACGCGGCGGCGCTCGCGACCGTTCCCGACGGTGACCATACGGTGACCGTGGTCGCGACCGATCAGGCGGGGACGACCGCCCAGCGGTCCTGGACAGTTGAGACCGACTCGTCGGTGCAGCCAGGCCCCACACCGACGACGCCCACGTACACCGCCCTGTTGCTCGCAACCAGTCACCACTGCAGCGGCAGCGGGGCGTGCTGGACAACGGAAGACGCGATGCGCAACGAGTACAACCGCTACAGCACGGCTGGATCGAAGGTCCAACCCGCGATTCGCACCGTCAATCCCGACAAGGACGACGTCGCGATGCTGACGTGGGAACGGCTCGGCTTCAAGTACTTCTACACCGCAGCCTCGTCCGACTTCCGGCAGGACACCAGCCAGCCGCTGTATGTCCCCGAGGCATCCGCGACGGAGGTGCTCGGACGGACGAACAATCTCGGGCTCTACATGCATGAGGTGATCTCGTACAACGCGGCCGTGAACGGGTGGAAGTGGAAGGAAGCCGCGGCGTCCGTTGACTGGGCACTCATCGACCGGTGGGTCAGCGCTGCTCGTGCGGCTGGCAAGAAGGTCATCTGGTCCGAGCCCTCGCACGGTTGGGTCGCGGTACTCAACAGCGGTGCCGGCCGGTATTACTTCAAGAAGTGGGGCAACGCCGTCGTGCCGATGTACGCGACGAACTTTCCCGATCAGATCAACTCGTTCTCCAAGCCCGGCGCCACGGAGCTCGCCGCGGCGTATGGGGGGTCGCTCGGGGTAAGCGTGCAGTCGTGGTTCTTCCGCGATCAGAGCCAAGCCCCGAGCATCAATGGGACCTTCGATCTCGCCAAGGCGGGATACGACGCCGGCGCTCGGTACTTCCAGATCGAGGGCGCCCAAACCGACTTGGCCCAGTTCGGCGCAGCTACGCCGACATGCACAACCTCGGACACCTCCGGGTGTTACCTGGTAGGAGTGCGCAGCTTCCTTTCATCACTTCAGACAGCGGCGGCCAAGACGCCGCAGGGGACCAACGCCAGTCGCGTCCCCCTGTACCACTACTACGGCCACAAGACCGGTACGACGCTCGTGAACGATCACTACTACAGCCGAGGCGCCACCGCGCCCGCCGGGTATTCCGGCGGCGACATCGTCGGCTACGTGTACAACGTCAAGGCTCCTGGGTCGGTGCCGCTGTACGAGATGTACTCCGCCAAGATGACCGACCACTACTACTCGACGTCGGACGCGAACATGCAGCAGGCCTACTGCGACTCGTTCCTCGCGTATCGCTGGCGGTCTCAGTCCGGCGCCACCTGCGGCAGTTGGAGCGCCGATCGGACCTCGGCAGACATCGTCGGCTACGTCATGCCCGACTCCTATGGCGAGACGGTTTCGCTGAAGGAGCTCTGGAACCCCGGAACGACGGCGGATCCGGGTTCGGGCGCGCACTACTACACCGCGAACGACTGGCTGGCGAGCAAGTTCCAGGGCAGCGGTTACCCGGCGGCCCCCTACGTCGTCGGCTACCTGTTCGACAACAACGGCCAGCAGACGGAGCTACCGGTAGCCCAGATGTGGGAGAACACGAGCCTTGTTGACCACTTCTATACGGCGGTCGCCGGAGAGGTCGTGCAGTACGGCGGCATGGGATACGCGCTGCAGGGATACGCCGGCCGGATCCGCACGGAGCCAGTCGCCGGGGCGATCCCCCTATACGAGGCGTACTCAGCGATCTCCAAAGATCACTTCTACACGATCGACCCATTTCAGCTCTACGCCTCGGTCGACTCGTGGATGCAGTACACCAACATCAGGGTCATCGGTTATGTCCCACCTGGCCCGCAGGGGGCCGCGACGCTCCCGTTCTGGCAGCTGTGGAATCCCGGCACCGCGCAGAACCCATGGTGGGCCGATCACTTCTACACGACCGATGCCGGGCAGAGAAGCAACGCGATGGCCAATGGCTACGCCGACCAAGGCACGGCGGGTTACCTCGCGCCCGAGGCTTACCCGACGTCGGCACAGTTCGGCGGCGGCAACGGGGCGATAGAGAACGAGGAGGCCGCGGCGGTCGCCGATGCGTTCAACGCCGCGGCGTCCGACGCCGCGGCGCGCGCCCTCTTGAACGGCTTGCGCCCAGCGGACGTCGCAATCGTCGAAAGCGCCATCCGCGCGAAGATCCGCGACGGTGACTTCGTCCGCAACATCGACAACGGCCGCGTCGAGGTCTTCCGCGACGGTCAGCGAAACTGGGTCCCGTCGACAGCCATCGCCGAGGACGCCGGAATCGACCTGGGGCTCGCGAAGCGCGTGACGGCGGGCGTGACCAACGCCTGGACCGCGGGGCCGGATGTGACGGGCGACTGGGAGGGCGACCTCGAGGGATACGGACCAGGTTCCGTGTTCAGCGCGATCAATAGCGACTACGCCACCAACGGATGGACGTCGAAGCTCCCGCACATCGAGGAGACGGACGCCGACGACACGCAGGCGACGCTACGCCAGAAGCCGCTGGGCCATACCATCGGCTCGCTGCTTCCCGGCGACAAGTTCGACGTCCAAGACCAGGCCCACTCCCACGACGGCGGCCACGGCGACCAGTATTACTGGGGCTATGCGTGGGGCGGCAAGGACGGCTTCCGCGGATGCGCCTGGGTTGACGCCAGAGCAGTCGACGAGCCCAGCCCCCCGAAGAAGATCAAGAAGCGAGTGAACTGCGGTCCGGGCAAGTCGCACACCCAAGACAACGTGTCGTCGCGTGTCCCGGCGGAGTGGACGGCCCCCGACGGAGACGGCTACCCCGCCAAGACGTGGTGGAACCTGTCGGGCGGCGATGATCGCTACGACGACCGGCTCAAGCAGAACGGGGGTAACGGTCCGCGCCACACACGGCCGAGCAAGATCGTCTGCGAGGACGCGCACATCTACGTCAACTACCGCAAGCGTAAGGGCGCGTGGCGTTTGCTGCGGGACTCCGGGTACGAGCTCGAGAACGGAGAGCTGGTCGGCGCGAGGTACCGCGCGGGATCCGGTCCGGGCTCCCCGCGCCAAGACACGGACGTCTACATGGTCTACAAGAACATCAGCGCGAAGAAGAAGTTGGGCTTCTGGGGCTTTGTCAGCGCCGCATGTGTGCGACCCGTGTTCGGGTCCAACAGCCCGGACTACACGCAATAGGAAAGACGCCTGATGCACCCGCCACTGATCCGAATCCTGAGCTGGACGGCTCTGCTGCTTGGCGTGGCCGCTGGGGGCCCCGTCGCCACGTCGACGGCGGCGACCCAGGTGCCAGCGCTCACCGGCCAGGTCGCAAGCACGGGAGTCGATGACGCCGGACAGACCACCATCGCGGCGCTCGGGTTCAGCTCGGGCGCCGCGCCGCGGCCCCTGCGGCTCGCGACCGTCCCGGTCAACGGCAGTGCCACCGTCCAGCTGGTCGCCCGGGACGCGATCGAGCCGCAGGTCGCCGTCGCCGGCAACGGTGCGCGGGCGGTCGTCTGGCTCGATCTGGGAGGGCTGCGCTGCATGCTGGCGGGAGCGGGACAACCGCTGCGGCGCTGCCCCGCACTGGGTGCCTCGCGCACCGCGTCGAAGGAGCCACGGGTGGCACTGATGCCCGACGGCCGAGTGGTCGTCACGTGGGTCTCCGGCGGCGGTCACGTGGCGGTGATCGACCCGCAGAGCGGCGCGGTCCGTCACACGCGCCTGAGCGCAAGCACGCGCGTCGTTCCGATCCCGACGTCGGATGGTTCGCTGCTGGTGGCGCGGTGGACCAGTGGGCCGCTCGCGCGGCTTGTCGCGTCGTCTGTCGGTCCGACGGGACAGCTTTCGGAGTCGCAGATCGCCACCGGCGTCGTCCGCGCGCCGATCGCGACGGCCGGCCTTGGCCCGGCCTTTGTATGGCAGGACGCCGTCGCCCACAGCTTGGTGACCTCTGGGCCGATCGTCCTTGAGCGCCCGATCGCTGGAGCGTGGCACGCCGAGCGGGTGTCCACGAAGCCGTCGGACGACGGAGGCGGCCCGACGGAGCCCGCTTTCGCAGTCGATGCCGCGGGCCGACAGCTCGTCGTGTGGACAGAGGCGCGTGTCCGGCCTGGCACCAACGGCAGCGGGCTCCGGCGCTCAACGGTGCGCACCCGAGTCACGCCTGGGCCCACCGCTCCGCTCGGCCCCGCGCACAAGACAGGCCCGTGGGAGCACGGGCCGTCAGTTGTCGCGGCGCCGGAAGGTGGCTTCGAGCTCCTCACCTTGCGCAGCCACGCGTTCCCGATCGGGTGGGCGAGGGTACGCGCTGATCTGCTTGTGCGTCACGTGAACATCGATGGCGCCCTCTCCGCTCCTCGCCGTGTCGCGTCAGGCGCAACCGCCGCGGCACTGGCCAGCTCCGTATCGACATCCGTGCTGGTGTGGACACGGGGCAAGCGCGAACAGGTCTGGTTGGATCGCGGCGATCGCGCACGCTGATTCGCGCATTCATCCGGTGCGCTTGTCCACCGCTCGGTCAGTCGACAGTACGGCGACTCAGCGCAGCACCACGCTCTGAGACGCGTGGATTTCGTTTGGGGGAGCGGTGACGTATAGTCGAGCGATCTTGCGTTTCCGACTGGCTTCGAGTGCAGGGCTCGGGCTGTGTCTGTGGTTCGCGGCGGCCGCCGCGGCTGCGGCCGCGGTTACCCCAACGTACGGGGGCGGGAACGAGCGGACCGGGTGGTACGGCGATCAGGCGGGCCTGACGCGGAGTCTCGTCACGGGCAGCACGTTCGGTCAGCTGTTTCGCCGCGACCTCGCCGTCGGAGACCAGGTCGATGCGCAGCCGGTCGTCGTGGGCGGCACGCTGATCGTCGCGACGGAGCAGAACCGCGTGTACGGGCTCGATCCGGAGACCGGCGCCGAGCGCTGGTCGCTGGGCCCGGACACGCTGGGCACGGCGGTCGCGACCGCCGACTCGACCAGGGAGACCGCTGGCGACAGCGGGTGTGACGTCCCGCGCGGAACGACGGGCGTCACCGGCACGCCGGTCGGGGACCCCGCGACCGACACCGTGTACTTCTTTGCCAAGCGCTACGCGACGAAGCCCGATCCGACGGACCCGTCGCGGCGTGTCGACGACCCGACGCAGGTGCGCTACGTCGCCCACGCCGTCGACGCGGCGACAGGCACCGAGCGCCCCGGGTTCCCGGTGACCCTCGAGGGCTTCGCCGCCGACAACGCGCCGGGCGTGCACTTCCAGTCGCGGTGGGAACTGCAGCGGCCCGGACTCCTGTTGCTCGACGGCGGCGTCTACGCCGCATTCGCCGGCCACTGCGACCGCGGCCCCTACCAGGGGTGGGTGGTCGGTATCGGCACGAACGGCACGGTCCGCGCCCGCTGGTCCGCGGTGCCATCCGGGGCCGGGGCGGGGATCTGGCAGTCCGGCGGTGGGCTGGTCAGCGACGGCCCAGGACGCGTCCTCTTCCTCACCGGCAACGCGCAGTCACCGACCGGCGTCATCCCGGGGACGAGCCCGCCCGGCGGGCTCGGCCAGTCGGTCGTGCGACTCGGCGTCGGCACCGACGGGCGGCTGTCGGCGCGCGACTTCTTCACGCCGTACGACGCGCCGCTCCTCGACCCGCAGGACGTCGACTTCGGCTCAGGTGGCCCCGTCGCCCTGCCCGACGATCACTTCGGCACCCCCGCCCACCCGCACCTGATGGTCGCCGTCGGCAAACAGGGAATCGTCTACCTGCTCGATCGCGACGACCTCGGCGGCGTCCGAACGGGCGTCGGGCGCGGCAACCGCGTCCTGCAGGAGGCCGGCCCGATCGGCGGCGTCTGGTCGCGCCCCGCCGTGTGGCCCGGCGACGGCGGCTGGGTGTGGGTCAACACCGCGTCGGGCGGCGGGATCGTCGGCGGCGGAAGCGAGGGTCGCCTGGAGGTCCTCGGCTACGGCGTCGACCCGTCCGGCAACCCGCTGCTGTCGGCCGAGGGCGCGTCGACGGACCAGTTCTCGCTGGACTCCGGCACGCCCGTCGTCACGTCAGACGGCACGCGCGCGGGCTCGGGACTCCTGTGGGTCGTGTGGGCGCCCTGGGAGGGCTTCGGCGCGCAGCTTCGGGTCTACGACGCCGTCCCGCGCGGCGGGCGCCCCGTCCTGCTTCGCAGCTGGCCGATCGGCCGGTCGGGCAAGTTCCAGCCGCCCGGAGTCGCAGCCGGGCGCATCTACGTCGCCGCGCGCGGCTGCGCCTCGGCCCGCGAGCCGTCGCGCTGCCCCACCAGCACCCGCGCGGCCATCGTCGGCTTCGGCGCCCCGGTCCAGCAGCCCCTGACCGCGGGCAGCCTCGCCTTTCCCGGAACACAGGTCGGCTCCGACGTGACCCGCACCGCGACGCTCACCGCGACGCGCACCGTCGAAGTGCGCAGCGTCAGCTCCGGCGACCCGCGCTTCGTCGCGAGCCCGCCGACGCTGCCGATCACGCTCACGCGCGGACAGACCCTCGACGTGCCCGTCCGCTTCGCACCCGACGGAGTCGAGACCTTCGCCTCCCAACTGACGGTCAGCACCTCCGAAGGCGACGTGAGCACCGGACTCTCGGGACGCGGTCTGAGCCCGGCGCCGGTGCTGCGGCCGATCACACCCGTGTCGTTCGGCGGCGCGCTCATCGGCGGCCCGCCGCTGCGCCAGGCCATCAGCCTCTGGAACGACGGCGTCGCCGACCTGCACGTCCAGTCCGTGCACACACCGGGCGCCCCGTTCGCGATCGACACCGACGTCAGCGCGCCGTTCACGATCGCCGCCGACCACTCGGCGCTGCTGCAGCTGCGATTCCAGCCCAACGCGACCGGACTGTTCGCCGACGAGATCGTCATCGAAAGCGACGGCGGGACCCGGACGATCGTGCTCTCGGGCACCGCCTCGAACGCTCCCGTCATGGAGACCAGCCCGATGCGACTCGACGCCGGCGACGTCGAGCTCGGCTCGTCACGCGAACTCACGTTCACCGTCCGGAACGCCGGCGGCGCGGCCGCGGTGATCAGCCGCTCACAACCCCCGGGGCTCGGCGCCTTCGTCGCCCTCGACGCCCTGGCCGAAGGCACCACGCTCGCCCCGGGCGCCTCGCGGACCATCCGCCTGCAGTTCAGCCCGACCACGGCCGGCCCGACACAGGACTCCTGGAGCCTGAACGCCAACGACGCCGGCGGGCGACGCGAAGTCGTCTTCACCGGAACAGGCATCGCTCCGCCCCAGCCGCCGTTCGAAGGGCAAGGGAATGACTATCCCCCGGGTCCGGGCCCGGTCATCGAGCTGCCCAAGGACACGCTGGCTCCCGCCATCCGCGGCCTGCGGATCCGAGGCCGCACGCTCGTCCTCACCGTCTCTGAGCCCTCGCGCATCAAGACCGTGCTGTCGCGCCGCAAGGGCCGCCGGCTCGTGCCCCTTCCCGCGATCCGGACCACGGCCCCGCGAGCGGGAACCGTCCGCATCCGCCTCCCACGGTCCCTGCGACCCGGGCGCTACGTCGCCCGGGTGACCGCTCGTGACCCGACCGACAACGTCAGCACAGCCGCGAAGGTATCGCTCACCGTGCGGTAGCGGGCGGACCGAGAAGCGCCTGTAGCTCTTGGACGTGTTGCTGCCGCAGCCACGCGGACAGGGGGATGAAGACTCCCCGTGCGCTACGCGCGCGAGCCGAATCAACCTGCCCGCCAGACATGGACACTGTCGACCCCCGGGAGTCCCCGGGCGACCTGCCCGGAAACGAGCTATCCGCCGCAGGCCTTGGTCTGCGCTGAACGCGCCCGTATCTGACGTCGACAAAGCGCTGGGTGAGCTCCTCTCCGCCGTCGGCCCACCTACCCGTCGAGATCGACGTCGTCTCCGCGATCTTCGACTCGTCATTCGGTACGCACGCGATGCGCGCGGTCGGCTTGAGCTTCGCCGGATCGGTGCCGCGGTTCGCCGGAGGCCCCCAGGCAAGCGCCGGGGAGACCCCAAAGCCAACGAGCAGACGCATGCGCCCGGCGAGCCCTCCACGTCGACGCCCCCAGTGCGGTGGTCTTCACCCACAACACGAACGTCGACGTGCTGCTGGCCTCGCGCCACATCCGCCGGCGCCCGTCTGGTCACCGAAGCGCGGATCACCACATGGACGGTGCGACCCGGGTCGACGGAGTGGACGTCTGTAGATGCCAATGTCGAATGACGCACCGCGAGTCCCGTCCCAGTGCTCGGCTGAACTTCACCATCAGCTTTGACAACTCTACGGTTGTACGCTACAGTAGTTGTCATGAAGCTCCCCAGCCCCATCCCCATGGACCTCGCCGAGATGATCGCCGCGCGCCTGCGGGTGATCGGGGATCCCAACCGCATCCGCATCCTCGACCAGCTGCGCGAAGGCGAGCTGTCGGTCGCGCAGATCACCGAGCGCCTGGGCACCAGCCAGCAGAACGCGTCCAAGCACCTCGGCGTGCTGCTGCAGGCGGGGATCGTCTCGCGGCGCAAGGAGGGCACGAGCTCGTACTACCGCGTGGCCGACCAAGGCGTCTACGAGCTCTGCGAGCAGGTCTGCGGCGGGCTCCAGGCGCAGCTGGCCGAGTTGACCCAACTGGTGGAGGGAACACGATGAACACGATCACGAACACCTCCTGCGCCGCCGATCGCGTCGCGCAGCGCACCAACTGGCCGCTCGAGCGGATCCTCTTCGCGATGGCCGGCACCATGACCCTCCTCGGCGCCCTGCTCAGCGCCCTGGTCTCCCCGTGGTTCCTGCTGCTCGTCGCCTTCGTCGGGGTCAACCAGTGGCTGTTCGTCGCCTTCGGCGAGTGCCCCGCGTCTCTGGCCCTCACCCGGCTGCTGCACGTCCCACGCACCACCCCGCGCTAGCGGCTTCACCACACCCCGCCCCGTAACTACCGCCGATGCGCCCGCAGCGGCGCACCGCCAGGCTGCCCCTACCGATCCGCTCGGAGAATCCCTGATGAGCACCACCACCCCCACGTCACCCG